>JAFASX010000153.1 GCA_019244295.1 Pseudonocardia sp.
GACCGGCCCGGAGAGATCCCCCGTCTGGGACCGGTGCTGCCCGAGGTCGCCCGCGACATCGTCGCCGCGCAACACCGGGGAGCCGAGTGGCGTTTCGCCATCGTCGATACCGACGGCTACCTGCTATTGGGCGGGGTGACTCGGCAACGACCCCGACCAGCCCCCGGCACATCGCCGCCGGGGCGGTGTCGGGGTGGGATTGTGGAGCTGCAGTTGACCGCTGAGCTGCTTGACCACCTTGCTCGCCATCCGTTGTTTGCTGGTGGGGCTTGGGCGCGGGTGATCGCGGATCTGGCTGGCCAGTTCGCCCGTCGTGATCACCTGCTGGCCCAGTTGGACACCCGGCCTGATGACCGGTTTGCTCGGGGCGCGCTGGCTCGGCATATTCAGATTCGGGATCGCACGTGTGTCCATCCTGGGTGTATGCGACCCGCCGCCTGCTGTGAGATGGATCATGTTGAGGATTACGCCCGTGGTGGGCTGACGATCCGGATCAACATCGGCCCGGAATGTGGTTTGCACCACCCGTATAAGGACCGTGGTTGGCGGTTGACCCAACCTGAGCCCGGAGTATTCCGGTGGGTCAGCCCGTTGGGGCGGATTTATGTCACGCGGGGGGAACCGGTGATGCCCCCGTTACCGGCGCCCCGGCCACGTCCCACCCAACCTGAGCTGGGTAACCCGCTGCCGCTGTGCGACGGCTCGATCCTGCCACCGACAACCAGTCTCATACCCGGGCCGGAGCCTGAACCGCCACCACAACCCGACGCGGACGATCTCGACCCGCCGCCGTTCTGACCAGCAACAATCGGTGCCAGGTCAGGTAAAGTCCAGCTCGCCCCGCGGGCCTCCGGGCACGGGCTGGTGCGCGCCGGCCGTGGTGGGAGCGCGGATGTGCTCCCACCAGTTCCGCGGTGTCCGTGCAGGCCGTGGCGGCGTGGGCGTAGGCCCGTCACTCCTGCGGCTCGCTCACCGCCACCACCGCGACCATTACCAAGATCGCACTGCCAACAATATGCACTCCCAAAATGCGCTTGAGGGTGGGCCGCGTCGAACGGAGTGAGGAGTGATTAGCACGGGATGTCAACGCTCAAGATGATCAATAGCTGTGGTCCCACTCGGTCCGCCGACGCCCTTCTCCATCCCGTCAAAGTCAGAGCCAGCCAGTGCTCGACGACGTCGCGTGGCTCACCGCGCGTGACACGGCCGGCAAGGTTGAGTCGATCTCCGGCAACCCAGCGCACGCGTGCATGCCTGCCTCGATCGCCACACGGCCGGTCGGTGATCCCGACCTCGACGCGCTGGCCTCCGGGAGACTCACCCGCTGATCTACGCTCTATCCGCCTCGGGACACAACGGCCTCGGAACACATCAGTTGTGCGTCACAAGCGGCCATCTTCTTACCTGCGGGCGCTGCTGATGGTTGCTGCGGGGCAAGAAGAGACGCCAGAGTGCGCTGTCGTGGTGCCAATGCGCATCCAGGGTGTCGGTGTTGGGAGGGGCCATGGGAACAGGTAGCGGGTCGGAGCACGAGGCGGTGACTGATGCGTTGATCAGGCACAGACGCATGATCGTGGCGGTGGCGACCTCGTCGGTGGGTACGACTGACCAGCTGGGAGCGCGATCGGTGCGCTGGACGCGGTCGAGGTCACGTTCGAGTTGACGTTTACCGCCGAGGGCAGCGTGATTGTGGCTGGAGCTTGGGGAGAGGTCACATTGGAGGTGGGGGACTGGATTCAATAAGTTGTTTATGCAAGGGCGCGATCGTATCGCTCCGATCTATGTGGAACAGGTGCCGAGTGACGGGTAGTGACTTCTTGGGTTGGTCAGTGAGCGTGGTCTCTGTGGGTCTTTTTGTATCAACGTTGATCACAGGGTCGGCAGCCGCCAGGAAGTCTTCCGCTTGCTTGGTGATGTAACGAAATTGGTCATCCCGGTCCGGATGTTGGTTCCCCTTCATCTTCTTGCGGGTGCCTCGCAAGCTATATCCCAGTGAATGAAGCGGACGAGCGTGGTCGGAAGAATCCTCACCGAGGTCACCTGAAAGGTCGGCAACGCCAGCTCGGATCGTTGCGGCACGCTCAGCCGGCGCTGGCCGATGGAGCGGTCTGCGTTGACGGGAAGGGATGCGAGGAGCGCAGCGCGCTGACCCCGCAGTTGGCCCGGCGCTCATCGTCTTCGGCTCGGCCGCCACCGCGCACCCCGAACAGCCGCTTGGCCCACAACAGGTAGACCACCACCGCCAGGTTGATCACGAAGGCGGTGACCTTGAATACTGTGACTCGGATCACCAGCTCGTTGATCTCGGGAATCAACAGCACGGCGGTGGCGACGAACGTCAGGTACTCCGCCCACCGCTTGGCCAGCCACAGGCCGACCGCCTCCACGCCCTCGAGCAGCGCATAGCCGGTCAGCGCCGCCGCCAGCAACCACAGCCTGGTGGGGGCGACCGTGAACAGATCCTGGATTCGGTGAACCAACCCGATACCGAACCGCCCGCTCAGGTCGCCCTGGACAGCGTCCAATATCTGGACGAACGTCTTATTTAACCCTTCCCGGTGACGGATGAACATCACTACCACGAACGCGAGCGAGCCGAGTACCACGGTGTGAAACAGCCGGTCCAACGCGATCAGACGCAGCACGTACCGGTCGCGCAACATCCGGCCCCGAGGCGGAACGTGCTCGTCGGTCAGTTTCGGCGGATATAGTTCGCCAGGATGGTCGGGAACGGGTTTCGGCAGCCAACCGTCGCAGCGCAGACAGCGGTGCCAACGCAAGCCATACCCGGCGTCACGTACCACCAGCTCGTCGGACGGCCGGATGGCCTTAGCATCCGTGCCGACCAAAACGTGACCACCAAGCGCACACCCCAGTAGTTCGTAGCGTAGCCCCATCAAGGCAGCCTAGCGGGTAGCTGGTGATCGGGCTTCAGTCCCGTGGGCCGCCGGCCACGTAGATCACCTGCCCGGAGACGTAGCCGGACTCCTCGCTGACCAGGAACGACACCACTGAGGCGATGTCCTCGGGCTGGCCGACCCTGCCCACCGGGATCTGGGCGGCTGCTTTGGCCTGGTACTCCTCCCACGGCACGCCGACCCGCTCAGCGGTTGCCTTGGTCATCTCGGTGGC
This sequence comes from Pseudonocardia sp., assembly GCA_019244295.1. Lineage (GTDB taxonomy): Bacteria > Actinomycetota > Actinomycetes > Mycobacteriales > Pseudonocardiaceae > Pseudonocardia. The sequence goes on from JAFASX010000153.1 coordinate 3,133, forward strand.
GACGAAACCGGGGGCGATCGCGTTGACGGTGATCCCGAACTTGCCCAGCTCGATCGCCAGGGTCTTGGTGAAGCCCTGCAGCCCGGCTTTGGCCGTGGAGTAGTTGGCCTGCCCACGGTTGCCCTGCGCGGAGGTACTGGACAGGTTCACGATGCGGCCCCACCGCGCCTTGGTCATGTACGCCTGCGCCGCGCGGCTCATCAGGAACGAACCCCGCAGGTGCACGTTCATCACGGTGTCCCAATCCTGCTCAGTCATCTTGAACAGCAGGTTGTCCCTGGTCACACCGGCATTGTTCACCAGTATCACGGGCGGACCCAGCTCGGTGGCGATCCGCTCGACAGCGGCCCGCACGGCCCCGGCGTCGCTCACGTCCGCCCCGATCGCAAGCGCCTGGCCGCCTTCGGCGGTAATTGCTTTGACGGTGGGCTCGCAGTTGCTCTCGTCCAGATCGAGCACCGCGACGGCTCTGCCCTCGCGGGCCAGGCGTTGGGCGGTCGCGGCCCCGATGCCGCGCGCCGCTCCGGTCACGATCGCCACTTTGGTGCCAGTACCCATTAGCTCACCTTTGCCCTCGGTCCACGCGGTTGTACCGAGCGTGGATGTACTCCATCTCCTCGTGCTGCCTCTCCTCGCTGGCCCATGGGTGCTTCCCAGCATGGTCCCGGGGCGTGCTCCGCGCAGGGCGAGGCGTTACTTGTTCCTACGGAGGTTTCCTACGGAGGTTTCCAAAGGTGGGGTTGAGCAAGCCGATCACGTGTCCCTGTGGTCGACATCGCGCTGACCACCCAGCTAGGTTCATGTGCGGTACACGGCTGGCCTGAAGGAGGGTGATCCGCGATGGTGCGGTACAGCGATACGCCGGCGGTGGAGGTCAGTACGCTGGTGGCGGCCCCGCCCGAGCGGCTGTGGCCGCTGGTCACCGACATCGAGCTAATCGCGTCGCTGAGCACCGAGCTGCGGCGGGTGCGCTGGCTGGATAAGGGCGAGCGTCCCGAGGTCGGCCGGCGGTTCGAGGGCACCAACCTGCATCCGGCGCACGGGGAGTGGACCAGCACGTCCCAGGTCATCGAGTGCACCGAGCCCCAATTGTTCAGCTGGGCCGTCGGCGCGGTCGATGACCCAGCCGCGACCTGGGGTTTCGAGCTCACCCCAACCGAGGGCGGCACCCGGCTGCGGCAGTTCGCCCGGATCGGGCCGGGATGGTCTGGCCTGAACGAGGTCATCGCCCGGATGCCAGACATGGAGGAACGTATTGTCGAGTCCCGGCTTGGCGAGTTCCGGGCCGGCATGGAGCGTAACCTGGCCGTGCTGCGGGAGCTGGCCGAGACCGGTCAGCTGTCCAAACCGGGGTGATGCACGGGAATGGGTGACTGGCGGGACGGGCTGAGCCCGGACTTCGATGCGTTCTGGGCTGAGCGGCGGATCTGTCTGCTGACTACGTTGCGGCGCAACGGCACGCCGCACACGGTGCCGGTGGGGGCAACCCTTGATCTCGCTACCGGGATCGTCCGGGTGATCACCCGCCGTGGCTCGCGTAAGGTGGCCAACATCCGGGCCGCCGGCCCAGCGGGTGCTCGGGTCGCGGTGGGCCAGGTGGACGGTGGCCGATGGTGCACCGTCGAGGGGTTGGCGGTGGTGCGGGAGGACCGGGAGTCGGTGGCCGAGGCCGAACGGCGGTACGCGATGCGCTACCGGGAACCTCAACCCAATCCCGAGCGAGTGGCCATCGAGATCACCGTGCGCAGGCTACTCGGCAACGTGCGCTGACCTGCACTGAGCGTGTGCGTTCAGCCGCGTGGAGGGTGGGCTCAGTTCAGCTGAGCGCGTTCCAGCCGCACGCTGGGGTAGGCAGATATCGCCAGGCCGTTGGGTTGAACACCGGAGCGGACCAGCAAGTCACCCACAGCGGCGATCATCGCGCCGTTGTCGGTGCACAGCCGGATGGGCGGCACCCGCAGCGTGATGCCGGCCTCGGCGCAGCGCTGCTCGGCCAGCGCACGCACCCGACTGTTCGCCGCGACCCCGCCGACCACGACCAGGTCGGTAACGCCCTCCCGGCGGCAGGCCAGCACGGCCTTGGCGGTCAGCACATCGGCTATCGCTTCCTGGAACGACGCCGCTACGTCGGGTACCGGTACCGGCCGCCCGTCATCCGCGCACCGCTCCACCCACCGAGCCACCGCGGTCTTCAGCCCGGAGAACGAAAAGCCCAGCTCGTCGTCGCGTGGGCCGGTCAGGGGACGGGGAAACGCGATAGCCGCCGGGTCGCCGTCCCGGGCGGCCTTGTCGATCGCCGGCCCACCGGGGTAGGGGAGCCCGAGAATCCGGGCCACCTTGTCGAACGCCTCGCCGGCCGCGTCGTCAATGGTGTCGCTCAAGTGCACGATCTCGTCGCGAGCGAGATCGCCCACCACCAGCAGCGAGGTATGTCCGCCCGAGACGATGAGCACCACACAGCGCGCGGGCAGCGCGCCGTGCTCGAGCAGGTCAGCCGCCGCATGCCCGGCGAGGTGGTGCACGCCGTACAGCGGAACGTCCCACGCCGCCGCGTATGCCTTGGCCGCCGCCACCCCGATATGCAGCGCGGTGGCCAGCCCCGGACCGGCGGTGACCGCGATCGCGCCGATGTGCTTAGGCAGGACCGCGGCCCGGCGCATCGCCTCCCGCACGCAAGGCACCAACGCCGATACGTGCGCCCGGGCGGCGATCTCCGGAACCACCCCGCCAAAGCGCACGTGCTCGTCCATCGACGACGCTAATGCATCACCCAGCAGCTTGCCGTTGCGCACCAGCCCAACGCCGGTTTCATCGCATGAGGTCTCGATGCCGAGCACAATCGCGGCAGTCATCCGGGTCATTGTGCCACATCTTTAACTGGTTACTCGGAGCCGGCTTCCAGGTCCGCTTCGGTGTCTAGGTATGCCTGGCGCAGGCTGGCCAGCGTGGCCGGCTCGGGGTGTTCCCACATGCCCCGGTCCACGGCCTCGAGTAGCCGCTCTGTGATGCCGTGGCGGGCCCAAGGGTTGGACTCGCGCAGGAACTTGGCGGTCTCCGGGTCGAAAACGTACTCGGCCGCCAGTTTCTCGTACATCCAGTCCGCGACCACGCCGGTGGTGGCGTCGTAGCCGTAGAGGTAGTCCACCGTGGCAGCCAGCTCGAACGCGCCCTTGTAGCCGTGGCGGCGCATCGCGGCGATCCAGCGCGGGTTGACTACCCGGGCCCGGAACACCCGGGATGTCTCCTCGGACAGCGTGCGAGTACGCACCGCGTCCGGGCGGGTGCTGTCTCCGATGTAGGCGGCGGGTGCGCGGCCGGTCAGTGCCCGCACCGTAGCGATCATGCCGCCGTGGTACTGGAAGTAATCGTCGGAGTCGGCGATGTCGTGTTCGCGGGTGTCGATGTTCTTGGCCGCCACCGCGATCCGGCGATACGCGCTCTCCATGTCCGGACGCGCCTCACAGCCGTCCAGGTCACGGCCGTAGGCGTAGCCACCCCAGGTGGCATACACCTCGGCGAGGTCGGCGTCGTCGCGCCAGTTGCGGCTCTCCAGCAGCGGCAAGATGCCAGCGCCGTACGCCCCCGGCTTAGAACCGAAGATCCGGGTGGTGGCCCGCCGCTCATCGCCATGCGAAGCCAAATCGGCGCGCGCGTGGGCCCGAACGTAGTTTTGCGCGGCCGGCTCGTCCAGGGACGCCACTAGCCGCACCGCGTCGTCCAGCATGGTCACCACGTGTGGGAACGCGTCGCGGAAGAACCCGGAAATGCGCACCGTGACGTCGATGCGGGGCCGGCCCAGCTCGTCCAGCCCGATTGGTTCCAAGCCGCGGACCCGTCGGGATGCTTCGTCCCAGCACGGCCGAACCCCCAGCAGCGCGATGATTTCGGCGATGTCATCGCCCGAGGTGCGCATCGCCGAGGTGCCCCAGGCGGATAGGCCCACTGAGCGTGGCCAGTCGCCGTGGTCGGCGCGGTAGCGGGCAAGCAGCGACTCGGCCATCGCCCAGCCGGTCTCCCAGGCCAGCTTGCTGGGGATCGCGCGCGGGTCGACAGCGTAGAAGTTTCGTCCGGTCGGCAGCACATTCAGCAGTCCGCGCAACGGTGAGCCGGACGGTCCGGCTGGGATGTAGCCGCCGTCCAGAGCGTGCAGCACGTGGGTGATTTCATCGGTGGTGCGGGCCAGCCGGTGGATCACCTCGGTGGCGGCGAACCGCAATACCTCCGCCGCGGGCCCGTCCGGGACCGCGGCGACAGACCAGCCGGCGTCCTCCATGGCCTGAATCAGCTCACGGGCTTGGGCCTCGACGAGATCGGTGCGTGCGCGTGACTCGTCGCCCAGGCCGAGCGCTTCGCGCAGCCCAGGTAAAGCCTGCTCGCCACCCCACAGTTGGCGAGCCCGTAGCATGGCCAGCACCAGATTCACCCTGGCCGCTCCGACTGGCGCGGCGCCGAGAATATGCAGTCCGTCGCGGATCTGGGCGTCCTTGACCTCGCACAGCCAGCCGTCGACATGCAGCAGGAAGTCGTCGAACTCGGCGTCGTGCGGCCGGTTAGTGATCCCCAGATCGTGATCGAGCTTGGCCGCCTGCAGCAATGTCCAGATCTGTTGGCGGATCGCGGGCAGCTTGGCCGGGTCCAGGGCGGCGATGTTCGCGTGCTCGTCGAGCAATTGTTCTAGCCGCGCGATGTCGCCGTAGCTTTCCGCACGGGCCATCGGCGGGATCAGGTGGTCGACCAGGGTGGCGTGCGCTCGCCGCTTAGCTTGGGTGCCCTCGCCGGGATCGTTCACTAGGAACGGATAGATCAGCGGCAGGTCGCCGATCGCTGCGTCTGGTCCGCAGGAAGCGGACATCCCGGCGGTTTTCCCCGGTAGCCACTCCAGGTTGCCGTGCTTGCCGAGGTGTACCACCGCGTCGGCGTGAAAACCGTCGGCGATCCAGCGGTAGGCGGCCAGGTAATGATGGGTGGGCGGCAAATCCGGGGCGTGGTAGATCGCGATCGGGTTGTCCCCGAACCCGCGCGGCGGCTGCACCATCACCACCACGTTCCCGGCGCGCAGCGCAGCCAAAACGATCTCGCCGTTCTTGTCGCGAGAGGAGTCCACATACAGCTCGCCGGGGGCCGGGCCCCAGTGTCGCTCGATATCTGACCGCAGGTCGGCCGGCAGCGTGTCGTAAAACGCCTGGTAGCACCGCGCGCTGATCCGCACTGGGTTACCGCGCAGCTGCTCCTCGGTGAGCCAGTTCGGGTCCTGCCCGCCGGCCGCGATCAGCGCGTGCATCAGCGCGTCGCCGTCTTGCGCGGCCAACCCCGGCAGCGCGTCTGGGCCATCCGGTGGGCCGACGTCGTAGCCGGCGTCCCGCATCGCGGCCAGCAGCCGAACCGCGCTGGCCGGGGTGTCCAAGCCGACCGCGTTTCCGATGCGGGAGTGCTTGGTGGGGTACGCCGAGAGCATCAGCACGACTCGGCGTTGGGGCACCGGGATGTGGCGCAGGCGAGCGTGCCGGATCGCGATTCCCGCCACTCTGGCCGCGCGTTCCGGGTCGGCCACGTACCTGGTCAGCCCGTCCGCGTCGACCTCCTTGAACGAAAACGGCACGGTGATCAGTCGACCGTCGAACTCCGGGATGGCCACCTGGGTGGCGGCGTCCAGCGGTGACAGCCCGTCATCGTTCGACCCCCACGCGGCCCGCGAGCTTGTCAAGCACAGCCCCTGCAGGATTGGCACGTCCAGCTGGGCCAGCGCCCCGACATCCCATGCCCCGTCGTCCCCACCGGCCGACACCGCCGCCGGGGTCGCGCCGCCGGCCGCGAGCACGGTGACCACCAGCGCGTCGACGTTCCGCAGCTCATCCAGCAATTCGGCGGGCGCGGTGCGCAGCGAGGCGCAGAACAGCGGCAGCGGACGGGCTCCGTGCGCCTCGATCGCGTCGCACAGCCCGTGCACGAACGCGGTGTTGCCGGCCAGCTGGTGGGCGCGGTAGTAGAGCACCCCGACGACCGGTGCGTCCGCGTCCGCCAGCGGCTGCGTTCCGGCCCGGTCCAGAGGCCCCCACACAGGCATGGAGGTGGGCGGGGTGAACCCGAACCCGGTCAACAGCACCGTGTCGGACAGGAACCGGTATAGCTCGCCGAGGTTGGCTGGTCCGCCCTCGGCCAGGTAGCCGTGGGCCTGGGCACACACGCCGACCGGCACCGTGGAGCACTCCATCAGTTCGGCGTCGGGAACTTGCTCGCCACCCAGCGCCACCACCGGCTTGGGCCCGGCCAGCAGCGGGTCCAGCCAGTCCCGCCACGCTCGCCGCCCGCCCAGCAGCCGCACCATGATCAGGTCGACACCGTCGAGCAGCTCCGGCAGGTCGCTGATATGCAGTCGGGCCGGGTTGCCCAGTCGGTAGTCGCCGTCGGAGGCCCGGGCGCTGAGCAGGTCGGTATCAGACGTGGACAGCAGCAGGATCATGACGCTTAGCCCTCCACGGTTCTTCGCCTCACCCGTCCAGCCACACTAAGGCACCTCGGTCCGGACAGCCCGCCGTCGGTGAGCGCCTACCTGGCGGTTGGCCCGAATACGCCCTGGTTATCTCGTTGATAGTGCACCGTTCGACACGGGAGGCTTCCGATGACTCGTCCCGTGACGCCGACGCGACGCCCGGATTGCGGGTACGGCCGAGATCACCTCATCGGGTTGAGAGGTGCTTGTATGCGTGTGTTGCTGGTTGAGGACGACGACGGTGTGGCCCGTGCCATCGTCGACGTGCTCGGAACATATGGCCATCGTGTCCACCGGTGCTGCTGGGGGGCGGATGCGCTGCTTACCCATCGAGAAGCCGACTTGGTGCTGCTCGATCTCGGCCTGCCCGATATGGACGGTCTGGATCTGCTGCGCAAACTACGGCGGATCACGACGGTGCCGGTCGTGGTGCTCACCGCGCGGGATGATGAACGCTCGGTGGTGCGCGGCCTGCGGCACGGAGCCGACGATTACGTGGTCAAACCGATCCGCCTCGGTGAGCTGCTGGCTCGGATCGAGGCGGTAGTCCGCCGCTCAGTCGCCCAAAAAGGGCCCGAGCCGGAACTGGTGCGGGTGGGCGACGTGTGTGTCGACCTCCGGGCATGGACTGTGGAGGTGGCTGGTCGGGCGATCAGACTCACTGGCAAGGAGTTTGAGGTGCTGGCGGTGTTGGCCCGCAACCTGGGGAGCGTGGTCAGCCGGGAACGGATCATGGACGAGGTCTGGGGGGATGCCTACGTGGCGATATCCCGGTCGCTGGACGTCCATATATCGGGCCTGCGAGCCAAGTTAGGCCGCCCGGAGTTGCTGCGCACCATTCGCGGCCTCGGCTATCGGTTGGGATGAAATCATGCGCTGGCGGCTACTGGTCGTTCTGCTGACGTTCGCTGCGCTGGCCATCGCGGGATTCGTTGTGCCGCTGCTGACCAGCACGGCGACGGAACGCACCGAGCGATTGCACATCGACCGGTCTACCGCGCTGGACCGGTTCGCGGTGTTGGCTCAGCAGGCTCTAGCTACGGGGGATCGGGACCCGTTGATCGGGGAGGTCACCGCATACGCGCAGCTTTACGGCGAAGATGTACTGATCGTTGACCGCCAGCTGCGGTCGGTCGTGACCGTCGGTGGGCTCGCTTTGGACGACCCGCAAGTGCGGCCGGTGATCAGCGGCGCGCTGCGCAACGAATCCGGGCCTCCGCTGTCCACCCTGTGGCCGTGGTCCTCTGGCAAGCTGGTGCTGGCCCGCCCGGTGGGTATCGGGCCGCGCATCGCCGGGGTCGTGGTGCTGCGCACATCGATCGATGCCGCGGCGGCGGACATCGGTCAGAGCTGGCTGCTGATCGGGATGGGCACGCTCGTGGTGGCGGCGGGTTTCGTCTGGCTCGCGCTGCGGCTGGCCCGCTGGGTGCTGCGTCCGCTAGCTGAATTGGAACGCGGAGTACTCGCGGTCACCGAAGGCCGCCGGGGCGCCCATGTCCCGACCGGCGGCGGACCGCCTGAGCTGCAAGAGTTGACCGCGTCGTTCAACCGGATGTCCGACGCCGTGGCGGAGGCGACCGAGCGGGAACGGCGGCTGGTCGCCGATGCCTCGCACCAGCTGCGCAACCCTATGGCCGCGTTGCGGCTGCGGTTCGACGCGCTGGCGCCCAGTGTCCCGGTCGCCGCGCAAGCGAATTACCGATCACTGGCTGTTGAGGTGGAACGGCTGGAGTCCCTGCTTGACGGTCTACTGACGTTGTCCTTGGCCGATGGAGGAGCGGCTGAGCCGGACCCGGACGACGGTGCCACATGCAGGCCGATCACGGTGGCCACCGCCCGTGTCGACGCCTGGCGGCACTCCGCGCGCCACGCGGGCATTGCGCTGGTGAACCAGCTGACCGACAGGTCGGCCGTAGCCTGCGCGGATAAGGAGCTGGCTCAGGTGTTCGACATCCTGCTGGATAACGCCATCCGTTACGCCGGGCGCGGCGCGACGGTGACCTTGCGTGCGGTCACCGACCCGGACACCGCGCAACTAATCGTCGAGGATGATGGACCTGGGCTGTCGGCGGAAGAGCGGATATGGGCGCCTCGCCGGTTCTGGCGAGCCCCCCAGCACAGCGACAGCGGCGGAACCGGGCTAGGTCTGGCCATCGCGGTGCAGCTGCTGGCCGCTCGGCATGGTTCCCTGCACCTCATGGCGAGCGAGCGCGGCGGCCTCGCGGCGCGGATCACCCTGCCGCGCGCCGGCCACCCGGTGCGTGACCGATGACGGCGATCAGCCGACGGCGGGCGCTGACCGTCCTGGCGCTCATCCTCGCCGCCGGAGGTTGCGGCTCAGCCGACCACCACGCCAGATCCCGATCGTTGACCATCGCGGCCGGTGATCCGGGTGGGTTGTATGTGGAGTTCGCCCAGCTGCTCGCCAAACAACTGACTGGCCAGGAGCCCTGGTTGCACGTCCAACATCCCGAAATAACCAACGGCAGTATGGACAACCTGCATCGGCTGGCCGAGAAGAAGGCGGATGTGGCGCTGGCGACGGTCGATGCGGCCCAAGTCATCGCCGACGGGCCAGGCTGGATGCGGGCCATCGGTCGGATCTACGAGGATTATCTCCAGCTCGTCGTGTTGGCGGACAGCCCCATCGGTAGCCTCGCCGATCTTGCGGGCCATACGGTGTCGTTAGGCGCGCCCGGCTCCGGAGCCGAGCTGGAGGGTGTCCGGCTGCTGGCTGCGGCAGGACTGCCTACAGGTGCCGTGACGGTGCGACCCCACAGGCTCGCCGAGGCGATTACCGCGCTGGAAACTGGCGGGGTCGATGCGCTGCTCTGGTCCGGTGGTGTGCCTACTCCGGCGCTGACCGAATTCAGTAAACGCCGGGCAATCCGGCTGCTGCCGCTGACCGAGATCCTCCCCGCGTTGGCGAAAATGTACGGCTCGTTCTACCAGGCGGCGACCGTGCCCGCCGCCGTGTACGGTCCAGCCGCCGAGGTCAGTACCATCGGCATCGTGAACCTTCTGTTATGTCGAGCCGATACCGACCCCGCTACTACCTCGGCGATCGCTCGCGTGCTGGTGATCCGCGCGGCGGACCTGGTGCCGCAACAGGTGCTCGGCACCCAGTTCCTCGACCCCTACAGTCTCATCGCGACCGAGGGAATCCCGCTGCATCCCGGTGCGGCGGAGGCCTATCGGGAACTGCACGGCTGAGCGGCCACAGAGCGCACCCGCCCAGTGACCTGCACGACGAACCCTCCGGGAGCCCGGCGCAGCGCGGGCAACCGTCGGCGAACGCGCCGACCGGCTACGCGCGGAGGCTGCGGTGCTCACCACCCATCTATCGTCTATGGGCTGACCGGGAGCCCAGGTGCGTTCTCTGATCCCCGGCCTGCGTCAAATCGTGGTTTCCAGGTGCGCTGATGAGATGCCGCTGGCCGTCAACCGGATCATCGACAACGTGAGCGAGATCATCCGGGAGGCGACGGTCGAGGACGCATGGGCGATCGCGACCGTGCACGTGTGTTCTTGGCAGGCCGTCTATCGAGGTCTGCTGCCCGACGAGATGCTGGACGGGCTGTCGGTCGCGGATCGGCAGCGTCGGTGGGCCGAGGTCTTGAGCCAGTCCGTGCCACGACGGGCCACGCTGGTGTTCTGCCGCGAAGAGCGGGTGCTCGGGTTCGCCTCGGTCGGGCCGCAACGGGCGGACGGTGCTGACCCCGAAGCCGGCGAGCTCTACGCCATCTACCTCGACCCTGGTCACTGGCGGCGAGGTCTAGGAGCTCGGCTTTATGCCGCTGCCCTGGAAAGGTTGAGGTCAGATGGTTTCGGCCACGCCGTGTTGTGGGTGCTCGTTGGAAATGAGCGAGCCATCGGTTTCTACCGCCAAGCAGGTTGGACGCCCGATGGAGGTCAGCAGACCGAAACCGGACCCGACGAGGTTCCGCTCAACGAGATTCGGTTCCGGCTGACGTTGTGAGCGGCTAGCGTGGGTTCCGCGTGACCTCCGAGACACTGGGATCGGCCGAATGGCGGCGTGCGCGGCGAGATCCGCAGGCCTCCGCTGGCCGGAGCGGGTGGTCGCGAGCGTTCAATTGTGTCGGCCACCGCGTCCCCGGGTTTCCGGATCGTGGGCACTACGATCGGGTGGTGCTTTTGTCGCTTGACGCGGGGGCCGCTGAGCGGACGGACATCCCCGGTTCGGGCGCTCATGCCGGCACGGACCAGTGCCCGGGCGCGGTTGTGGCGCACCAAGCTGAGGATGGCGGGGTGGTTCGCATCCGGGTGCCCGGGGGAACGTGCTCCCGCGAGGTACTCGCCGCGCTGGCCGACTGGTCGATCGAGCTTGGCAACGGTCGGCTCGAGCTGACCGCGCGGGGCAACCTTCAGCTGCGCGGGCTGGCCCCGGGCGCCGAGGAGGAGCTCGCCACCAGGCTCGCCGCGTACGGCCTGCTGCCCTCGGTGGCCCACGACCGGGCCCGCAATGTGCTGGCCTCGCCGCTGTCCGGGCGTGACCGGATGAGTGTGCTGGATGTGCGCCCGCTGGTGGCCGAGCTGGACCGACGGTTGTGCGCCTCGCCGGAGTTGGCCGAGTTGTCGGGGCGGTTCCTGTTCGCGCTCGACGATGGTCGGGGCGACGTGGCTGGCATGCGCGCCGACGTGGCCGTCATGGCCATGCCCGGCCACTGGGTCGCCCTGCTGCTCGCCGGTCTGGACACTGGCCTTCGGCTGCCGGTGCATGCCGCCGTCAGTGGGATGCTCATGGCGGCCTCGGCGTTCCTGCGGCGTCGAGCCGACCACCGGGTGTGGCGGCTGGCCGAGTTACCCGACGGTCCGCTGTCTCTGGTCGGCGAGTTGGCAGCCGAGCTGGCTGAGGTCACTCACGCGCCAGAGCTGGCGGTGCCGGAGCCGGACCCACGCGGCCCCATCGGTCGTATCGAGGAGACCGACGGCAGAGTGGCGCTGGCCGCCTGCGTGCCGCTCGGCGAACTGACGCCATCGCGCTGCCGGTTGCTTGCGGCCGTGGCACAGCGGGAAGTCGTACTCACCCCGTGGCGCGGAGTGGTTTTGCCTGGCCTGACCCGGTCGGCCGCCGGGCGAGCGGCTCGCCGGCTCGCTGGCGCCGGCCTGATCCTCGACTCGGGCTCACCGGCGCTGGGAGTGAGCGCCTGCACCGGTCGGCCGGGTTGCGCAAAGGCACAGGCCGACGTCCGCGCGGACGCCTCGGTCGCCCTCAGCGTTTCGACGCCGGAGCCGCTGGGGTTGCCGGAGCCGCTGGGTTTGGCGCGACAACTGCCGGTGCACTGGTCGGGCTGTGCGCGGCGGTGCGGGCGGCCGCGCGGTCCGGCGGTCGACGTGGTCGCCATGGACGAGGGATACCAGGTGCTGCGCGATGACCGGTTGGAGTACTTCGGTACCGAGGTCGCGGTGGTGCGGATCGTGGCGGCACACGCAAGACGCAGATGGTGAACGCTGGCCGACTCTACGGCGTGGGGGTCGGCCCAGGCGATCCGGAGTTGGTGACAGTGAAGGCTGCCCGACTGATCTCCCGCGCCGAGGTCGTTGCCTACCACAGCGCGGGACACGGTCACAGCGTCGCCCGCCGCATCGCCGAGCCGTACTTGCGTGACGGTCAGATCGAAGAGCAGCTCGTCTATCCGGTCACCGTCGAGGCCACTGATCACCCCGGCGGATATCGAGGAGCGCTGGAGGAGTTCTACGCCGAGGCGGCCGCCCGGCTGGCCGCGCACCTTGATGCCGGCCGGGATGTGGTCGTCCTCGCCGAGGGCGATCCGTTTTTCTACGGCTCCTACATGCACCTCCACCAGCGGCTGGCCCACCGTTACCGCAGCGAGGTGGTACCGGGAGTGACCTCGATGAATGCGGCGGCGGCGGTGCTGGGCCGACCGCTGGTGGAGGGTGACGAGGTGCTCACCGTGCTGCCTGGCACGTTACCAACCGCCCAGTTGAGCGCTCGACTGGCCGACACCGACGCCGCCGCTGTGGTTAAGCTGGGCCGGACGTTCGGCTCGGTACGCGATGCCGCCGAGCAAGCCGGCATGTTGACCGACACCTATTACGTCGAGCGGGTCGGCACCGAAAACGAACGGGTCCTGCCGCTGGCTTCGGTCGAGCCGGAGACAGTGCCGTATTTCTCGCTCGCGCTTCGGCCCAGCCCGCTGGCCACCGCGACGATGGCGACTATGGCAACGACGGCGGCCCAGCAAACTGACACGGCGCCCGTGCCTTCCGGCAAGCAAAGCAGGGGTGAGGTTGTTGTCGTGGGGCTGGGACCGGCCGGGCGACGATGGCTGACCCCGGAGGCCCAGGCGGCGCTGTCGCGGGCCACCGATCTGGTGGGTTACGGCCCCTACCTGGATCGGATACCAGCCAACCCTCGCCAGCGTAGGCATCCTTCGGACAACCGGGTCGAAACACAGCGAGCCACCTTCGCGCTGGATCTGGCGCGGGAGGGACGGCGGGTGGCGGTGGTGTCCTCCGGCGACCCAGGCGTGTTCGCGATGGCCAGCGTGGTGCTGGAAATCGCGGTGGAGCCACGCTGGAAAGACGTGCCAGTTCAGGTGCTGCCAGGGCTCACCGCCGCGCAGGCGGTGGCTAGCCGGGTTGGTGCGCCGCTTGGCCACGACTATTGCGTGCTTTCGCTGTCTGATCGGCTCAAGCCGTGGGAGGTGATCGCCTCCCGCCTGGCCGCCGCGGCTGCGGCTGATCTTGTGCTGGCGATCTACAACCCGGCCTCGCGCAGCCGAGGGTGGCAGGTCGCCGCCGCTCGCGAACTGCTGCTGGAGCATCGGGCGCCGGATACGCCGGTGGTGGTGGGTCGGGATGTCGGCGGCGCTGAGGAGCGGATCACCCTGACCCGGCTGGCTGACTTGGATCCGGCTGGCGTCGACATGCGCTGCCTGCTGTTGATCGGTTCGTCCCAGACTCAGCTGATCGAGCGCGGTGACGATTCGTGGGTGGTGTTCACCCCTCGGCGGTATGTCCCGCGGGCCCCTGAGTAGGAGTATGGCTCCTCACTCACGGGCCCGCAGGGCTGAGTAGAGATAGCTGTCACGGCCGCCGCCGGCGAGTACTCGCCCGACGATGATCACGGCGGTGCGCCGCACCCGCGCGTCACGCACCTGGGCGGCAATGTCCGCCAGTGTGCCGCGCAGCACCAGCTCATCGTCGCGGCTGGCGCGCGCGACCACCGCGACCGGACAGCCGGCGCCGTAGCGGGGGAGTAGCAAGGCGACGACCGCGTCGATCCGCTGCACCGCAAGATGCAGCACCAGGGTTGCCCCGGATACCCCGAGGGTGCCCAGGTCCTCGCCCGGCGGCATCGGGGTAGCTCGGGCGGCCACCCTGGTCAGCACAACGCTCTGGCTGACCCCCGGCACGGTCAGCTCTTGGCCCAGCGTGGCCGCCGCCGCCGCGAACGCCGGCACCCCCGGGGTGATGTCGTAGGGCACCCCGGCCGCCGCCAAGTGGCGGGCTTGCTCGGTGACCGCGCTGAAGATCGACGGATCGCCGGAGCACAACCGGGCGATCTCGTGACCGGCCCCGTGCGCCATGATGAGTTCGTCGACGATCTGGCCCAGGGCGAGGTCACGGGTGTCAATCAGTTGCGCCCCCGGCGGGCAGAAGGTCAACAACTCGGCTGGCACCAGGCTGCCGGCATACAGGCACACCGTGCAGCGCTCGAGCAGGTTCCGACCGCGCACCGTGATGAGATCGGCGGCACCGGGCCCAGCGCCGATGAAATGCACGGTCACAGATGGGCACCTTAGAGGCTCGGCCGGTGGCAGTACTTCAGCCCGGGGTGTTCCCCACATCGGCTGGGGCGCGTGAGCTTGCTGTTCTGATCGATGTCCAGGTAAGTGTAGTTGTCGATCGCCGACGGTGCCGGCTTGATGTAGGTGATCTTCGTTGGGGCGAAGTATTGCCAGCTGGTGCCGGCATAGCTGGCTTGTGGGTAATGGGTCGGCCTGGTGAGCGGGTTTCCGTTGAAGCATTTCACGGTCGGCTCGCCGAAGTTGTTTACGAGCACCGCGGTTCCGGCCTGCAGCACGGCGGGGTAGGCAGTAGCCGCGCCCGCGTCGTAACCGTGTTCGGTGACGGCGACGTCTGAGCGCAGCAGGACCGGGTTCAGGCTGGCGACGAAGCCCGGGATATCGCCGACATCGATGCCAACCGCCGTCGCCCACGCGGTGGATTTGCTCTGGTCAGCGCGCAGGCTAGCGATCAGGTCACGGGCGTCACAGCTGGGTCTTGCGCTGTGCACTGCGTACAGCCCGTCGAGGTTGCCGGGAAACGTGCCAGTGGCCCCGAGCGGCGGGGTCACCCCATTTCGGTCTTGGCCCACCGGTGGCATGAACGGGTGGGCACCGGGTGACGAGATCGCCTCGAGCCGTACATCCGGGGAAGACTCGCCGGGACCGAAAAGCGCCCACAGCGCGCCGCCCAGGACTCCCACGGCAATTGCCATGATGACCGCGACGATGTTTCGCTGCACGCGGCCGCCGCCTGGCGGTACCACCCGAGGTGGTGGCGTGTCATACATCGTCGGGTGCCCTTCTGGCCGTGGTGTGGTTTGGTGGCAACCCTGGCAGCTCGGCCAGAACGCGGCTAGGGTGCCGGCCCCCGAAGTAGGTAGGGCTCACCCCTTGCGCTTGTCCCTGCTTGCCGCGACCAGACGGCCCCAGCGCCCGTTACAGTGGCACACGGCGTGGGGAGTAGACGGCGGGGAGCTGTCAATTTCCTGTGAGAAGCAGGAAGGACTGCGCCGGTCTAGATGAGGGCGGCAAAGTGGAAGCCATGACGGATCGATCAGACTGGCAGGCACTCCTGCCTGGGCCATGGCGCCGAGCGGCCGGCGGGCTGGCCATGGTGAGCGCGCTCGGGGTCGCTATGCTGGCCTGGCGGTACCACGACCAACATGGGCCTGGTCGGTTCGACCTCGTGGTGTACGACCAACTCGCCGCGCTCGGCCGACACGAGGGCACGCTGTGGCGGATCTCGCTGCTGGGTAGCCCGCTGATGCTCGTGCTCGGCACGATCGGGCTCACCCTGATCGCCGTGTTGTTGCGGCGCCGTTCAGCGGTCGCGCTGGCGCTGTTCGGGCCTTCGCTGGCCGCGATAATCACCGAGCTGGCGCTCAAGCCTCTCGTTGGGCGGACGCTGGACGACGACTTGGCCATGCCCAGCGGGCACACCACTAGCGTCGCCGGGCTTGCCTCGGTCGCGGTGGTCCTGCTCATCGCCAGCGCCGGCTTGTTGTCCGTTCGGGCTCGGGCGCTGTTGGCCGCTGGTACCGCGCTTGCCGTCGCGGCGGTGGCGGTCTCAATGGTGGCCAGCCAACGGCACTATGCGACCGACACGGTCGCGGGCGTGCTGGTCGCGCTGACCGTGGTCGCGGTGCTCGCTCTGTTGATTGACTCCGTGGACTGGTTCGCTCGCCCGCTGGGCGGCCACTCCGGCTGATCTCCATCCGGACCCGACGTGTCCGACCTAATCGGAGCAGCCACAATGTTGCTGGTCCGGTGGTCCCCACATCACCGTGGGATCGGGAGGCCTAGAGCGATGACGCAGCGACGGGAGGGTGGGCCCGCCACGGGTGCCGCCACGGTTCGCGTCGGTGGGCTGGCCGCGCTCCTGGTGCTGGCGGTCGTGCTGGCCAGGGCCAGGGCCAGCGGGTTGACTCCGCCGATGCCCACCCCGTCCGGCGAGTTCGTGAAGTCGGTCATCCGCATTCTGGCTGCCGCGTTGCTGACCTCGGGTGTGGTGCTGTTGCTGCGGTTTCGGCCCAGCGAGCGGCCGCGGTTGAAAGTCACTGGGTCGGCCGCGGGCAAGAAGGCCGTGTTGACCACACGCAACCGACGGCTGCTGATCATCGCCGCTCTGATCGGGTTGCTAGCTGGGCTCGGTATGCAACTGCTGCGCGACACGGTGGACCCACCCATGCGCCAGGCCGCGCCGCGGCGGCCACCGTTGTCGTCAGTGGATTCCTCGGGGGCCGCGTTCGACCGGCCGCCCGTGCGGGAGACGCCCGCTGACCCTGGAATTGGCGACCAGCTGCTGATGATCGCCACATTGGTGACCCTGGCGGTGCTGGTGTTCGTGCTGGTGCGGCGCGGCGAGCTAGTGTCGTCCTCGGTCGGAGTTGAGGACGAACTTGACTCTGATGCCGAGTCGAGCCAAGTGGCCAGAGTGATCGAAGCCGGTCGGGCGGCGGTACAGGACCAGGCGATCGCTGACTCGCGCCAGGCGGTGGTGGCCTGCTTCGCGGCGATGGAGGACGCCCTGGCCAGCCGGGGGGAAGCGGTAGCGCCCCGGGACGCGGATACCCCGTTCGAGATGCTCCAACGCGGAATCGACGGGTGCTCACTGCCGCGTCGACCGGCAGACACCTTGCTGTCGCTGTTTCGGGAGGCACGCTTCAGCACGCACCCGATGACCGAGCGGGACCGGACCGAAGCTGGCGGCGCGCTGACCGAGTTGCTGACGGCTTTAGGCTCGCGCGACACGGCCCGCGCTCGCGTCCGGAAAGACTCCCGATGACGCGAAGCATCGTCCAAGCCGGCATTGTGTCGTACTTCGGACCCGCCGGCACGCTGGTGCTGTTGGGGTTCGCCGGGCTGGCGATGACCCTCATGGTGATCGGGGTGAACGCCTGGTTGCGGTGGCAGCGCGGCCGGGTGCGGCCACCGGATCACGAGGCCAACACGGTGGAGGCTACCCCGGCATATCGGCGTTTTCTGGTGGCGGCGGCCTGGGCTGGCGGCTCGGCCAGGGACTGGGACTACAGCGTCCGGCCGGTGCTGGCCGAGCTGGTCGAGCTCGCGGTGGCCGAGCAGGAACCCAGTGCCGGTGATCCACGGGCAGTGGCGCGAGAGCGCCTCGGTGAGCCGCTGTGGGCGTTGGTCGACCGTGACGTTCGGCGCTCGGACGACCGGTCCGTGCCAGGCGCTGGTCGGGATGCGCTGTTGAGAATTCTCGATCGGGTGGAGAACACATGACCTCACAGATGAGCGCCGCAGCCGAGGTGGTGGGCCGAGCCGTCGCGGTGCTGAACGAGATCGAGCGAGCGGTGGTTGGTAAACGGGCGACGTTGGAGCTGATCCTGTCGGCGGTGCTGGCCCGTGCTCATGTGCTGATTGAGGACTTGCCTGGGTTGGGCAAGACGCTCATCGCGCGGTCGTTCGCTTCAGCGCTCGGGTTGGACTTCCGCCGGGTGCAGTTCACGCCGGACCTGCTTCCGGCCGACCTCACCGGTACGACAGTACTCGATCAGAGTGGTCGAGAGTTCACCTTCCGCCCAGGGCCGGTGTTCACCAACTTGCTGTTGGCCGACGAGATCAACCGCACGCCGCCGAAGACTCAGGCAGCCCTGCTTGAGGCGATGGCCGAGCAGCAGGTCAGCGTGGATGGTGTCTCTCACCGGCTGCCCGATCCGTTTATCGTGCTGGCCACGGACAACCCGATCGAGTACGAGGGCACCTACCCGTTGCCGGAAGCTCAGCTGGACCGGTTCGGGCTGCGGGTTCGGATCGGGTATCTGCCCGAGCCCGATGAGGTGGAGGTGCTCAGCCGACGGATGCGACGCGGCCGCGACCAGGCCGAGGTGGGCCAGGTCTTGAACGCCCGAGGGCTGCTCGCGATGCGTGAGGCGGTCGAGACGGTCAGCGTCGAGCCAGATGTGCTGGACTACGTGGTCCGGATCGTGGCGGCCACCCGCTCGGACAAGGACATCCAGGTCGGGGCGAGCCCACGTGCCTCGCTCGCGCTGCTGCAGTTGGCCAGGGCCACCGCTCTGCTGGCCGGCCGGGACTTCGTCATTCCCGAGGATGTCAAGGCGCTCGCGGTGCCGACGATCGCGCATCGGCTCAGCTTGCGGCCAGAGATGTGGGTGCGGCGGATCCGGGCCGAGGACGTGATGGAACGGGTTCTGAGTCGGGTACCCGCGCCGCGCGCCAGGGGTGCGATGCCCGCGCGGTTACCGCTGTGAGTGTCTGGGGAATCACCTGGGAGCCGGCTGGTTGGCTCTTACCGGTGGTCACCGCGGCCGCGTTCGTCGGTGTGGCGGTGGTGATCCTCGGCCGGGCGGACCTGGTGGTGTTCGTCGCTCCGCTGGTGGGGGCACTGGCCGGAGCCTGGTGGAGCGCCGCGCCATCTTCTGAGTTACAGGTGGACGCCGAGCTCTCCGCCGAACGGGTGTTTCAGGGCGACGCGGTGACGTTGCAAGTGGAGCTGGTCGTACCGGAAGGGGTGGAGCTGCTCGACGTCGAGCTGGACGCCGGTTCGGCGCTGCGGGCCCGGCCGCTGTCCTGGAGCCACACGCGGTCCGGTGTGATGCGTGGCTTGTGGGAACTGGAGACAGTGCGCTGGGGTCGGTTCAGTTCGTGGCTGCGGGTTGGGCTGCGGGGGGCCGGCGGGTTGATGATTGGCGAGGCAAGCTGCGAGCTGCCCGAGGTGACGGCCTTCCCGAGTGGTGATTCCCTCAGCGCCGTGCCTCGTCCCATGGAGCTGCCTGACCTGCTTGGCGTGCACCTTGGCCGGCGCCGGGGCCACGGCGTGGAGTTCGCCGGGATCCGGGGTTACCTGCCTGGCGATCCGCTGCGGTCGGTGAACTGGTTGGTGACCGCGCGCCGGGGGCGGTTGTACGTTACCGAGCGGCTGGCCGAGCAGGCGGCCACGGTGGTAGCGATGATCGACGCGGCCGGTGACATCCGTCAGCCTGGGGGTTCCACGCTGGAGCTTTCGGTGCATGGCGCGCTAGCGGTGGTGCGGGCATCGCTGCGTCGCGGCGACCGAGCAGGGGTGGTCGCGCTGGGTGGTGTCATCCGCTGGCTGTCCCCCGACCTCGGGCGCAAGCACCTCTACCGGGTGGTTGAGGCGCTGATTGACGTTCAGTCCGGCAGCGGCGCCGCCCCCTCAGAGGTGGGCAGCTTTCCACGGGCGGTGCTGCCCCCAGGCGCCGCGATCGTGGTGTTCTCCCCGTTGGTCGACGAACGGGTGCTCTCGGCGCTGGCTGACCTGCGCCGACGCGGTTTCGGTTTCGCTGTGGTAGATGTGCTGCGCGTGGAGCCGCGGCCGCGCCCGGGCAGTGACTACGATCCGATCGCGGTGCGCATGTGGCGCATCGGACGCCGGGGTGTCCGTCACCGGCTGGCCGAACTCGGTATCCCCGTGCTGGCGTGGCCCGAGGGTGCCGAGTTGGAGGAAGTACTGCGCCCGGTGGCGCAGCGTCCCCTGCTAGGGAGTCGGCGATGAGCACCAAAGCTGAGTTGGCTGCGACCACTGAGGGAAAGCCGGGGCTGTGCCTGCTGGCCGGAACGCTGATGCTCGCCGTACCGGCGACGCTCGCGCTGGTGGCCCCGCCGGCGGCCACGTCATCCGGGTCGGTCGCGCTCGGCCTGGTCGTGATGATTGTCCTGACGGTGGGGGCGGGTTCGGTAGTGGCGGCGACAGCGCAGCCGGAGCGTGCTTCCGTGGCCGGTCTGGCCGTGCTGTGTGCCGCGCTGGCCTTGGTATTGGCTCCTACTGAAGTCTGGGCGGACGGGCTGAGCGGGACGGCCGCGCTGGGTTTTTTGATGGCGCTGCGGGCGCACGCGGCCGCTCGGCGCGGCCCGCTCGACATCCAGGCCTGGTTGGTCGCGCGACGCCCGATGCTGGTCGGCGCGGCGGTGACCACCCCGGCCGCGCTGGCCGCCGCGCTGGTCCCTTCGGCCTGGTCGTTGCCGGTGGCCGGGTTGGTCGGGCTGGTCACCGCCGGAATCTGCGCGGCGCTGTTCGCTGGCTGACGTGGATTTAGCCCAGCGTGTCAAGGTCGAGGTGGGTGGGGAATGGGGTTTGGGTGGTGAATGTGCCGCGTACTGGTCCGGGGCCGCCGTAGCCGAGGTCACCAGCGAGGTGGCAGGCGGTCAGGCTGGGGCCGTTGAACGGGTCGATCATCCAGTAGTGGTTGATCCCGGCGTCGGCGTACTCGTTGCGTTTGATCATGGTGTCGGTACGTCGGGTGCTGGCGGAGTGGATCTCTATCGCGAGCACGGTGTCGGAGGCTCGTAGCAGCCCGCCCCTTTTGCGTACCCGCAGGAAGGCCTCTTTGGTGACGACTACCAGGTCGGGGGAGCGGATCGTGCCTGGGTCAGCCGGCGGTACCAAGCACAGGTCGATGTCGACTTCCACCAGCAGCTTCAGATGCTCGGGCACCTGCGGACGCAGCTGCACGGCGAGTTCCAGCATGATGTCCTGGTGGTCGGGCACCGGCCGGGCGGCCACGAGGAGCGCCCCCTCCTGCAGCTCAATGTGGTGTTCCGCGTCTTCCGGGGTGGCGGCGTATTCCTCGGCTGTCATCGGCCATTGCCACTTGGGCGGCTGCAGCGATACGGCGGTCACGGAAGTGAGTGTCGCATACGTCCGGTTTCAGCGTGTCTCCGGCGGGCGAGGCACCTTGCCTCAACCGGCCATGATCGGTGAAATGTGATCCGTGACGACGAGCGAGGGTGCTCTGTTGAAGACCTGTCGAATAAAGATCCTCTACCCGACGAACGTGGCCGGTCGGCCGGAAGTGCCCGCTGGGGTGACCCTGGTCGACTACAACCCGGCCGAGCCGATACCGCCCGAACATCACGACGCGCAGGTGCTGGTGTCGTGGGGCAGCAGTGTGACGCTGATGCGGGCGGCCGCCAAACAGCTCACCAATCTGCGCTGGGTGCAGAGCCTGGCCGCCGGCCCGGACGTGGAGCTGGCCGCCGGCTTCGGCCCGGATGTAGTGATCACCTCTGGGCGCACGCTGCACAACGAGACTGTGGCCGAGCACGCGCTGGCGCTGATACTCGCCGGACTGCGCGGCCTTCGCCAGCTGATCCCGGCGCAGGCCGAGCATCAGTGGCGGGGTGAGTTCGGCGGGATGCGGATCGAAGGCGCCGACGGCCGAGTCGAGACGCTGTTCGGCGCCCGGGTGCTGATCTGGGGGTTTGGCGCGATCGCCGAATGCCTTGCGCCGCACCTGTCCGCGCTGGGCGCCCAGGTGACCGGAGTGGCTCGCCGCGCGGGTCAGCGAGCTGGTTACCCGGTGATCAGCGCCGAAACACTGCCGGCGGCGCTACCGGAAACTGACGTGCTGGTGATGATCCTGCCGCATGCGCCGGGCACCCGCGCCGCGCTCAACGCCGAGCGGCTGGCGGCGCTACCCACCCACGCATGGGTGGTCAACGTGGGGCGCGGCACTACCGTCGACGAGGACGCGCTGGTTGACGCATTGCGCGCGGGGCGGCTGGCCGGAGCGGCCCTGGACGTGTTTGCCACCGAGCCACTGCCAGCGGACTCCCCGCTGTGGGAAGCTCCGAACGTGATCATCACGCCGCACGCCGCCGGTGGGCGTCCCCGGCAGCACGCCCAGCTGGTCGCGGAGAACCTCGCCGCCTGGCAAGCCGGTCGTCCACTGCGCAACGTGGTGGCGCGCTGATCTGCGCCACCAGCCGAGCCAAGGGTTACCGCCGTTCGAGCAGACCCAGGTTCTCCAGCGCGGTACGTACCGTCGCTGTCTCCGACTCGTCCGCTTCGACCAGCGGCAGCCGCAGCCCGCCGACCTTGTGGCCGAGCAGGTTCAGTGCGGCCTTCACCGGCGTGGGGTTGGTGGTCACCATCAGTGCCCGGTACAGCTCCCGCAGCGAGGCGTCGATCTCCGCGCGGCGCTGCGGTTCGTCGACCATCCGGCGCATCTGGTTACCGACCAGGTGACTGGCCACCAGGATTCCGCCGCAGCCGCCGAGGTCGAGCGTGCGGGCGAAGATATCGTCGTTACCCGCGTAGATCCCCAGCCCGTCGATCAAGGCGAGATTGTCGTTATTGGCCTGTTTGACGTAGTCGATCCGCTCGATCTGGGCCAGCTCGGCCAGCACATCGTTCGGAATGTCGATGACCACCCGGGAGGGGATGTTGTAGAGGATCACCGGCTTGTCGGTGGCCGCCGCTATCTGTCGGTAGTGCGCCATCAAGCCACGCCGGCTGGGCTTGTTGTAGTAGGGCGTGACGGACAACACAGCGTCCACCCCGAGCTCGGTCGCCCGTTCGGTCAGCGCGCATGCGTGCAGGGTGTTGTTCGAACCGGTGCCAGCGATGATCGTCACGCCGGGTGGCCGCTCCTGGCAGGCCAACTCGATGACGCGCAGGTGCTCATCGTCGTCGAGGGTTGAGGCCTCGCCGGTGGTGGCGCAGACCACGAACCCGTCGGAGCCGTGCGCGGCGAGATGATGCATGAGGTTGACGAACGCTCGCTCGTCGACAGCCAGGTCGGCGTCGAACGGGGTCACGATCGCGGTGAGCACACTACCAAGCGACATGGCTGCAACCTTGCCCGTTGGTTACCGGAATGTCGAGAGACGCCGTCATCCACGGGGACCGACGGCGTCTGATGGAACGCCAACCGTCAGAGAGTGAACCGGGCCAGCTGACGCTGGACCTCGTCCAACCGGGCCTGCAACAGCGCCACCTCGGCGGTTAGCAGCGGAACAAGGGCCTCGACCGGGACGTCATCCATGTCCAAGCCTTCCGGCGCGGACACCACGGCGCCCGGTTGCGCCGGGACCGCGGCCACCCGGGGCGAGGCGTCGATCGGGAGCGGCTCGACGTCATCATGGACCACCGGCACCCCGGCGAGCAGCCCGGAGAACTTCTTGAAGCTCAACGCCGGACGTCCCCCGGCGCACGCCGCGCACACCGCGACGAGCCGACGCCAGCCGACTACCCCCGCGCCGGTTTCCACCAATACCTGGGCTCGGTGACCGCAGGCGCAGCGGCCGATCCGCACCGAGATGATGCGCTGCCGGGCGTAGCGTAACCCGCGCTCGTAGCGAATGAACCGTCCTGACACCGCCACGTCGAGCAGCACCGCATACCGGTAGTCGGGATCACAGGCCAATGCCCGCGCCTCGTCTAAGGTATGTACGCAGTAAAACCCACAGTCGCACCACCGCGACGGGCTGCGGTGCCGTCCGCCTTGGGCACACTCCGCATGAGCAACCACGCCATACACGCTGGTCCGGCCAAGGGTGACACCGCCGAATCCGGCCCGGGTGCCGTCCGCGGACACCATCGGGTTAGCTAGCTTGTGCCCGCGCAGCGGTGCGCTGGGTTGCTCCCGAGGCACCCGGCGGACGGGCAGCCAATCCGCCATTGACGTTACCGTTCGGCGTTGGCCATCACGACGGTGTCCGTGTGTAAAATCGGCTCTATCGGGGTATCAACGTGTACCGGCCGCACTCCGGGCGCGGCATTGGTCTGGACCGGTGGTTCCTCGGCGTCGTGGTCGACGACCTCACCGACTGAAAGCTTGTTGCCCAACCTCATAGCGGACTCCCCAGAGTGCGGCGTTACCTCTGACATTGGTCGCCTTATAGGCTGAACCGATCCGTGCCGGATGTCCAGACCTCAATATGATCAAAATTGTGATCCGATCAGGTCCAGGCGGCTACGTTGGTGCGACTTTCGTCGGTGCGCGGCGCTCCAACGGAGTAGATTCGCGGTTGTGCACCCGGTGGATGAA
Organism: Pseudonocardia sp.; assembly: GCA_019244295.1. Taxonomy (GTDB): domain Bacteria; phylum Actinomycetota; class Actinomycetes; order Mycobacteriales; family Pseudonocardiaceae; genus Pseudonocardia. The sequence goes on from JAFASX010000153.1 coordinate 27,171, forward strand.
CCGGTCGTGAGTACCGTCGCTCACGTGCAGCCTCCGCACCGAATTCGCTGGGGGGAACGGCCGCGAACGTCACGGCGAGAAATCATGTTCGACGTGATGCTCGTGTGCGCGGTCCTGCTCGTCATCGTTTTGATGCTGTGGCCCTACACCCGGCAGTACGGTCCCGGCGGCATGATCTTGCAATCGGTGATGGCGCTCGTCTTGCTCTTGCGCCGTGTCATGCCGCTCACGGTGCTGCTGGTGATGCTGTTGAGCACCATCGTGCTGTTTGTGATCGGCCACTTTGCCTCGGATATGTTGGCCGGGACGGTAGATATCAAGGGTGCCTGGGTCGTCCTCGCATTGCCATTCGCCGAATACAGCGCCGCGGTCTACGGCTCGGACCGGCGAAAGGTGTGGCTGCTGACCGGGGCGATCCTGGTGATTGCCGCCCGCCCGCTCACCCCCACGGTGGATTTGGCGATCGGTGCCTGCTTCGTCTCGGTGCTGCCCGCGTTACTCGGTACCTATGTGGCCAACCTCAACGAGCGTGTCGAGCGCGCCGAGCGGGACCAGCACCGGTTGGCCGAGCAGGCCAGGGTGGAGGAGCGGGTGCGGTTGGCGGCCGAGATGCATGACGTGGTCACCCACCGGGTCAGCTTAATGGTGTTGCAGGCCGGCGCGCTCGCGGTCACCGCGCTTGACGAGCCCACCCGCGCCGCCGCTGAGGATCTGCGCGCCGCGGGATGCCAGGCGCTGGAGGAGCTGCGGGATCTCGTCGGGGTGCTGCGTTCGGCGCCGGATGAGGCAGATGAGGCACCTGGGCGGGCCGACGTCCTGAGGGCCGGCGGGCAGGCCACCGCCGAGGACTTCGCCGAGCTGGTCGCCGAGTCGGAGTCGATCGGAGTCAGCGTGCGGCTGGACCAGAGCGGCAACCCCGCGCATGCCTCGCCGATAGTGGGTCGCACCGCCTATCGCATCGTGCAGGAGGCGCTGACCAACGTCCGCAAGCATGCGCCTGGGGCACAGGCGACGATCACCGTGCGCTACGGAGCGGACCGGGTCGAGCTGGCGATACGAAATACCGCGTCCCGGTGGCGGGCCGACCCCGAGCTGACCGGTACTGGGTCACAGACCGGTTTGCTCGGGCTGCGCCACCGGGTCGAGCTGGTGAGTGGGACACTGCGAGCTGGGCCCACGGATGACGGTGGGTTCGAGGTAGCGGCCGTGTTGCCAGCCTACGTGCCAACCCGGGAGGATCCCACCGGCGGGTCGGCCCGACTCGAGCGGGCTGAGGTGGTCAGCCAGACGAGGGAGCGCCGTTGATTCGGGTGGTTGTGGTCGATGACGAGCCAATGGTCTGCGCGCACCTCAAGACGATCCTCGACTCGGCTGAAGACATTGAGGTGGTGGCCGCCGCGCACGACGGAGCCGCCGGGGTGGAGGCGGTGGTGCGCCACCGACCTCGGGTGGTGCTGATGGATCTGCGCATGCCGGGGGTGGACGGTCTGACCGCGATCACCCGGATCGTGGCGTTGCCCGAGCCGCCTTCGGTCGTCGCGCTCACCACGTTCGACGCCGACCAATACGTGATCCGTGCCTTGCGGGCCGGCGCCTCCGGGTTCCTGGTCAAGTCCACTCCGCCCGAAGACCTCATCGGCTTGGTCCGGGTCGCCGCCGACGGACACACGGTGCTGTCCCCGGCCGCGGTTCGTCGGCTCGTCGCGGCCTCCACCGATGGGTACCAAAGCCGCGACCGGGCGTTGAGCATGATCCGTGAGCTGACCGATCGGGAAACCGAGGTCCTCACCTGCCTCGGCGAAGGCATGTCCAATGCTCAGGTGGCCAGGCGGCTGTTCCTTTCCGAGACGACGGTCAAAGGCTACGTGTCCCGCATCCTGGTCAAGTTGGACTGCGAGAACCGCACCCAGGCTGGCTTGCTCGCGGCGGAAGCCGGTCTGGTTCGCCGCTAGCTTTCGTTCGGGGTCCGCCGTGCCCGGCGCTGGCGCGGCAACCGGGATGACGGCGCGCCTGATCACCGCGACTTGATCTCGATGCCGCCAGCGTTCGTCTCGGCCTTGATCTTGTGCGGAGCGGCTGAATCCTGCCGGACCTGAATGTCGGGCTTACCGGTGTTGGTGCTGGCCTCGACGGCGTAGCTGGTCTGGGCGGGCACGGTGATCTCGATTCCTCCGGCGTTGGTGACCGCGCTGAGCTGATCGGGCGGCTGGGTGAAGGTCAGCTTGATGGTGCCGGCGTTCGAACTTGTGGTCAGCCGCTGGCTGGCCAGGTCCTGGCCAGTCACGTCACCTGAGTTGGTCCGAGCGGTCACATCCGCGCCCATGGCGTGCAGCTCGACCGATCCGGCCCTGGTCCGCAGGTTCAGGACGGTCTCGGTCGGTGCGGTCACCTCCCAGGCGACCTCGCAACGCTCGTTCGGGACCCGTCCCGGGCAGCCGTCCTCGCGTAGGTAAAGCGTGCCGATGGAGACGTTGTGGCTGGTGGCCGGCCGGTGGGTGGTGAAGCGGGCGCGTTCAGTGACGGAGACCGGTCCGTCTTTGGCCGTTACCGTGACGTCGCCGCTTCGGCCGTCCAGCGCGATGGTGCGGACCAATTGGTCAATCGTGTACGTGATGGTCTCGGTGGCGCCTGAGCCACCGTCGGAGCTGCTTGAGTTGGAGCTGCTGGAGCTGTTCGACCCACAACCGCCGACCAGGGCCAGTGCGGTCAGCACGGCCAGCCCAGCGTGCCGCAGGCGGGGTGCGGTGGTCACCGCGCGATTAAACCGAACGTGGCAAATGCCGCGCGACCGGGGCGAACAATCATCGTAAAGGGCCCTAGGCTGGGGGAACCGAGGAGAGGTAGGCGGGACGTGGCTGAACCGGACCTGGTGAAACTGACCATCGGCGTGCTGGGCGGTACCGGCCCGCAGGGACGGGGCCTCGCGCTGCGCTGGGCCGTGGCCGGGCTGCGAGTAGTGATCGGCTCGCGCGACATCGGTCGGGCGAAGAAGGCGGCGGCCGAGCTGGTTGCCGCCGCTGGGCTGGACCCGGCGTCCGATACGGTGACCGGCGTCGACAACAGCGGTTGCTCGGCTGCCGCTGACCTGGTGCTGGTGGCTGTGCCCTGGGACGGCCACGACACGCTGCTCACCTCTCTGCGTGCCGAGCTGGCCGGCAAGATCGTGATTGACTGCGTCAACCCATTGGGCTTCGACAAACAGGGCCCGTTTCCGCTGACCGTAGCTGAGGGCAGTGCCGCCCAGCAGGCCGCGACCTTGCTCCCGGACTCAAGGGTGACGGCGGCGTTCCACCACGTCTCGGCGGTCACCCTGGCCGACTTGTCGGTGGCCGAAATTAACCTGGACGTGCTCGTGCTCGGTGACGACCGGGAGGCATGCGACCAGGTCCGTGCCCTGGCTGACACCATTCCCGGGGTGCGTGGGGTGTACAGCGGCCGGCTGCGTAACGCCGGTCAGGTGGAGGCGCTGACCGCCAACCTCATCGCGATCAACCGCCGCTACCACACGCACGCGGGAATCCGGATCACCGGACTGCCCTGAACGGATGGTGAGTTTACCTCGGCTACTTTACGTTTACTGGGATGTTCAGCGCAGGGGACTGGACCTAGTGGGCTACTATGGGCCTGCCCGGGGCGCTACAAGCGGAAGTGGCAGGGATGACAGTAACGACGTGCTGTCACATGCCGCGGCTGTGCATGTGGGGGCGCGTTTTTAAGCACCAACTGGGTGCGTGCTGATGAATACCCTATACCCCCGGAAATCGACTCCTCGAGGGCACTACGGGGTTATGTTCGCGTGCCTTACGGAGTTCGCCGACCTTGTTGCCGTCCCGGTGAACGAGAGCGTGCAGCGGGGGGAGCGGGTTCTCGCGGTCGTTGCTCCTGAGGTTGAGAACAGCTTGCGGGAGCATCTCGAGGTCCTCGGTGTGGCCAGCGACGCGGTCGAGTTCGCCAGGCCTGAGTTGGTGTTCGCCACCGGGCCCCAGACGACGGTTCGTGATTTCGGACAGCGGTGCGCCGAGTTGGTCGCGTCCGGACCAGCCGCCATCGTCGCGCACTATCAGCCATGGATGGATGCCTACGTGCTGGCGCTGCGGGAGTGCCTGGGCAATCTCGCATTCGCCCGCGCGCCATTGACCGTGTTCTGTGGCTGCTCCTGGGCCGAGCCAGGCCACCATGATGTGTTCTTCCACACGCACCCGAGCTTGTGGTCCCATGACGGCGCCGTTGCTAATCCGGACTTCCGGAAGCCGAGGGATGTGCTGGCCAGCCACCCTGCTCCCGCGCTAGCACCACTGCGCGATCCTGATCAACAGATGGACTTCGACGGAGGCGATCTGCGGACGTTGCGCCGCTTCGTGACCCATCACGGCACCTTACATGGTCTCGACGGCGCGGAGGCGTTAGAGCTTGCGCAGGCCGCCAATGAGGTCGCCGCCAACAGCGTCGAGCACGGCGGCGGGCGTGGCCGATTGGCGATCTGGCACGAGCCTGGTGAGCTGATCTGGGAGATCCGCGACTCGGGCAAGCTCGACTTGGGCCAATTGTTTGGCCTCGCCACTCCTAAGCCGAACGACCGTCGTGGTCGCGGCCTGTGGATGGCCAGACGCTTTGTCGACGATTTGTATATCTGGCAGGACAGTACCGGAACCGCCGTGCGCGCCAAGGTCAGCCACCGCTACAACCGCCCATCGGTCCTGCGGTGACGGGTCGGTCCCTAGACCCATCCGAAGCGGTTGGTGGCGGTGACCAGGTGCTGGGCGATTCCGGATTCGTCGAAGGCGTGACCGGCTCCCTCTACCATGATCAGCTCAGCGTCTGGCCAGGCTTGGTGTAGCTCCCAGGCGGTGCGGGCCGGGGTGGCCAGGTCGTAGCGGCCCTGCACGATCACGCCGGGGATGCCGGCCAGCCGCCCCGCCGAGGCGATCAGCTGCCCTTCAATGAAGAAGCCAGCGTGTCGCATGTAGTGGTTTTCGATCCGGGCGAAGGCCAGCGCGAACTCCGGTTCGCCGAACGCGTCGACCATGTCCGCTCGCGGCAGCAGCGTGAGAGTGGTTGCCTCCCACAAGCTCCAGGCCAGCGCCGCTGGCCCGTGCACGGCGGGATCGGGGTCGTGCAACAGAGCGCGGTAGGCCTCGATGATTGTCGCGCTGTCCGAGTGTTCCATCGTGGCGGGCGCGACGGCGGCCGGAAGCGGCGCGAGGAACTTCGCCCACCGATCCGGCACGATCGCGGCCGCTCCGCCGCCGTAATACCAGTCCAGCTCCCAGCGGCGCAGCGTGAAGATCCCGCGCAGGACCAGCTCGGTGACCCGAGAGGGGTGGGCTTGCGCATAGGCCAGCGCCAGCGTCGAGCCCCATGACCCGCCGAACACCAGCCAGTGCTCGATGCCCAGCTGCTCGCGCAGCCGCTCCAGGTCAGCTACCAGGTGCCAGGTGGTGTTCGTGCTCAGATCGGCTTCGACGTCCCGGTCCACAGCGCTGGCGTGCGGCCGGCTGCGCCCGCAACCGCGCTGGTCGAACAGCACGATCCGGTAGCGATCGGGGTTAAACGCCCGACGGTGCGCCGCCTTGCAGCCGCCGCCCGGACCGCCGTGCAGGAACACCGCCGGTTTACCGTCCGGGTTGCCGCAACATTCCCAGTACACCTGGTGGCCGTCGCCGACGTCCAACATGCCGTGCTCGTACGGCTCGATGGGCGGGTACATGGCACTCACGGGCGGCGTCAGCCGCATCAGCAGTACGAATGTTCGGGATCCGGATACACCCCGCCGCGTACCTCGTCGCTGAAGGCTAGGGCGGCCGCCGCGAGTGCGTCACCCAGGCGGGCGTAGCGCTTGACGAACCGGGGGGTACGCCCCCGGTTGAGCCCGGCCATGTCTTGCCACACCAGTACCTGAGCGTCGCAGTCCGGCCCGGCGCCGATACCCACGGTGGGAATGCTCAGCTCTGCGGTGACTCGCTTGGCGACATCCGCCGGCACCATTTCCAGCACCACCGCGAACGCCCCGGCGGCCTGCAGCGCCAGCGCGTCGGCGATCAGCGCCTCACCGTCATCGCCCCGGCCCTGCACGCGGTACCCGCCGATGGTGTGTTCGCTCTGGGGGGTGAACCCGAGGTGCGCCATCACCGGGACACCGGACCCGACCAGCGCGTCTACTTGGGGAACGAATCGCCGCCCACCTTCCAGCTTGACCGCTTGCGCACCGCCTTCCTTCATGAACCGGCAAGCGGTTTCGAGGGCCTGCGCCGGACTGACCTGGTAGCTGCCGAACGGCAGGTCGGCCACGACGAGCGCTCGTTTCGTCGCCCGGACCACCGCTTTCACCAGCGGCAACAGCTCGTCGACCGTGATCGGCAGGGTGGTTTCGTAGCCGTAGACGTTGTTGGCCGCCGAGTCGCCGACGAGCAGCACCGGGATGCCGGACTCGTCGAAGATCTCCGCCGCGTAGGTGTCGTACGCGGTGAGCATGGGCCAGCGTTCGCCTCGTTCTTTCATCGCGCGCAGCTGCGGGATCCGCATGCGCTTGACCGGAGTCTTCGTCTTGCCGGCCGGGGCGGCCTGGTACGGCGCGATCTGCTCGGTGGGGTCAGCCGAACGTGGTGCGGGTGGCGACATTGTCAACCGTCCTCCCTCGAGGCCCGTTACGGGGGTCCCCGGGTCGTCAGAAGCATGACCCGGCCAGCGTGCACCCCGCCGCCCGTCCGACAGGCCGCCTTGCGACGAGACTCACACCGCTCACCGCTCGCTACCCGCTCGCGCGGCTTGAGTCTTGAGCCGCACAGTTCATGTAGGTGCTGTGCGCGAGCCACAGACAGGCTATGCAAGCACGGGAGGGCGACTCACGGGCGCTGTTCGCGCCAGCGGCTGGTGATCGGCAGCCGGCGATCGCGGCCGAACGCTCGCAGGCTGATTTTGGTGCCGGGCGGGTACTGGCGGCGCTTGTACTCCGCCCGGTCGACCATCCGCACCACATTCTCGATCAGCCCGGCGTCGAAGCCGGCGGCCACCAGGTCGGTGAAACCCCGGTCGGCTTCAACGTAGTCGTCGAGCACGTCATCGAGCAGCGCGTAGTCCGGCAGCGAGTCGGTGTCCAGCTGGCCGGGGCGCAGCTCAGCGGACGGTGGCTTGGAGATCGAGTTCGGTGGGATCGGTGGGGTTTCGCCGCGCCGCTCGGCGTCACTATTACGCCATCGCGCCAGCCGCCACACCAGCGTCTTGGGCACGTCCTTGATCGGCGCGAAGCCGCCGACCGTGTCGCCGTAGATCGTGGAATAGCCCACCGCTAGCTCGGTCTTGTTGCCGGTGGCCAGCACCAGGTGACCCTCGGCGTTGGACAGCGCCATCAGGGTGACGCCCCGGCAGCGGGCCTGCACGTTCTCTTCGGCCAAGCCGGTGAGCCCGAGTTGGCTAACGAACGCCTCCACCATTGCGTTGATCGGCTGCACGACATACCACAGCCCGGTGCGCCGCGCCAACTCGGCCGCGTCGTTCCGCGAGTGCTGCGAGGAGTAGCCGGACGGCATCGATACCCCGTGTACCGCCGACGCGCCGAGCGCGTCCACCGCCAGAGCGGCGGTCACCGCGGAGTCGATGCCGCCGGATAGTCCGAGCACCACCGAGCTGAACCCGTTCTTGCGCACGTAGTCACGCAGCCCGATGACCAGCGCGGCCCACACTTCCGCCTCGGGCGACAACGGCCGCGCCAACAACGGCTGCGCCAACAACGGCTGCGCCGGAGCTGGAGCCGGAACCGAAGCCGAGGGCGCTTCGGACAGCACCACCCGGTCCACAGCAAAGCCCGCTACCGACCCGCGCCCGCGCCAGGCCGAGCCGGCCAGGTCCAGCTCAAGGACGAGCAGGTGGTCGACGAACCGCGGAGCCCTGGCTAGCGGCGCGCCACCGGCGTCGACCACCAGCGAGTTGCCGTCGAACACCAGCTCGTCCTGGCCCCCGACCTGGTTGCAGTAAGCCAGCACGCAACCGGCCTCGGCCGCCCGCCGAGCCACCAGCGGCAGCCGTACGTCGTCCTTGTCCCGCTCGTAAGGCGAGGCGTTGGGGGAGAGCACCAGGTCAACCCCGAGCTGCCCGAGCGCGGCGACCGGCCCGCCGTCCTGCCAGATGTCCTCACAAATCACCAGGCCTATATCCACACCGGCCAACCGCACCACGGCCAGCGACGAACCTGGCACGAAGTAGCGCCGTTCGTCGAACACCCCGTAGTTGGGGAGGTGGTGCTTGAATTGGCGAGCCAGCACCCGGCCGCTGTGCAGCATGGCCGCCGCGTTGCGTGGGCCGCCGCCGGGTTGGTCGGGGTCGGCGTCTAGATAACCGACCACGGCGAGCAGGTCGTCGCAACCGATCTCGGCCAGCTGGCCGGCCAGTTTCTCCAACGCCCTGATCGACCCCAGTTGGAAAGACTCACGCAGCGCGAGATCCTCCACTGGGTAGCCCGTCAGCGCCATTTCGGGGAACACCACGGCGTGCGCGCCGGCGTCAACAGCTCGGCGGCAGGCGTCGACGATCAGCTCGGCATTGCCGCCCAGGTCGCCGACACAGGTGTTGATCTGGGCCAGAGCAATCCGCAACCTCGGCATGGGTCTATCTTCCCCTCACCAATCGGGTTGAGCCGTTCGCCGCGAAGCCGCACCGAATGCTGGTAAGCGGCCGAGCTAAGCCTGAGAAGGTGGCCGATGTAAGGCACTCAGCGCGGGCGGTGCACACTGGAGGCCGATGAACGCCATAACGCGCGACATGCGCCGTCACATTCTGGTCTTGGTCGCGCTAGTGGCCGTCTCGTTGCCTATGGTGGCCTGCGCATCCAAGGGCACGTTGGATGCCGGCACCGCGGTCGGCCCGGTTCCCAGCTCTGCCCTGCACAAGTACTACGCGCAGAAGTTGGAGTGGAAAGGCTGCGCGGACTTCGCGCAGTCCGACGACGCCAAGTCGACGTTTTCCGATCCGAAGTTCGACTGTACTGACCTGCAGGTGCCGATCGATTACGCACAGCCAGACGGCCAGATCGCGCAGTTGGCGGTGCTGCGGCAGAAAGCCACTCAGCCCGATCAGCGGATCGGGTCGTTAGTGATCAACCCGGGCGGGCCTGGGGCATCAGGGATCGAGGCGGCCGCCGATTTGAGCAGGAAGGTCGACGGCACGCCGCTAGGCCAACGGTTTGATCTGGTCGGGTTCGATCCGCGTGGGGTGGGGGCCAGCAAGCCGGCGATCCAATGCTTCACCCCCGCCGAGCGCGATGCCGACCGGCTGGACGTCGAGCTGGACAACTCCCCGGCTGGTGTGGCCCATCAGGAAGACAAAAGTAAGGACTACGCGAACAAGTGCGCGCAGCGCTCGGGCCAGAATTTGTTGGCTAATGTTGGCACCCGCGATGTGGTCAGGGACATGGACATCCTGCGTTCGGCGTTGGGTGATATGAAGCTGACCTACTTGGGCTACTCGTATGGCACCCGGCTTGGTTACAGCTATGCTGAGGCATTCCCGGCCAACGTGCGCGCGTTGGTGTTGGACGGCGCGCTGGATCCGAGCCAGAACTTGATCGATCGGTCGGTCGATCAGTCCGAGGGTTTCCAGAAGGCGTTTCAGGCGTTCGCCGCATCGTGTTCGAAACAGCCCAGTTGCACGCTGGGGTCAGATCCGGCAAAGGCGACAGAGGCTTACCGCAAGCTGGTTGACCCATTAGAGACCAAAAACATTCCATTGGCCGACGGTCGACAGCTGTCCTACAACGACGTCATGGCCGGGACGATTCAGGCGCTCTATACCCCGCAGCTATGGGACCCGCTGCAGAGGGCGCTCAGCGAGCTAGCTCATAGTCGCGGCCGGATCATGATGCTGCTGGCCGATCTGTACCAGTCCCGCGAGCCCAACGGCACCTACGAGTTCACCTTGGATGCCTTCAACGCGATCGGCTGTGTGGATGACAAGCCGATCAAAGATCGCGCCGAGGTGGCTGAGGCCGACAAACGGGCTCGGCAGGTCGCGCCGTTCCGTGATGACGGCCACGGTCCAGACCCCGCGCTCGACCCGTGCGCGTTCTGGCCGGTGCCCAATACCAGCGAACCGCACAATCCAACGGTTGTCGGGTTGCCCAAGATTATGGTCATTTCGGTCACCGGTGACCCGGCTACCCCGTATCAAGCTGGGGTGAACCTGGCCAGAGCCCTGAACGCCCGGCTGCTGACGGTGGGAGGCAACCAGCACACCGTCGCGCTGCAAGGCACGTCCTGCGTCGACGACTACGTCACCAAGTACCTGATCGACCCGGCGGTGTTGCCACCTGATGGTGCCCACTGCCGGGTCGAACGGATATGAGCCTGCTCAACGTTTGCTATAGCACGCGTTCTTCTCCGAACGACCCTGCCCGGCTGGTTTCGGGTGTTCGCTGCGTGCCATGGGATCAGTTGGACCGAGCCAACGAACGGATGTCTTCGCTCTCCCCAAGCGTGCCGATGTCGTCCGGAAGGCCTGTGTCGTCGGTGCGGTGCTGGCCGGGGCGTTGGTGTTCTTCCTATTGCTTACTGTGTTGTGCGGCCCGGTTTCTTGGGCGCACGATATGCCGGCTTCGACTCGGGTCACCCCGGTCAAGACCGGCGGCGGTGGCTCCCGCGACCGACCGGATGAAGACAAGCCCGAGCCGACCAAGCCGAACGGATCGCAGAGCAAGCCCGGCGGCGCGCCATCGAGCGCGGCCGGTGGTACGCCCGCGAGCAGGCCGAGCCCCGCGCCGCCCCCACCAAGCGCGGCGCGTCCCAGCACCAGCGCGCCGCCTGGCAATGCCGTGCTGACCTGCACGGTCGAGGTCTCAGACGAAACCGCCCTGCGTCAAGCGGCAAATTCCGCCGGTCCGAAGGATGTCATCTGCGTGCGGGGTGAGTTGGCGCGATCAGTGGTGGCGGTTCCCGGCCTGGTGCCCTCCAGCCCGGCAACCCCCGGCCCCGCGGTTGCCCCAGCATCAGACGCCGGCCCGCCTGGAGTTGGCACACCTGAACAGAGCGGCTGCACCAAGGAGATCACCGACCGGGGTGGTCTGAGCCAGGCTTTATCCGGTGCACGCCCCGGGGACAAAATCTGCGTCAAGGTGGCCGATCTCGGCGCTCGGCTGGAAATCACGAAGGGCGGTGGCCAAGGTGCGCCAATCCAGATCATCGGCACCGGGAAGACCGCGACCAGAGGCATCACGATCAAGGCCGACAACGTGGTCGTCGATGGGTTCGTCGCTGAAGGAGCGCAGGCTCCGGGCATCTCGGTGACCGGAAACGGGATCACGGTGCGGAACAACACGATCACGAGGCCGACCGGCGGTGACGGCGACGGGCTGCGGTTCTTCGGCAACCACATTGCGATCGTGCACAACACAATCGGTCAAACCGGCGGGTGCGGGCGCTGCCACGCTGACTGTATGCAGACGTTCACCAGCGGTGCGCCGTCGAGCCAGTACGTGCGAATCGAAGCCAATAGATGCGAGAAGATCGCCAACCTCTGTCTGATGGCCGAAGGCCCCGGTGACGTGGGTGACGGTGGCGGCGGGAACGGCACTTCGGCCGACTGGACGTTGAGCAACAATTACTGCGAGTTCGGCGGCAACCAGGGTTACATGATCGAAGCCGTACAGAACGTCGCGGTGACCAACAACGAGTTCACCGGCAAAGGCGACAAAGCGGTCGGGCTGGATATTGGCTCAACGGGCGCGAAGGTCGGCGGCAACAAGCTCAATGGGGTCCGCCACGAGGTCGGCATGGACAATTCCTCGAAGCCTGGCTACCAGGGCCCAAAGCCGGGGACCGGGCCGTGATGATCGGGTGGGAGCTGTGTGCGCGTGCCATGGCGAGCCTGCTTGCCGTCATCGTCGTGGTGATCCCGGGGCCCGATGGGCCGGGATCGGGATCACCGGTAAGCCCCGTGCCGATCGTCGCCGGCTCTGGCGCGAAAGCGCGGGTAATCGATGCCGCGTCGCTGAGCGCGGCGTTGGCCGCGGCGAGGCCGGGCCAGACGATCGAGTTGGCCGACGGTACCTACTTCGGCAAGTTTGTGATCAACACGGCCGGCACGACCGGGAACCCGATCACTCTCATCGGTTCCCGAGCGGCGATCATCGACGGCGGTCACGGCGGCGGCTATGTCTTGCACCTCAACGGCGCCGATTACTGGCAGCTAGTCGGGTTCACGATCACCGGCGCGGAGAAGGGCGTGATGACCGATCAAACCAGTCACACCGTGCTGTCGGACCTCTCGGTCGGCGACACCGGCGCCGAAGCGGTGCACCTGGGCAACTTCAGCTCCGACAACGTCGTGCAGGGCTCGCGAATCCACGACACCGGCAAGACGAAACCGCAGTTCGGCGAGGGGCTCTACTTCGGAACCGCGAAGTCCAACTGGGCCGAGAAATCTGGCGGCCGGCCGGACGAGTCGAACAACAACCGGGCCTTGAACAACACCTTCACCACCATCACCGCGGAGAACATCGACGTCAAGGAAGCGACCCGAGGAGGGGTGATCGCCGGCAACCACTTCGACGGTTCGGCGGTGTCCGGGGCGAACTTCGCCGACTCGGTACTGGACATCAAAGGCACCGGTTACCGAGTCGTCGGCAACGTCACGACCGGGTCCAGCGGCAAACTCAAGAACGGCTTCGAGACCCACGTGATCACTGATCCGGTCACCTCTGGCTGCCACAATACGTTCGAGCACAACATATTTGACGGCGTCCAGTTCGCTGGCGGGCAAGAGATCGCTGAGGACAAGAAATGTGGCAAGTGAACGTTCCAGTGACCCCCGTTGTCCGCGCTGATCAGGGACGTAACACAGATGTAACGCGACGTTCCTACGCTCCAGGCATGGATCGTCAGCAGGAGTTCGTGTTGCGTACCCTTGAGGAACGCGATATTCGCTTCGTGAGGTTGTGGTTCACTGACGTGCTGGGTTACCTCAAGTCAGTGGCCATCGCGCCGGCTGAGCTGGAGGGTGCCTTCACCGAAGGCATCGGCTTCGACGGCTCGGCGATAGAGGGTTTTGCCAGGGTCTACGAGTCGGACATGGTGGCCAAGCCGGACCCGGCCACCTTCCAGGTGTTGCCCTGGGAGAACGACGAAGGACGACATTACTCCGCGCGGATGTTCTGTGATATCAACATGCCGGACGGTTCACCATCCTGGGCTGATCCTCGCCATGTGTTGCGCCGCGCGCTGAGCCGGGCGGGTGAGGCCGGCTTTACCTGCTATGTGCACCCTGAGATCGAGTTTTACCTGCTCAGGGACCTGCCGAGCGATGGGTCACCGCCGATCCCGGCGGATTCCGGAGGTTTTTTCGACCAGGCCAGCCATGACGCCGCGCCGCACTTTCGGCGTAACGCCATCGAGACGCTGGAGTCCATGGGCATCTCAGTGGAGTTCAGCCATCACGAGGGCGCGCCGGGGCAGCAAGAGATCGACCTGCGCTACGCTGACGCGCTCGCCATGGCTGACAACATTATGACCTTCCGGTATGTGGTCAGAGAGGTCGCACTCACGCAGGGGGTACGTGCGTCGTTCATGCCTAAGCCGTTCTCGCAGTACCCGGGTTCGGCGATGCACACCCACTTCAGTCTGTTCGAGGGCGACCGCAACGCTTTCAACGATCCGGCAGACCCGTATCAGCTATCCGATACCGGCAAGGCATTCGTCGCTGGTGTGTTGCGCCACGCCCGGGAGATCACCGCAGTGACCAACCAATGGGTGAATTCCTACAAGCGGCTGGTGGTTGGAGGGGAGGCCCCGACCACGGTGTGCTGGGGGCACGCCAACCGTTCGGCGCTGGTTCGCGTGCCGATGTACTCGCCGGGGCGGTCATCGTCGCGCCGGGTTGAGATCCGCACCTTGGATAGCGCATGCAACCCTTATCTGGCGTTCGCGGTGATTCTGGGTGCCGGGCTCACCGGGGTGCAGAAGGGCTATGAGCTGCCTGAGCCGGCCGGCGATGACGTGTGGGCGCTCACCGAGCTAGAGCGCAGGGCGATGGGCTATGAGGCGCTGCCGCAGAACCTTATTGAGGCGCTGGGCGCCATGGAACACTCAGAACTGGTCGCGGAGATCCTGGGCGAGCACGTGTTTGATTTCTTCCTGCGCAACAAGCGGTCCGAGTGGGACGCCTACCGGCGGCAGGTCACTCCACACGAGCTAGCCACCTACCTACCGGTGCTCTGACAACGCTCTGATGACGCGGTTGGCGACCAGCTGGTTACGGCGTGCTGGGCCGGTGCCCGCACGGTAAGTCGCCGTCGCTATTGGATCATTCACATCGCATGAGGAGAATCGGTCATGACGACAACCAGTCCTCCCGGCCCATACGACTTCCAGCCCGAGGTCGCGTCTTTTTCGTTGACCAGCACCGACATCGCTGAGGGGCAGACGCTGTCGGAAGCACATCGCAGCGGCGCGTTCGGGGTGCCTGGTGGCGCGGACGTGTCCCCACAGCTGGCCTGGTCTGGCGCCCCTGAGGGAACCAAGAGCTTCGCGGTGACCTGCTATGACCCGGATGCGCCGACCGGGAGTGGGTTCTGGCACTGGGCGGTCGCCGACATTCCGGCAAGCGTGACCATGCTGCCCCAGGGCGCGGGCACCCCAGGCAGCACGGATCTGCCAGCCGGCGCGGTGACCTTGGCCAACGACGCTGGAATGAAAGGCTACGTCGGTGCGGCCCCGCCAGCTGGGCACGGCCAGCATCGGTACTACTTCACCGTCCACGCGGTGGATGTCGACTCGCTCGAGCTGCCCGACGGCGCCACGCCGGCCTTCCTCGGGTTCAACCTGTTCTCCCATACCCTTGGGCGGGCGACCCTCGTGGCGGTGTTCGAGCAGTAGCCAATTTGTTATGGTTGAGCGACGCGACGGTGCTTCGCTGATCCGTCTCGGACTCACCGAGTCACGAGCGGAGTCGACGCTAGGCAAGCTCGGTTGGTGGGATGGCGATCGGCCGGTCGAAGGGGCCGAGGCGATCATGTGGGCGCTGGCCCGCAGTCCCGATCCGAATCAGGCGTTGCGCACGGTCGAGCGACTAGCCGAAGTCGCTGGGAGCGAGTGGTCGGCGCTGGACGCTCAGCTGCGTTCTGACCAGGGGCTGCGTGGTCGGCTGCTGGCACTACTGGGGTCCTCCACCGCGCTGGGTGATCACCTGGTGGCCCGGCCGTCCCTATGGCGTCGCCTCGCTTCGGATCAGGCGCTCACCCCGGACCGGCTGCCCGATCTGGCAACGCGAACCGCCAAGCTGCTGGCCGCCGTCGGAGCCGACCCGGTCGATGCGCCCGCTGAATCATCCGGTGGCGTCCAGGCGGGCGTCATCGGCCAACAGGCGATCGACGCGCTGCGCGTCGCCTACCGAGATGCCCTCCTGGAGATCGCGGCCGCCGATCTCGCCGCCGTGGGGGAGCCCGCGTTGCCGGTGCTGGCGGTGGACGTCGTCGCTGCCCAGCTCGCCAACCTGGCCATCGCGGCTCTGCGCGCCGCGCTAGCCGTGGCGATGGCCGAAGCCGCTTTAGCTGACGATGGCCCGCTGCCCCGGCTTGCGGTGATCGGCATGGGCAAGTGCGGCGGCAACGAGCTCAACTATGTCTCCGACGTCGATGTGATCTTCGTTGGGGAACCGGTTCACGCGGTGACCACCAGGCTGGCCTCGACGGTCATGCGGGTGGCCGGAGCCGCGTGCTTTCCGGTGGATGCCAATCTCCGTCCGGAAGGCCGCCAAGGAGCCCTGGTCAGGACGTTGGACGGTCACCTCGGCTACTACCGGCGATGGGCAAAGACCTGGGAGTTCCAGGCGTTGCTCAAAGCTCGCCCGATAGCTGGCAATCTGGAGCTGGCGGCCGCCTACATGGAGGCGGTTACCCCGATGGTGTGGAACGCCGCCGACCGAAGCGACTTCGTTGCCGAGGTACGCGCGATGCGCCGGCGGGTTGAGTCGAACGTCCGGCCTGAACACGCTGACCGCGAGCTCAAGTTGGGTCGAGGTGGCCTGCGGGACGTTGAGTTCGCGGTGCAGCTGCTGCAGCTGGTGCATGGGCGCGGCGACCCCGACATCCGCTCGGGGTCCACGCTCGTGGCGCTGGCGGCCCTGGGTAAAGGAGGTTACGTCGGCCGCGACGACGCCTCGAACCTGGCCGCCTCCTACCGGTTCCTCCGGTTGCTGGAGCATCGCCTGCAGCTGCGGCGGCTGCGGCGTACACACCTGCTGCCCCCGGAGACCGATACCGCATCGTTGCGCTGGTTGGCGAGGGCAGCCAAGCTGCGTCCGGACGGCCGTCGGGATGCCGTTGGGGTATTGCTCGGCGAATGGCGAGACAACACTCGCCGAGTACGTCGGCTGCACGAGAAGTTGTTCTATCGTCCGCTGCTGGAGGCGGTCTCCCGGATCCCCGGGGATCAGCTCCGGTTGTCGGAGAAGTCCGCCGCCCGCCGGCTGGCCGCGTTGGGCTGGCTGTCCCCGGAGGGCGCCCTGGGTCACCTGCGCGCGCTCACCGAGGGGATGTCCCGAGCGGCGGCCATCCAGCGCACCTTGTTGCCGGTGCTACTCGACCAGCTGGCGGACACACCTAACCCGGATCGCGGGCTGCTTGCCTACCGCCGAGTGTCCGAGGCGCTCGCGGACACGCCGTGGTATTTGCGGTTGCTGCGCGACGAGGGGTCGGTGGCGGAGCGGCTGATGACCATGTTGGGCATGTCCGCGCTGGTACCGGATCTGCTGGTGCGGGCGCCGGAGGTGCTGCGGCTGCTCGCCGACACCTCCGAGCAGGCTGAACTGGTCACCCGGGACCCGTTGGAGGTCACCGCGTCACTGCGGGCCGCGGTCAGCCGGCATGCTGATGCAGCCGCTGCGGTGACCGCCGCCCGGTCGCTTCGCCGTCACGAGCTGTTGCGGGTGGCCTGTGCCGATTTACTCGGTCTGATGCCGGTGTCGGAAGTCTGTGCCGCGCTTAGTGAGGTGTGGGCGGCTGTGCTGTCTTCTGCTCTCGACGCCGTGGTGCGATTTCAGTCGCGGAGCGACCCGGCGCCGGCGCGGCTGGCGGTGATCGGGATGGGCCGGCTTGGCGGCGCGGAGCTGGGTTACGGTTCGGACGCGGACGTCTTGTTTGTGTGCGAACCGCTGGGCACGGCGAGCGAGCGCGATGCGTTGCGTTGGGCGACCGCCGTCGCCGAACAGGTACGGGGCCTGCTGGGCGCGCCCAGTCCTGACCCGCCGCTGCAGGTGGACGCCAACCTGCGTCCGGAGGGCCGTAACGGCCCACTGGTGCGCACATGTGAATCCTATCGGGTTTACTACGCGCAGTGGTCGGAGGTGTGGGAAGCTCAGGCCTTACTGCGGGCCCGCCCGTTGGCCGGTGATCTGGGCTTGGGTCGACAGTTCATCGGGATGATTGATCCAGTGCGTTACCCCGTTGGTGGGCTCTCGCCGTCAAAGGTGACCGAGATCCGGCGGATCAAGGCCAGGGTGGACGCCGAGCGGTTGCCTCGGGGCGCCGACCGCGCCACCCACACCAAACTCGGCTACGGCGGGCTGGCTGATGTGGAGTGGACGGTGCAGCTGTTGCAGCTGCAGCACGCGGCCGACATACCCGAGCTGCGTACGACCTCCACGCTGGAGGGCTTGCGGGAAGCCGTCGAGGCAGAGTTACTGGTCAGCCATGACGCTGACGAGTTGGCGGCTGGCTGGACGATGGCCACGCGGGCCCGCAACGCGGTCACCCTTGTGAAAGGTAAGCCGACTGACCAGCTGCCCCGGTCGGGGCGCGAGCTGGCCGCGGTGGCTAGGGCGATGGGCTACCCGGCCGGTGGCGATCCCGGCGAGTTCGTTGACGAGTACCGGCGGGTCACCCGCCGGGCCCGAGCGGTGGTCGAGCGAGTGTTCTACGGCTCCTGACGGCTGGAGGAGCTCCGCCGCCGACCGAGTAGCTCGGCCGGTCGATGTCGGCCCGGAACCCGGCTACTCCGACTACTCCGGCCCGGAGCCGCCGGTGCCGCCGCCGATGTGCGGTAGCCGGATCACCCGGTCGTCGCTGGAGACAATCGGGCCACCTCGGCCTCGGTTCTCAGTTCCCAGCCAGGCTGTCCCGTCAGGCCCGAGTGTCGCGGCGCTGACTCGCCCGTAGATTCCATTCAGCGCGGTCGATGGGGAGCCGGTGAAGCTTGCCAGTGCTCTCTTTGTCTGCAGCACAAATAGGGCGGACCCGCCGCGCTCGGCGACGGCCAAACTGTCCGGCTGGGCAATACACCCGGCGACGGCGGGCTGGTCGGGCCAGTCCCAGGCCGGTGGGGCGAGTTGACCCGCCGAGACCCGGTAGAGGGCGTCCCTGCCTGGCGCGCGATCGGTGACCCAGGTAATGCCGTTCTCGGGTGACGTGCACATGCCGCCCGGCGCGTGCAGGCCAGAGCTGTAAATAGGCGATCGAGGGTCAGGATTACCTTTGAACGGTTTCCCGAAGGTGTCGATTTTCAGTATTTTTCCGGCGAGCGATCCTGGGGAGTCCGCCGAGCCGTCGGCGCCGGTGGCGACAATAAGCGCGTCGTCCCTGCTGACTCCGATGGTTCCGGAATCATTGCCAGCGGTCCTGGGAATTCCGGTGAAGATCGGCACCGTCGAGCCGTCCGGAGTGACCCGCACGACCCGGTGGTCAGTGGCGGTGGCGATGTAGGCGTACAGCAGGCGGTCCTCGTCGTACGAGGGAGAAAGGACCAGGCCCTTGAGCCCGCCGCTGGCGGCATCGACCGGGACGGTGGCGAGCAGCTGACTGGGCTTGCCTTTTTCGACTCGCATGATCCGCCCGGTCTCGCGCTGCGCGGCGAGCGCGGACTGCCCGTCCGGCAGGACCGCGATTGCCGACACCGGATCGAGGCAGGTGGCGACGACGAGTGGGTCGGGATCTTGACAGCCGACGGGGGCACCCGGCCGGCCGGGTGGCGTGTTGGCTGGCGGCGGCTCTTGCTCGGGAGTTTGCTCAGGGACTTTCGGTGGAGCGGCTAGTGGGCTGCCGCCTTCTGGCTTGTCGTGCCATTGTCTGGGTCCGGTATCTGGGAACGTCGCGCAACTCGCCAGCGAAGCCACCGCTACCGCCACGGCGGCGATTCGCAGCGCTCGCAGTATGGCCCTCGCCCTGTGTCGCGCCGGCCTCCGGCGGGCCGGGGCGCGCAACGGCGGTCGGATCACAGCTTCCACCCTATGCGGCTTGCCGTGAGCCGGAGGTGAGACACCCTCTGCCAGCTCTCGGCTTACTAGGTGATCGATTCCACCCTGGAGTGGACGCTGCGTTGTCTTGAAGTTGTCTTGAGCGCGCCATGGTCATTTGAGCTCGGGGATTTGGGTGCCTCTGGGCCGCGTCGGACTGACCGGAGCCTCCCTGTGATGGTGTTCACGCGTCGTCCACGGCCCGCCGCGTGCGGTCCTCCATATCGGGCAGCAAGTGCCCGTAGGTGGACAGGACGAGGGTCGCGTTGTCGTGCCCGAGACGCTCAGCGATGGCCACCACGCTCTCACTGGCCGCCACCTGTCCAGAGTCGCAACCGACACCATACAGCCGTTCGTCTCCGATCAGACCCGGACCGATCCCGTCCGACAAGCTTCGGAAACTTCTCGTTGGCTGCGGTGGTCTCGCCGCGTGCAGCGAGTATGACCCTCGCCATGGCCCCCGCAAGCTCCTTAGGCGAGCCAACCGCGAGGGCACGATCGTTTCCCGTAAGGGCGCTGTTGAGCCGCTGTAGTGAGTCATCGACCGCAGCCCAGGACTCGTCGCCGAGGCCGTCTGGGCGCTCCAAGTAGAGCGCCCCGGCGGCGGAACGTCGGGAAGTAGTGCGCCAGGCTCACGTGATCAGACCCTCTCCCACGTGCAGACCGCCGATGATGCTACCGAGGTAATCGCACTGGACCTGTTAATTGTTAACGGGCCGTCTGAAATCGGCTCAGCGCGAGTCCGGCGCTGTGGTGACTGCCGTTCTCCCCCGTGCTGATAGGTGATTGTTGGTTGTGCGTCTCGATCGCATTGCCGCGCTTAGAGATTCAGTGGCCAACGGTGTTCGTGATCGGGCGCGTCAATCCATACTTCGTGCGCGCCGTCGGGTGTGACGGTCAGTCCGTAGCGGTCTGGGGTGGGCTTGCCGGCTTGGCGCCACCAGGTGTAGGCGGTGTCGACCTCGTCCCAGAGGTGTCGGGGGCCGATCTGGTGGACGGTCCAGGGGTGGTGTCTGCGTACGAGGCTGATCCGGGCCCAGGAGCGCGACCCCAGGTCGTGCAGCTCGATTCGTCGGTGGTTGTCGTCGAGGTCTTCCACAGTGAGGTAGCAGGAGGGTACGCGCAGGCCGATAGTGAACGCAGCGCGGGTGAAGTCGGTGATCTCGAACAGCTCCGGCCCGGTGCGCGTGGTCTGGCTGGTGTGCGCGGTGTCGAGTTGGTCGGCGGTCGGGTCGCGGTAGTCCCGGCGCTGGTGACGCACGCGCATGAACGCCAGGTTGGCCCCGCACCGGCCGGATGCCGAGCCGTCCTCGTGCACGGTCAGGCAGGTGAGTGCGTCGTCTCCGTAATCGGTTCCCCAGGGGGTGACGATCAGGCCGCCGGGGCGTGTCTGGTCGATCCAGGCGCGGGGGATTTCGCGGACTGAGGCGGTGCAGATGGTCCGGTCGTAGGGGGCGTCGGCGGGGTAGCCCTTGGTGCCGTCGCCGGTCACCACCAGCACCGGGTAGCCGGTCTTGGTTAGAGCCCGGCGGGCGTCGTCGGCGACAGCCGGGTCCACTTCGACGGACACCACGTGCCCATAGCTGCCGACTCGCGCGGACAGGAGCGCGGCGTTCCATCCGGTCCCGGTTCCGATCTCCAGAGCCCGTTGTTCTTCTCGCACGTCGAGCGTGTCGAGCATCGCCGCGACCAACGACGGTTGGCTGCATGAGCTGGACGGCCGCCATCCGGTGCG
The DNA here is from genome assembly GCA_019244295.1 of Pseudonocardia sp. Classification (GTDB taxonomy): domain Bacteria; phylum Actinomycetota; class Actinomycetes; order Mycobacteriales; family Pseudonocardiaceae; genus Pseudonocardia. The sequence goes on from JAFASX010000153.1 coordinate 48,112, forward strand.
CCCCGGCGCGGTCGCTCCGTCGTCCACCTGCGTGATGATCGGCTCGTCGGAGTCGACCAGCTCGCGCCAACATGTCTCGTCTTCGGCTCGTGACAGCGAGACGAATCCCTCGCCGGGGGGTGTCGCGGCTACCCAGACCACGGACGGGATGAACGGGGCGCGGGAGACGCGAAGCTGGTCGTGCCAGTCGTTCACGACGTGGCCTCTCCCTCCTGCCCGGACTCGCCGTCGTGCTTGTTCTGGTCGTCTTTGCTGCCCCAGTTCTCCCACTTCTCCGGCTGGGGCTGGTCTTGCCCGTCACGGTCGTCGTCCCGCTTGCCCATCGTGCTACCTCCCTTGTTGAGGGTTCGTGTCGTATGGTCGGTTCCGATGTTGCGGTCCGCACGTCCTCAGTACGGCGAATACGACCGAGCTGCAACCGTGGCCCCCGTGCCGGTGGCCTGCTCACGGCTCCTGACGCTCGGTATCGGCTGCGGTCGGCTCGAGATACAAAGCGGCGTGGTCCTTGCGGATGGTCAGCCCGGGTCCGTGCGCGGTGTGCGCGTCGGCGGGTTGGGCGGCGCGATCGTGGTTCCAAGCGCGAGCGGTGTGGCAGAGGCGTTCGGCGAGTTCGCCGCCGTGGGGGCCGTGGCCGGCGGCGCCGAGTTCGCCGCGGTGGTCGAGGTCGTCGGGGATTCGTCGGCTGGTGAGGTAGACGAGGCTGGAGCAAACCGGAGCACCCATTTTCAGCCCGGAACGGGCCTTACCGACAGGGAAGATCCGGGACCAACCTCAGGACATCCTCGGCGGCGGGGGGTGGCTAGGCCGGGGTCGAAGGTGTGCTTGTCCACGATGCGGAACACCACGCGGTCCTTCGCCGGAGTACGCCCGACCGACCCCGTCAGTCCGGGTGACGCAGCCGTGGCCAGAGCGTGGCCTAGCTGGTTGTCTGTCTAACGACATAAGAACACTGCACGCCGGTCAGGGTTCGCAGGCGCGTAATCGACTAATCGATCCGGAGCAGCACCCCCTTGCCGCTGCGGTGTCCTGCGTCTGAGTTAATGAACCAGATCCGGTCGAAAATACCCAGCCAAGGATCGGCGTGTTTGACCGATCTGGAGGCTGTTGTTGTTGTCCGCTTCGACCGTGTCTGTGTCTGGTGGGAAGCCGCGTCGGTGGTTGGCGCCGAGCGAG
>JAFASX010000158.1 GCA_019244295.1 Pseudonocardia sp.
ACTTGCGTAACCGAGACAGGTAAGACGCGCCAACGTGGGTTTGGCCGCCACTGTCGATGGCTTCCACGACCTGCCGCAGCGTGTAGGGTTTGTTGTCAGGGCGGCGACGATGGGCGAACAGGTAGTTCAGCTTCGCACCCACGGTCACCGTGCTGTCTGGGTCCATCCACGATCCCCCCTCGTCCTAGCGGGTTCAATTCTAGACAACGGACGATGCACATATCGAGACATCTTTGAGACGGGCAAGGAACAGGGACAGCTGGATCGGCTGGCAGGCTGGCCAGCGCCAGGCCCAGCCTGCGCTGCCATCTGCTGCGTGAGCATGTTCGTCGTCTCACTTGACTCGAGACATTGTCAACATCGCACTCCCGACTATTGCGGCGGCTAAGGTCCACCGGGAGCGGGACGCGGTGGATTGTCGATGCCTACACGTTGGCACTTGCCGCCCTACTGATTTTCAGCGGAGGCAGGAAATGTTTCCATGTGACCTCGCCATATTTGGGATCGGCTCGCTGCCGCGCGGTATCGCCCCTGGCCTTTCGGTGCTGATCACCGCCGTTGGCCACACCGCCCTGCGCCGTCTTGACCAGAGACTGGACTGACTCGGTGGCTGCCGCGGATGGCGCATGATCGCTGGCCGGTTAACCGCTGGCCGGTGACGCGCCGACCGCTTCGACGGTCCTTGCTGTCCTCGGGAGGTATACACCCGCCTGGATTCATCCCGCTGTCGGGGTGTTTCTAGCGCCAAAACGTGCGCTGTGTACTCTCCGCTGGGTTTCATAGACCCGAGTGTGGAGGCCTTTGTGGGTGATACCCCGTTGGACTGGGGTAGCGAGTGGATGTCTAGTCTGCTCTGGGTCGGCGAGGTTTTCGCTGCCACCGTGGTGGGGTTCGCTGTGGTGGTGTGGTTGCTGAGCCGCCGCACGATGTGGGGGCGGCAGTTTCGCCGGTTGACCTTCGCCTATTTCCGACCCACCGGTAGAGACTGGGCGAGTTGGCGGCCGGTTGGCACGGTCCTGTTGTTGCTGTTGATGACCGTGATCTCCGTACGGATCAGCGTGCTGCTCTCGTACTCGGAGAACGGGTTGTATACCGCGATGCAGGAGCTCAGTACCAGCTCATTCGCCCGTTTTCTGGGGATCTTCGGCGTCCTGGCCACGATCCACGTGGTCCGTTCGATGTTCGCCTACTACGTGGTGCAGGGATTCACCATTCGGTGGCGGTTATGGCTCACCGAACACATGATCGACGACTGGCTGAGTGGCCAGGCCTACCATCGGGGCCAGTTCACCGCATCGTCGGTGGACAATCCAGATCAGCGTATCCAGGAGGATGTCGCCTCGTTCGCCTCCGACTCAGCCGAATTCGGTATCGGTGTGGTCGGTAAGGGGCTCTCGCTAGTGTCGTTCACCGTTATCTTGTGGCAGCTCTCCGGGCCTTTGCGGATCTTCGGGGCCGAAGTTCCCAGAGCCATGACGTTCCTGACCTACTTCTACGTGTTCACCGCTTCGGTGATCGCGTTTCGGATCGGCCGCCCGCTGATCAGGCTGAACTTCCTCAATGAGAACCTTGCGGCGTCATTCCGATATGCGCTGGTACGACTGCGGGACAACTCCGAGAGCGTGGCGTTTTACCGAGGCGAAACGGTGGAGAAAGCTGGTCTGGTAACCCGGTTCGGGACGCTGATAGCCAACAGCTGGGCCATCGTTTACCGCAATATCCGGCTTCAGGGCTGGAATCTGTCGATCAGCCAACTTGCGGTGGTCTTCCCCGTCGTTATCCAGGCCCCACGGTTCTTCAGCGGAGCGCTCAAACTCGGCGGTATGCAACAGACCGTGACCGCGTTCGCTCAAGTCCATGACTCACTGTCCTACTTCCGCAACGCCTACTCCGGTTTCGCTGGCTACCGGGCCACTATTAACCGTCTCACCGGGCTACTGGATACCGATCGTGAGTCTCGTGCGTTGCCCGCGTTAGTCCATGAGACAAGTGACGAGTTGCACATCGATGGCCTCACGGTAAGCCGGCCGGATGGCCAGCCGTTGGTCGAAGACCTCGGGCTTCACCTGAGAACCGGAGCCACGCTCCTGGTCACAGGACAGTCGGGGAGCGGCAAAACGACCCTGCTGCGCAGCCTTGCCGGCCTCTGGCCTTACGCCAACGGCGCCGTCAGCCGCCCACCGGACACGCAGGCGCTATTTCTCTCCCAGCAACCATATTTGCCGCAGGGCAGCCTGCGCGCCGCATTGGCCTACCCCGAGCGGCCCACGATTGTGGATGACGAACAGGCCCGCAAAGTCCTACGCCAGGTCCATCTGGCCCAGCTCTCTGACCGGCTCGATGATGAGGCGAACTGGTCGCGCATGTTATCTCCGGGCGAACAGCAGCGCCTAGGTTTTGCCCGCATTCTGATTAATCGGCCACGCATCGCTTTTCTGGACGAGGCCACTTCGGCGCTGGATGAAGGCATCGAAAATTCCCTCTACGCCCTGCTGTGCTGCGAGCTACCCGACTGCATCTTGGTCAGCGTCGGCCACCGTCCCACCCTCGGACCCTTACACGCCAACCATCTGAAGTTGCTCGGCGGCGGTCGCTGGACATTGTCGGCGACGGCCGAGACGCAGGTCCCCACGGCCGCCTAGCAGTAGCCAGAGCCAGCGGTGGTTCATCACGGCTCTTTCCCAACCGGGGTAGGTCGATGTCAGGCTTTTCCAGCACGATCGGGTCGGTGGCTCCTGGCTTAGGAGAATAGATCGTCGATTGAGGTGGCGGTGGCTGCGCGGCGGATCCAGGTGTTGAGCTGGTCGAGGTCGGTGCAGGAGGTGATGCGGTTGCGGGTGTCCTCGGGCACATTGATGCCGCGGGCGTCGAGGACGGCGAGCACCGAACGGGCCTCACCCCGGGCCTGGCCCCGGGCCTCACCCCGGGCCTGGCCCCGGGCCTCACCCCGGGCCTGGCCCCGGGCCTCACCCCGGGCCTGGCCCCGGGCCTCA
>JAFASX010000160.1 GCA_019244295.1 Pseudonocardia sp.
CGCGTGCGGAGCGTCGACGCGTGGTTGGTGGGTTGGTTCGTGAGCGGGTGGCGGCGGTGTTGGGTTTTGTTGGCGCTGATGTGGTTGAGATGGATCGGCCGTTTCGGGAGATGGGTTTTGATTCGTTGACCGCGGTGGAGTTTCGTAATGCGTTGAGTGTGGCGATGGGTGTTGCTGTTAGTGCGACTGTGGTGTTCGATCATCCCAGTCCGGGGGCGACTGTGGAGTATTTGTTGGGTTTGATGGGGCTTGATGAGGGGGAGGTTGTTTCTGGTGGTGGTGTTGTGAGGGTGGCGGTGGATTTGGGTGAGCCGGTTGTGATTGTGGGGATGGCGTGTCGGTTGCCTGGTGGGGTGGCTTCGCCGGAGGAGTTGTGGGCGTTGGTGTGTGCTGGGGATACTGGTGTTACGCCGTATCCGACTGATCGTGGTTGGGATCCGAGTTTGTCTGGGTTGGGTGGTTTTTTGGATGTGGCGGCTGATTTTGATGCGGCGTTTTTCCGGATTTCGCCGCGTGAGGCGTTGTCGATGGATCCGCAGCAGCGGCAGGTGTTGGAGTGTTCGTGGGAGGCGTTGGAGCGTGCTGGGATTGATCCGTTGTCGCTGCGTGGTTCTGATACTGGGGTGTTTATTGGGGCTAACTCGGTTGATTATGTGTTTGGGACGCGTGGGTCTGGTGGTGGGGTCGCCGCTTCGGATATCCCAGATTCTGATGGTTATTTGCTGACTGGTTCCGCGCAGAGTGTGGTGTCTGGTCGGGTGTCGTATGTGTTGGGTTTGGAGGGTCCGGCGGTGTCGGTGGACACGGCGTGTTCGTCGTCGTTGGTGGCGTTGCATTTGGCGGTGCAGGCGGTGCGGCGGGGTGAGTGTTCGATGGCGTTGGCTGGTGGGGTGGCGATTATGGCTACTCCCACGGCGTTTGTTGAGTTTGCTAGGCAGGGTGGTTTGGCGGTGGATGGGTTGTGTAAGTCTTTTTCTGATGGTGCGGATGGTACTGGGTGGTCTGAGGGTGTGGGTGTGTTGGTGGTGGAGCGGTTGTCGGATGCTGTTCGTAATGGTCGTCGGGTGTTGGCGGTGGTGGCTGGTTCGGCGGTGAATCAGGATGGGGCGTCGAATGGTTTGACCGCGCCGAATGGGCCGTCGCAGCAGCGGGTGATTGCTCGGGCGTTGGCTGAGGCTGGGTTGGTTCCGGGTGAGGTGGATGTGGTGGAGGCGCATGGTACGGGGACGAGGTTGGGTGATCCGATTGAGGCGCAGGCGTTGTTGGCGACTTATGGGCAAGATCGTGAGGTGCCGTTGTATTTGGGTTCGGTGAAGTCGAATATTGGGCATGCTCAGGCCGCGGCGGGTGTGGCGGGTGTGATTAAGATGGTGGAGGCGTTGCGGCGGGGGGTGTTGCCGAAGACGTTGCATGTGGATGTGCCGTCCTCGCGGGTGGATTGGTCGGCTGGTGCGGTGGAGTTGCTGACCGAGGCACGCGAGTGGCCCGAAACGGGTCGGGTTCGCCGGGCTGGGGTGTCCGCGTTCGGGGTGAGTGGCACTAATGCGCATGTCATTCTGGAGCAGTCGCCTGATCTTTCGCTTGAGCCGGTCGGTGAGCGGCCGGTGGATGTGGTGGTGCCTTGGGTGGTCTCGGCGCATTCGACGGGTGCGCTGCGGACGCAGCTGTCCCGGTTGGTCAATTGGGACGCTGATCCCGTCGACGTCGGTTGGTCGTTAGCTACTACTCGGGCGGCGCTGTCTGAACGGGCGGTACTGCTGGAGGGGTCTGTGCCGGTGGCTCAAGGTCGGGTTGGTGGTGGTGAGCGTCGGGTGGGGGTGGTGTTTTCTGGGCAGGGTGCGCAGCGGGCTGGTATGGGGCGGGAGTTGGCGGCGCGGTTCCCGGTGTTTGGGCGGGTGTTTGATGAGGTGTTGGCATGTTTTGACCCGGTTGTGCGGGAGGCGTTGGTTGATGGGCGGGTGGATTTGACGGAGTTTGCTCAGCCTGGGTTGTTTGCGTTTGAGGTGGGGTTGTATCGGTTGGTGGAGTCCTGGGGTGTGCGGCCTGAGGTGGTGATGGGGCATTCGATTGGTGAGTTGACCGCCGCTTATGTGGCTGGTGTGTGGTCGTTGGAGGATGCGTGTCGGTTGGTGGCGGCGCGTGGTCGGTTGATGGGTGGGTTGGCTTCGGGTGGGGTGATGGTGGCGTTGCGGGGTAGCGAAGCGGCTGTGCGGGAGGTGCTTACTGGTGGGGTGTCGATCGCGGCGGTGAATGGGCCGGATGCGGTGGTGATCTCCGGTGTTGAGGCTGAGGTTGCCGCGATCGCGCAGGCGTGGGACGGCAAGACGACGCGGTTGCGGGTTAGTCATGGGTTTCATTCGGTGTTGATGGAGCCGATGCTTGATGAGTTCCGCGCTGTCGCTGAAACGCTGTCGTATCGGGAGCCGTCGCTGTCCGTCGTTTCTAATCTGACCGGTGAAATCACCGAGGACGTGGTCGAGCCGGAGTATTGGGTGCGGCATGTGCGCCAGACGGTGCGGTTCGCTGATGGTATGGCCACGGTGTTCGATCTTGGGATTAATACGGTTGTTGAGGTGGGGCCGAGGGCGGCGTTGTCTGGTGTGATTAGTGAGATGGTGGGTGATTGCCCGGTCACCGTTGCCCCATTAGGCCGTGACGAGGATGAGGTTCGGGCGGCATTGACCGGTGTCGCGAGGCTCTGGACATCCGGTGTCGAGGTGAATTGGGCTGAGACGTTTGCTGGGCTGGCGCCGCGTCGGGTTGACCTGCCCACATACGCCTTCCAACGTCAGCGATTCTGGTTCGACACCGAGCCCAAAGCCGCGCCGGTCCGCCGTGACTCGATCGACGAGCGGTTCTGGGACGCCGTGCGGCGTCTAGACATCGATCACCTAGCCACTGAGCTAGACGTCGCCGATACGGAGCAACTGAACACCGTCATCTCGGCGTTGTCGTCGTGGCGTCGCCGCGTTGAGGAGCACAACGAAACCGACGAACTGTGTTACGGCATCGAGTGGGCCGCGACCGATCTGCCACGCGCGGTCAGTATCACCGGCCGCTGGCTGGTCGTCTCGGACGCCACCGACATCCGAGACCCCCTAGTAGACGGGCTGATCGATACACTGCGCAGACGCGGTGGCATGGTCGAAGAGTTCCCGCTCAATCCTGGCAGGGATGATCGGGCCACCCTCGCCCAGCGATTGGCCGGGCTTGACGACCCATCCGGCTTCGAAGGCGTCGTTTCGTTGCTGGCGCCAGACCACGGCCCCGGCATTGAGCCGCCCGCCCCGGGTCTCCGGCTCGCGGTTAGCACGCTGAAACTGTTCCAGGCGCTAGACGATGCCGGCATAACCGCCCGATTCTGGGCGGTCACCCAAGGCGTGATTGAGATTGTGCCCGGTGCCGACATCATTGATCCCGGCCAGGCGCCGCTGTGGGGATTCGGCCGGGCAGCCGCCGTCGAGGAACCGGCGCGGTGGGGTGGACTCATCGACGTGCCAACCGAGGTCGCCGCGCCCCAGCTGACCCGGCTCTGCGATGTACTGGCTGCCCCGCACAACGAGAACCAGCTCGCGTTGCGCGCGCACACCGTGTTCGGCTGCCGGCTGGTCCGCCGGGCCGCACGCTCTGAGGCCAGCCAGTGGCGTCCCCGTGGCACGGTGCTGGTCACCGGCGGCACCGGCGGCATCGGCGCCGAACTCACCACGTGGCTGGGCCGCTGCGGAGCCGAGCATGTGGTGCTGGTCAGCCGCCGTGGTGTCACGGGATCGTGGCTCGACGACGTCCGCCGGAAACACGGCCTGCGGGTCACCGTGGCCCGCTGCGACGTAGCTGACCGCGACGCGCTCGCTGCGGTGCTTGATGCGCTGCCCGAGGAGTACCCCCTCACCACAGTGATCCACGCGGCCGGTGTGCTGGACGACGGTGTGGTCGCCACGATGACACCCGAGCAGATGCGGCGGGTGCTCGCCGCCAAAGCCGTCGGCGCCTGGAACCTACACACCCTGACCGAGGGGCTCAGCCTCGAACGGTTCGTGCTGTTCTCCTCGGTCGCCGGTGTCTGGGGCAACGCCGGGCAGGCAAACTACGCGGCGGCGAATGCCTACCTCGACGGGCTAGCCCAATATCGGCGACACCGGGGGCTGCCGGCGGTCTCGATCGCTTGGGGACCGTGGGCCGAAGCCGGGATGGCCAGCAGCGATCTGGTGGCCCGCCGGATGGCGCGGGCCGGCCTGACCCCGCTCGCGCCGGCGCGCGGCGTCGAGGCGTTGCGACGGGTGCTCGACACGGCCGACACCTCCGTGGCCGTGGTGGACGTCGACTGGGCACGGTTCGCGCCCAACCTCTCGGACACCGGGTCCAACCCCTTACTGTCCCGGCTACAGCCCGGAGTAAACGGAACCAACGGGGCGAACGAGTCCGGACACGCGCCCGAAGAGACTGAAGTCTCGGGCGTGTCCTTGCGGGCCGCGCTCGCCATGGCGCGTCCACAGGATCGGGAGTTCGTGCTCTTCGATGCCGTTCTCGGGGCGGTCGCCACCGTCCTCGGCCACGACTCAAGCGACACAGTAGGTCCGCACCAGCAGTTCCGGGATCTTGGATTCGACTCGTTGACCGCGGTCGAGCTGCGCAACCTGCTCACCGCGCGCACCGGTCTTGGCCTGCCAGCCACCTTGGTATTCGACCATCCGACCCCAGCACGCCTGGCGCGGGAATTGGGAGAACAGCTGCTACCTCACTTCGGACCTAGCAACGGCGATACCGGAAGCAACGGTGGGTCCAGCAACGGTGGAGCACCCAGCGACGGAACTGACCGCTATGCCGAGATGAGCGCTGACGAGCTCATCCGGGCCGCGCTCGGAGAGGAGCCCTCCCATGAGTGACCCGTCCGCGAAGCTCGTCGAGGCCCTGCGCGCTGCCCTGCGGGAGAACGAGCGGTTGCGCCGCGCCACCGAGGCGGTACGCCCGCCCCAGGATGGGCCGATCGCCGTGGTCGGGGCGGCTTGCCGGTTCGGCGGCGGCATCGCGTCCCCGGAAGATCTGTGGCGACTGGTCATCGCCGCACAGGACGTGGTCGGACCGTTGCCCACGGACCGGAACTGGGACCCCGCGGTAGTCGGCGCCGGGGCCTTCCTTGACGACGCCGCCGGCTTCGACCCCGCGTTCTTCGGGATCTCCCCGCGCGAGGCGCTCGCGATGGACCCACAGCAGCGGCTGATGCTCGAATGCACGTGGGAGGCACTGGAAAGCGCCGGCATCGACCCGCTCGGCCTCGCCCGCTCAACGACCGGAGTGTTCGTCGGCTCCAGCATGGTCGACTACGTGGGCAACGTACAGGGTTCGCCTGAACTGGCGGGCTTGTGCGCCACGGGCAACGCGGCCGCCGTGCTGTCCGGCCGGGTTGCCTACGTGCTCGGCCTGGAAGGCCCGGCCATGACCGTCGACACGGCCTGCTCGTCGTCGCTGGTCGCGCTGCACCTGGCCCGGCTGGCGCTGCAGCGCGGTGAATGCTCGCTCGCCCTCGCCGGCGGCGTGACCGTGATGTCGACTGACACCATGTTCGCCGAGTTCGGCCGGATGGGTGGCCTCGCCCCCGACGGCCGCTGCAAAGCGTTCGGTGCCGGGGCCGACGGCACCGGCTGGGGCGAAGGCGTCGGTGTGCTGGTCCTGGAAAAGCTGTGCGATGCCCATCGCCACGGGCGCCCGGTGTTGGCGGTGGTGCGGGGGAGCGCGGTCAACTCCGACGGAGCGTCGAACGGGCTCACCGCACCGAACGGACCGTCCCAGCAGCGGGTCATCCGGGCCGCGCTCGCCGACGCCGGACTGACCGCGTCCGACGTGGACGTCGTCGAGGCACACGGCACCGGCACGGAGCTGGGCGACCCGATCGAAGCTCAGGCGTTACTGGCCGTCTACGGACAGAACCGCCAGACCCCGCTGCTCGTCGGGTCGGTGAAGTCCAACCTTGGGCATACCCAGGCCGCGGCCGGAGTCGCCGGCGTGATTAAAATGATCGAGGCCTTGCGGCACCGGAGAGTCCCGCCGACGCTGCACGCCGACGTGCCCAGCACCCGGATCGACTGGGGCGCCGGGGCGGTTGAGCTCGCGCGCGGACAAGCCTGGCCGAGCACTGGACGTCCTGGCCGGGCCGGGGTGTCCTCATTCGGGGTCGGCGGGACCAACACGCACGTCATCCTCGAGGAAGTATCCGCCGAGGAGCTCCCCAGAGGCGACCTGTCGGACAAGCCACCGGCGGCCATTCCCTGGGTGCTTTCCGCCCGGGGCGTCGGTGGCTTGCGCCGGCAGGCCGCCCGACTCAGCGCCGCGGTTCCCAACCGCTCCCTGGTCGACATTGGCTACTCGTTGGCCACGACCCGCGCAGCGCTGGAGGAGCGCGCTGTTCTAGTGGGCGCCGACGCTGGCATGCTCACCGAGAGCCTCGCCGCGCTCGCCCGTGACGAACCCGACCCCGACACAGTTATCGGATCCGCCAAGCCCGGTGGCCCCGGTCGCACAGTGTTCGTCTTCCCCGGCCAGGGCGCCCAATGGGCCGGCATGGGCCGAGCCCTGTACGACGAGTCCCCGGTGTTCGCCCGCGCACTGGACGAGTGCGCCACCGCGTTAGCCGAGCATGTGGACTGGGACCTGGCAGAAGTGCTGTCCGAGGCGCAGGCGCTGCGGCGGGTCGACGTCGTGCAGCCCGCCTCATGGGCGGTGATGGTCGCCCTCGCGCGGTTGTGGCAGTCATTCGGGGTGTGCCCGGCTGCTGTGGTCGGCCATTCCCAGGGCGAGATCGCGGCCGCCTGCGTCGCCGGCGTGCTGGATCTCGCTTCGGGGGCGGGCGTGGTGGTCGCCCGCAGCCGGCTCATCGCGCGGTCGCTGTCTGGGCACGGCGGTATGGCCTCGGTGGCCCAGTCGGTGGACCAGGTCCGTGCCCGCCTGGGCAAGAGAGCCGAGGTATCCATCGCGGCCGTGAACGGGCCGGCCGCCACCACCGTCTCCGGGCCGGTCGATCAGCTCACCGCGCTGGTCGAGGAGTGCTCCGCACAGGACGTGCGCGCCAAACTCCTCCCGGTCGACTACGCCTCGCACTCCGCGCAGGTCAACGCGTTGCGAGGCGAGCTCCTCGCCGAGCTGGCCGACCTGGCACCCAAGGCCGGTGAGGCCACCTTCTTCTCCACTGTCGTCGGCGAGGTCATCGACGGTACTGAGCTGGACGCCGAGTATTGGTTCCGCAACCTGCGCGAACCGGTTGGGTTCGCCCCGGCCGTCGAAGCACTCAGGCGGCGCGGATACGGCTGCTTCATCGAGAGCAGCACGCATCCGGTGCTCGTCGCCGCGATGCTGGATACCCTCAGCGAAGACGCGGTGGTGGTCGGCTCCCTGCGGCGCGACGACGGCGGGCTGCATCGGTTCCTGCGCTCGCTGGGTGAGGCGTGGGTGCGCGGCGTGCTGGTGGACTGGACACCCGCTTTCGGCCCGGCCGGCGCCGCTTGCCGGGTGCCGCTGCCCTCCTACGCTTTCGACCACCGCCGATACTGGGCGACGCCACCAGCCCTCGACGCTCGAGTGACTGACCCCACCCACGATTGGCGCTACCGGGTGGACTGGTGGCCGGTGGCGCCGCCTGACGGTCCACCGGTTAGACCGTTGCTGGTTGTTGTCGTCCCCGACCAGCCACGGGAGAACTCCCAGCTGCTCGCGGCGCTGCGGGAGCGGGCCGATGTCCGGATCCTCACCGTCGGCCCGACGACCAGCCGGGAAGCGCTCGCTGAGCGGTTGGCCCGGGGCGCCGGGGCGGCCGTGGTGTCCCTGCTGGCCGAGGCCCCCGGCTGGGCCAGTCCCGGCGTGGCCAACTCGTGGCGGCTGACCCGGCTGCTCATTCAGGCACTGGGCGATGCAGGGGTGACCGCGCCGCTGTGGTGCGTCACCACCGGGGCTAGCGACCCCAACCGCACCGACGGTGTCCGTGCTGAGCAGACCGCGCTGTGGGCACTGGTACTGACCGCTGGGCTCGAACGCCCCGCCGTCAAGATCGCACTAGCCGATTTACCCGTCGAGCCTGACCCCGACAGCGTGCGCACCCTGCTCGGCCTGCTCAGCTCACCTAGCCCCGAGGACCAGGTCGCTGTGCTGGGCCGGCGGGTGCTGGGGCGGCGCATTGTGCGCGCCGCGCAGTCCGTGCCGGCAGCCACCGATATCGCTGAACCGGCTCGGCGAATCCCAGGCGCCGGTGCGGTGCTGATCACCGGAGGGACCGGAGGAGTGGGTACCCGGCTCGCGCGCTGGCTCGCCGCCCGAGGCGAAACCGACATCGTGCTGGTCAGCAGGTCGGGTACCCGACCAGACGAGCTCGACATGCCGGCTGTGAGGGCCTACGCCTGCGATATCACCGACCCCGACGCGGTGGCCGCGCTGCGCGCTACCTTGGCGGCTGACGGCATCCAGATCAGTGCCGTCTACCACCTGGCCGGTGTGGTCACCGGCATGCCGGTCGAGCACAGCGGCGACGCTGAATGGGCGGCGGTGTGCGGGCCCAAAGTCGTCGGCGCATGCAACCTGGAGGCGGTGTTCGGCGCGGCTGCCGAGGAGTTCGTGCTGTTCTCCTCCAACTCCGGGGTGTGGGGCAGCGCGGGGCAGGCCGGGTACGCCACAGCGAACGTCTATTTGGATGCTTTCGCCCAGCAACGTCGCCTCGCCGGGCGCCATGCGCTGTCGGTCGCCTGGGGAGCCTGGGGCGAGACCGGGATGGCGGCTGGTGAAGCGGGCGCTGACCTCATGCGTCTGGGCCTGCGGCCGATGCCTCCGGACGCTGCCCTGGCCGTGCTCGGACACGCCCTCGATGCTGACGAGACGACCTTGTCGGTCGCCGACGTGGACTGGCCCCGCTTCGCCGGCGCGTACACGGCGGCCCGGCCGAGACCGCTGCTCGACGGCATCCCCGAAGCGGTGGCCGAGGAGCCGACGCTCGCCGACTCACAAGCGGGGGCGCTGCGCACCGAGCTGACCACGCTGACCCGCGCGGAGCAGCAGGACCGCCTCCGGGAACTGGTGACCGTCCAGGCCGGGGCCGCCCTCGGCTACGCACGGGGCGAGGTCTTAGACGCGACAAAAGCCTTTCGCGACCTCGGGTTCGACTCGCTGACCGCTGTCGACCTGCGCAACGGCCTGGTGCGGGCGACCGGAGTGTCGCTGCCGACCACGGTGGTCTTCGACCACCCCAACGCGACCGCGCTGGCGATGCACCTGCACCGATTGCTGGTACCCTCAACCACCCCGGACAGCGTGCACGCCGATCTCGACCGGCTTGAGATGACCGTGGCCGAACTAGAAGCGGACCGTGACGTGCTCGGCCAGCTCGCGCTGCGCCTGCGCCGGATCGCCGACGGGCTCGTCGGCGGCGATGGTCTCACCGCCGAGGATGACAGCGAGGCAGCCGATGTCGCCTCGGCTGATGTCGACGAACTTCTCTCGATCATCGAAAGTGAGTTCAAGCGCTAACCTCGCGGGCTTGGCTGGCCGGGCTCCGGCCGGTTCATGGAGGCGCTGGTGCGTGGCTACGAATTCCGCGACGGCTGCGAAGACGTATTCCGCTGGAATCTCAATTCCGGCATCGACCTGAAAATGATGGCCGCCGCGCCAGGAGCCGACCATCTTGTGGATAGTCTTAATTGGGGTCGCCGTAGCATCCGCTGAAAATCGGGCGGATATGGCTCGCTAGCCTCCTGAGCTGGGGATCTTCGTGCTCTGGCGGGAGGTGGCTGGTTGGCCACGCGGGTGTTCGCGGAGCAGGAGTTGGAGGCACTGCGGAAGTTCCCCGAGATCGGCCGCGAGGAGCTGTTCCGGTTCTTCACGCTGACGGGGTGTCGTTAAGGATCGCGCCATGAGGTACATGAGCGATCGAGCGGGCATCAGCTCGACTCTGTCGCAGAACGCATCTCATGTCGCATGCTCGACAAGGGGTTATGAGACAGGTGTGACTTGCAGCGGTGGGTGGCGGTGTGTCCACGCTGTCGGGTGGCGTCCTGGCTGGCACTTTTCGCGCCGGTGCCGGGTGGCCGGTGACACGGGCCACTTCCGATGTCGGCCGTCGGAGGCGGCGGCGTAGGGGATGGGTGCTGGTCGCGGTGTTCCGGAAGGGGGCCGGTCAACGGAACACTCTACGACACGGATCGCGGGCCAGCTCATCACTGTTCCGTAGGGGTGTTCCGCGTACTGTCCCGGTGAACCCCCGATATGTGGAACACTCTGGGCATGGGTGAGCCGTTCCGCGTCGGATATTGCCGCTGTTGGGGTGTCGGTAAGGACGGTGTCATGAGCCGCAAACGCGGCTATTGCTGCTGGTCACGATACTGATCGTTTTCCACGCTGGGCACTGTCTGGGGTACCAAAGCGCTGCGGCTACGGTGCGCTGACCAGGCGATATACCACCGATTGCGGCTCCTGGCAGCTTCCTTACCAGCACCCCGTTGTTCTGCGTCTGAGTTAATGAACCAGATCCGGTCGAAAATACCCAGCCAAGGATCGGCGTGTTTGACCGATCTGGAGGCTGTTGTTGTTGTCCGCTTCGACCGTGTCTGTGTCTGGTGGGAAGCCGCGTCGGTGGTTGGCGCCGAGCGAG
>JAFASX010000012.1 GCA_019244295.1 Pseudonocardia sp.
GTCCGGACCACCGGCGCCGCCCTCGGCGACGTCGGTGCCGTAGTGAAGTCCGGCTGGGCGGGTTGGCGATGCGGCCCCCCGCCCAGCCGGGCACATACGCCAGCCGGGCACATACGGTGGTGGCCATGGACCTGCGCCACCACGGGGGCGCTACAGTACCTTTGTGGGATTTCACCTAGCAATCCCCCCGAGGGATTGCGCGAAAATCCTCGCTGCGAGATCATCGCTGCACGGGTACCCAACATCACCCGTTCTGCGGTATGCGAGCCGAACCGGCCTCGGCCCGAGCTCGTTGGGAGATCCAGAGGATACTCCGCCGGAGGGACGTCACGATGACTGTCAGCCAGGGATTGGACCCGGCATCCCCTCGGCGACTCTTCGGCGCGGAGTTACGCAGGCTTCGCCGTGAGCAAGGCAAGCTCCTGAGCGACGTTGCCAAGCACGTCATGTTCTCCCCCAGCAAGCTCAGCCGCCTGGAGAAGGGCCAGTCGGTACCACAAGAACGCGACGTGCGCGACCTGCTCGACTACTACGGCCAGAGCGGCACCGAGCTTGGGGATCGCATGCACCGCTGGGCATTAGAAGGTCGCGAGGCCCTTCAAGCCTGGCGCGAGGCAACCGATACCGTGCCTTCGACAATCGAGCAGTACATGCAGTACGAAACGGCCGCAAGCCTCATCTACGGATACGTAAGCCACTTCGTCCCGAGTCTACTGCAGACCGCCAGCTACGCGAGGGCACTGATCTCCGCCCTGAACTCCACTGACCCCGACGAGATAGCCGCGCTTGTCGACCTCCGACTCCGCAGGCAGGAGGTGATCAGCCGAGACGAGTTCCCGGTCAGTCTCGACATCATCATTGACGAGTCCGTATTTCACCGCGTGGTTGGCACACCCACGATCATGCGGGAACAAATCGCGCGCCTAGCGGACGCCAGTGAGCTCCCGAATGTTACGCTGCGAGTTCATCCTTTCTCGGCGGGACCACACGCGGCGCTCAGCGAGGGCACTTTCACTATTTTCCAGTTCCGACAGCCAATCGATCAGGAAGTGGTCAACATTGAGAGCATGATCACGGAAGTGTACATCGACCAACCCGAGCGGGTGGCCCGTTATCGAGAATCACTCGATGGACTGAAAGCGATTGCTCTTTCACCCGCCGAGTCGACACAATTTATCAGACGAATGTCACATTCGTTGAGTGTCTCGCAATGAAAACTCTTTAACTCCGGCGACTAGCATTTGTCGCTGATCAAATCACGATCCTCATATTGGACGGTAAACTGACTACCATTACGAGACACTGAGCTCCGCAACACCTGAAAATCCTCATAGAAAGTCGAACGCGATGAGCGTACTGTACCGCAAGAGCAGTTTTTCGCAGATGGAATGCGTTGAAGTGGCGCCGCTTCCCGACGGCACCATTTCGCTACGCGATTCAAAAGACACCAGCAGAGCGGCCCACTCGATTACCCTCGGGAAGTGAGCCGCGTTCGTCGCAGGCGTCAAAGAGAAAGAGAGCGAATTTGACTTTGACTTCGATCTTGATATCCATGCGCTGCTTGATCGCGGCGCCTAGCTCACCGGTACGTAACATCGGTCCCAGCGAACATACACAAGGAGACCGATTTCCATGCGCGAGCGATACCGCAAGAGCATGTCTCCCACTGAGACGACCCCCCTCTGAGGCACCGGAACCAACCGACTCAGCTTGGTTAACCAGGCGGCGGCGCAATAACATCGCCACGTTCTTGGTTGCTACTCTTGCGGACTCTCTAGTGTCTCGTAATGAAGATTCGTTTACTCGGCAACCAGCATCGTCGCTGGTCAGATCATAACCTTCATGTTACGTATGTAAAATGGCTATCATTACGAGACACTAGCGACGGGCCAACCAGTTCCCGAAAGATACCAGTTCCCGAAAGATATTGCCTGCCATCCTCGAGTTCACATTACCCCACCATAGAGAAATTCCGGCCCCTCGCCGAGCACCTGACAAAGAAAGATCCGCCTCATGAAAATACTGTACCGCAAGAGCAGTTTTTCGAAAATGGAATGCGTTGAAGTGGCGCCGCTTCCCGACGGCACCATTTCACTACGAGATTCAAAAGACACCAGCAGAGCGGCCCACGCGTTTACCCCCGGGGAGTGGGCCGCGTTCGTCGCAGGCGTCAAGGTAGGCGAGTTCGACTTCGATCTTGATATTGACGCGCTGTTAGCCAGAGCTCACTAAGCCAAACGATACACAGCTCGGTCAGACTAAGCCGGTGAGCAGCCCACAAACGCTTCACATCTGCTTCGTCTGCACCGGCAACATCTGCCGCTCCCCCATGGGCGAGAAGGTGTTCACCACCAAACTCGCCCGTGCGGGGCTGGCGGACCGCGTGCGGGTGAGCAGCGCCGGCACCGGATCATGGCATGCTGGCGAGCCCGCCGACCAGCGCGCCGCCGATGTGCTGCGCCGGCACGGCTACCCCAGCCAGCATGTCGCTCGCCAGGTCAACCTCGAGCATCTGGAGGCCGACCTGCTACTAGCCGCTGGCAAGGACCACGTCGCCGCGCTGACCAGAGTGCTCGGCCGCATCGACGCCGCCACCAGAGTTCGACTCTTGAGATCATTCGATCCGGCTGCACCACCCGGCGCTGAAATCCCTGACCCGTACTATGGCGGTGATCAAGGATTCGACGAGGTGCTAGCTATGATCGAGGCCACCATGCCCGGCCTGCTTGAATGGACGCGGGGGCGACTCGCGTGAGCGCCGACCGGCTGCACGACGTCGTTCGCCGCCTCACCGGTGTGCCCGCGCGACGGGTAGTGCGCAACATCGTTGAGCTGGACGACGGTCGTCAACTGTTGGCCAAGCGTGCGGCCGTCCCGAGCACTATCCTCGCTGAGGTTGCCGGGCTGTGTTGGCTAGCCCAACCAGCAACCATTGCCGTACCAAAGATCTTCGGCCACGACGAGCAATGGCTGCTGCTGGAGTATCTCCCGCCGGCCACGCCGACGCGGGAAGCGGCAATCCGGTTCGGGCAAGGCCTGGCCCAATTGCATGCCGCCGGGGCCCCAGCGTTCGGCGCACCGCCGCCGGGCGGGCCGACCGAGGCCTGGATAGGCCGGGCGCCCATGCGCAACGCCAAAGGGACGGATTGGCCCAGCTGGTACGCCGAGCACCGGGTGCTGCCGTACATGCGCACAGCCCGCGACCGGGGCGATCTCACCAATGCCGAAGCTCGGACGATCGAAACGGCTTGCGCCGCTTTTCCCAATGCCGCCGGGCCGGCAGTGCTCCCGGCGCGGCTGCACGGTGACCTGTGGTCCGGCAACGTGTGCTGGAGTGCCGTGCCGAGCGACGGCAGTACGTCCGCCTGGTTGATCGACCCCGCCGCGCACGGGGGGCACCCGGAAACCGACCTGGCCATGTTGGCGCTGTTCGGATGCCCCTACCTGGACCAGGTCATCGTCGGCTACCAACAGATCAGCCCGCTGCCCCACGGCTGGCATGCACGGGTAGGTCTTCATCAACTGTTCCCGTTGCTGGTGCACGTGGTGCTGTTCGGTCGTAGCTACGCCCCATCGGCGGTCACAGCCGCCCGCTCCACCCTCGAAGCCGCAGAGCGCATACCGTAGGTGACGTGCGGTTTCTGCTCAGGCCAGGCTGGCTGGCGTTCATCGCGGCAGTGGTAGGCTTTGCCATCGCTTGCTACACGTTGCTGGCTCCATGGCAATTCCGCCGCAACGCCGAACGCGAGCGGGACAACAACGCGATTGCCACGTCGCTGGCCACCCCACCCGTACCGCTGGCCGAACTAGTGCCGGTCGGCGCGGCGCCTACTCGACAGCTCGAGTGGCGGCGGGTCGTCGTGCGGGGTCACTACCTGCCCCGTGAGGAAGCACTGGTACGGCTGCGCTCAGTACAGAGCCAGCCGGCATACGAGGTACTCACCGTATTCCGCAGCGACGAAGGACGAACCATCGCGGTGGATCGAGGCTACCTGCGCCCCGACGATAACAACCGCGTCCCGGCATATCCAGCCGCGCCGGCCGGTGACGTACAGCTCACCGCACGCATCCAGATGGACGAGACCGATCCCCACCACCGACCGCCACTTACCGCCGACGGGCACCCCCAGCTGTACGCGGTAGACAGCCGGCAGCTCGCCAACCTCACCGGAGAACCACTCATGGGCAGCTACCTGATGCTGCTGAGCAACCAGCCGGGGCTGCTGGCCGAGTTGCCGCTACCCGAGACTGACAGCGGCCCGTTCTTGTCCTACGCCTGGCAATGGCTCACGTTCGGCGCAATGGCGTTGTTCGGCCTCGGCTACTTCATCCGCCTGGAGCTGTTGCAACGCAGGGGCGATAGTCCAGCGAGGCAGCCTGAACCGACCGATCCGCTGGTGCAGCGATACGGCAAGTCCCGATTGTGACGCTACGCACAGCAGTGCCGCCGTCACTAAAGCCGCGAAAGTAACCAGCCGGGACAACAGCACCATGCGACGTAAGTCGTTGACCGTGGCTGGCCGGCCATGGCCGAGGGTTGGGCGCAGCTCAATCCCATGCGAGTACACCGTGCGCCCGCCCAGCTGGATGCCGAGAGCGCCGGCGGCCGCCGCCTCCACCGGGCCAGCGTTGGGACTCGGATGCTTGGCGGCGTCGCGTCGCCACGCCCGGACCGCCTCACCCAGGTAACCGGCGAGCAACGGGCAGAGCAACACCATTAGCACAGCGGTAAGCCGAGCCGGCAACAGGTTGAGCAGATCGTCTGCTCGGGCGGCGGACCAGCCGAATCGACGATAGCGCGGTGACCGGTAGCCGACCATGGCGTCGAGTGTGTTGACCGCCCGGTAGCCTAGCAGCCCCGGCACGCCGGCCAGCGCGCCCCACAACAGCGGGCCCACCACGGCGTCGGACGTGTTCTCGGCCACCGATTCGCAGCCGGCACGCACCGCTCCCAGCATGTCCAGCGCTGCTGGGTCCCGCCCACACAAATGAGGAATCCGGGCTTGAGCCCCGGCCAGATCATCGGCATCCAAGGAATCAGCCAACGCCGTAGCCTCGCCAGCGAGCGATGCGCCACCAAGTACCAACCACGTAGCTAGCGCGACAACCGCCGATTCAGCGACCGGACGGCCCCGCACGGCTCGACTCACCACCGCTCCCGCTCCGACAACCGCCCCCGCCGTAGCCAGGAGGTGAACCAGACCGGCCGCCCGAGAGTTGGCGTAGCAGCGCCGCTCGAGGGCCGAGGCGAGCCAGCCGAACCCGGCTACCGGATGCCAGCGCGCCGGGTCGCCGAAGGCCGCGTCCGCAGTGGTGCCAACGAGTAGGCCAACCGCCCTGGCCACACCGTTCAGTGTGTGGCCCCTACCGCGCCAACGTCCCGAGCGGCTCAACGACGTGCTTAGCGACGCGGGACAGCTTGCATGACGGTGCGCGCGCATCCCTCAGGATCGCGTAGTACGTCATGCTCCCACAGACGCAGCACGGTCCATCCTTGCGCTTGCAGCGCCGAGGTCACTTCCCGGTCCCGTTGCATCGTCCGCTCAATCTTGGCCACCCACCACTCGGTCCGGCTAGGAAACAGGTCGGCCAGTGACGTGCGACCACGCCGACGCACCTCCTCAGGGTTACCGTGCCACAGATCACCGTCGACGAACACCGCCAGCCGCCGGGACCTGATGACCAGATCCGGCCGACCGATAACGTCCGGGGCGTGCAGGCGGTAACGCATCCCAGCGGCGTGCAGCGCACGGCGCAGAGCGAGTTCGGCCCGAGAGTCCTTGTGCCGAACCTTGGCCATCATCCGGCTCGTAACGGTTGGGTCACGCGGACCTAACCGGCGCGCTGGCGTAGAGGATGGCTGCTGGGGCACGCGCAGCAGATTAGTAGCTTCCGGCGATCACCTCCGCACGCCCGGTGAACTCCTCACGCGGGCGAACGGCACTTTCGCACGCTCTACGCGCGCGAAAGTCCGTTCACTCGGGATCAGTTCGGCGCCCCGGGATCAGATGCAAATCGACTTGATCTGCTGGTAGGAACCGAGCGCCTCGGGCCCCAGTTCCCGCCCGATGCCGCTGGCCTTGACGCCGCCGAACGGCGAGGTGGGGTCGAGCAGGTAGGTGTTCACGCCGATGGTGCCGGTTTGCACCCGACGGGCCACGCCGAGCCCCCGGTCGGAGTCTGCGGTCCAGACCGTACCGCCCAGGCCGTAGTCGGAATCGTTGGCGATGCGCACCGCGTCGTCATCGTCGTCGTAGGCGATCAGCGACAGCACTGGGCCGAAGATCTCTTCCTGCGCGATGGTGTGGTTGTTGTCCACGTTCGCAAAGATCGTAGGCTCGACGAACCAGCCCTTGTCCTGCCCGGCGGGACGACCACCGCCGAGCACGAGCTTGGCGCCCTCGGCCTTTCCTTTGGCGATGTAGCCTTCGACCCGGTTACGCTGGCGGTCGCTGACCATTGGGCCGATCTGGGTTGTCGGGTCCAGCGCGTCGCCGATCTTGAGCGACCCGGCCATCGCGGCGAAGGTCTGAACGACCTCGTCGTAACGGCTGCGGGGAGCGAGCACTCGGGTGCCGAGGAAGCAGGTTTGCCCCTGGTTGAGCAAGGTGGCCTGGAACAGCTTCTGGCCGATGGTAGCCAGGTCGAGCTCAGCGTCGTCCAACACGATGGCCGCCGACTTGCCGCCCAGCTCCAGGGTCACTGGGCGCAGCAGCCGCCCGCAGGTCTCGGCGATTGAGCGCCCGGCGGCGGTGGAACCGGTGAAGGAAACCTTGTCGATCCGGGGGTGCGCGACCAGGTAGGCGCCGATTTCCCGGCCGCCAGGCACGAAGTTGATCACACCGTTCGGAATGCCGGCTTCAGCCGCGGCGTCGGCTACCAATCTCATGTCCAGCACGGTCTCCGGCGACGGCTTGATTACCAGCGTGCAGCCGGCGGCCAGCGCCGGGGCGTACTTGAACGCGGCCAGTGACTGCGGGAAATTCCACGGCACGATGGCTCCAACCACACCGATCGGCTGGTGACGGACCTTGATGGTGCCACCGAGCAAGCCGGTGCGATCTTCCTCCAGGTTGGTCGCGCGGGCCACACCGGCGTAGTAGCGCAGCAGGTAGGCCGGGAAGGTGGCCTCGAACGCCGAGGAGATGGCGATCGGCATGCCGTTCTGCGAGCTCACCCGTTGGGCGATCTCCTGGCCCCTGCTCTCCAGGGCGCTAGCGAAGCGCTCCATCGCTTCAGCCCGCTGCGCCGGCTCCCAGTGCGCCCAACCGTTCGAGTCATCGAAGGCCGTCCGGGCGGCGTCGACGGCGGCGTCAACGTCGGCCTCCTGCGCTTCGGCGACTGAGCCAATGATCTCCTCGGTGCTCGCGGACACGACGGTGATCGTGCGGCTCGAGCTCGGCGAGACCCAACTGCCGCCGATGAACAGCTTGTCGTACTGAATTGTCATTCGCTTCGTTTCTCTCCGGTTGATGAGCGGCTCAGGGCCACACAACGGCTAACCAGTCGCGCTGTCCTTCTCTCCCACAAGATCCCGGTAGATCGGAAACAGCGGTTTGGTCAATGGCACCAACTTGAGAATCTTGGTAACCGGCCCCTCCGCCTTGACCTCGCCCTTGGCAAGACCGACCGCCAGATTGTACTTACCCCGCCAGAACTTGTCGGCGGTGTCACCGGCCATCCGCAATGTCACGTCCGGCTTCACATCCGACGGCCCGGACGTGACCACTATCGGATCGGCCATCTGCACCGTCATGTTGGCCTCCGGGTCGAAGTAAACGACCCGCAGATTGACATTCGCGTCACGGAACTTGGGCCCGATCTCGGGGTGCTCAGCCGCGGCGCGAAACACGCCGCCGATGTATTTGTCGACCTCGTTTTCGTCGGCGAAAAAGGCCATGTGGTCGCTCCTCAGTCGGGTGCCACGAAGGACTCGCACGGCACCGGTCGATAGGTTGTGCACATCTTGGTGGTGCCACGGACGCTACGGCATCGCTCATGTGGGGTAGATAAGTCCTCCTAACGGGATCTCAGCGGCCGCCGGGCCCAGGGGCGGTAAACTCGGGTGGGTACGCAAGGCCCGCAGCGCGACGTCCTGGTCCGGGACGGTTCGTCAGGTTCCTTGGGCCGCCTGCGCTTGTCCAGTGAGGTGACATCCCGATGGGTCCCACCAGCTCGGCTCCGCCCGGAGGGGCCGGCCACCCCCCGGTCAGACAACCGGGTCCGCCACCAGGCCAGCTGCCGCCCGTCCTCGGCCCAGGGTACCTGCCACCCCCGCCCTCGTCACCTCCGCTGAGCAGCGCGCAGCAATCCAAGATTGCGCTGGTCTGTGTGCTGGCCGTGGTCGCCGGGGCCCTCCTCGGCTTGTTGGCCACCGTCGTATTACCGCATGTGTACGCGGCGCAGACCACAATCAGATACTCCGTGGGCGAAGGCGGCTCAGATGCCGCCGACCGGGCGCTGACCACCCAAACCGTGATCATCACAAGTAGGGAAGTACTCGATCCGGTCGCCAAGAGCACCGGCATCCCGGTCGACTATCTGGTTCGCAACACCACCGCTGTAGTGGTACCAAACTCCGAGATCATCCAGGTGCAGGTCAAACATTCGGACCGAGCTGCCGGCATCCGACTGGCCGACGCGGTGGCCAAGCAATACATCGAGATTGCCGCGGCCCACAGTCCTCGTGCCGCTGTCCAGACTGAGCTCGACGGACTGCAGCATCAGCTCAACAGCGCCACTACCCCGGCGGCTTCGCTGCCTGAGTTACGAGTGCGGATCACGGCGCTGCAGAACGAGCTGGACAATCTCGCCACCAGGACAAACCTGGCTAGCATTGCCGCGCCTGCCTACTCACTGCCGGACCCGGTATTCCCGAACACACTGATCACAGTGGGTATCGGGGCACTGGTCGGCATCGTCGCGGCGGCCTGGATCGGCTCTTCGATGGCGCGCCGCTTCCGCGGCTAACGAGCACGCCGACCCAGATGATCAATCCGGCGGCTCACGGGTGAAAGTGGCCGGAATGATCAGGTCATCGCGCACTAAATCATGAATGGAGGCTCGGCCAAGCCCCAACAACGCTTCGTCGATACCACTGCGCAGGATCGACAGGACGTTCGCCACGCCGGCCTCGCCGTTCGCGGCCATCCCCCACAGGTAGGCCCGACCGATCATAACGGCCCGTGCGCCGAGGGCAAGCGCTTTGACCACGTCGCTCCCGCGCCGGATACCGCCGTCAAGCAAGATTTCGATCTGGTCGCCCACTGCGTCCACAACACCGGGGAGCGCACGCAGCGACGCGAGCGTTCCGTCGAGATTGTTGCCTCCGTGGTTGGACACTGAGATCGCGGCGGCGCCGATATCCACCGCCCGACGGGCGTCGTCGGGATGAATGATCCCTTTGAGCATGAACGGCCCGCCCCACTCTTCCCGGAGCCACTTGATGTCGTCCCAGGTGGGCGGGGGCGTACCCATCCATTCGCCGTATGCGCCAAAGAAAGTGGGGGCCGGCTCGTCGAGATTGGCCAGGTTCGGTGTGGTCAGGTCGGGCAGTTCACCTCGACGAGCCCAATCCAGGAGATAGCGCGGTCGCAACAGGCCCTCGGGAGCAAATTTCAGGATCTCCTTGAAGCCGAGCTTCCGCGGGATATAGGGGCTGCCCCAGTCACGGCGGTGCGCGAACGTCCAGTCCAGCGTGATGATCAGTGCTTTCGCGTCGGCTTTGCGCGCTCGCTCCATGCGCGCCACAATGCGATCTCGGCTACCGAGCCAGTACATCTGGAAGAACACCAGCGGATTAGCCGCCGCGACGTCCTCAATCGGCTTACTGGCGAACGAGCTGAGCCCGATCGCGGTGCCGGCGGCCGCGGCCGCACGCGCCGCCGCAACCTCGCCATCGGGATCGACCGCCTGCACCCCAGTCGGCGAGATCAGCACTGGGAAGGCGATCTCCTGGCCGAGCACTGTAGTCGATTGCTCGCGCCGCTGGGGCAGGTCCGCGATATGCGGGCGGAAACCGAGCTCGCTGAACGCGTTGACGTTATCGTTCAGCGTGATGCCCTGCTCCGCGCCGGCAAGCAACGCCAGATACACCGATTTCGGCAACCGTTTCTTCGCCCTGCGCTGGGCCTCGGCAACGGACTCGAACCAATCTTTCGTGCTGGCCATTGCCGCCCTTCGCCGCTGTAGATGCCGTCTCGCGCTTGCCGCTCGGGCAGCCTAACCGTCACCGATCCGAAGAGCCCGGGTTGACCCAGCCATGTGGCTACTCGAACCTAGTCGGGTCACCCGCGCCCCGGCGGAGGATCTCCGGCTCATCACCGGAAAGGTCTATCACCGTTGTCGGTTCACTGCCACAGTCAGCGGAGTCCAGCACCGCGTCGAGCACATGGTCGAGTCGTTGCTTGATCTCCCAGCCCTGGGTGAGCGGCTCTTCGCTCTCTGGTAACAGCAGGGTACTGGACAGCATCGGCTCGCCCAGTTCGGACAACAGTGCTTGCGCGACGACGTGCGCGGGAATCCGCACCCCGATAGTCCGCTTCTTCGGGTGCATCATGCGGCGCGGTACGTCCTTCGTAGCCGGCAAGATAAAGGTGTATGGGCCGGGCGTCGCCGCCTTCACCGTCCGGAAAACCGTGTTGCTGACCAGAGCGAACTGGCCGAGCTGAGCAAAATCGCGGCACACCAAGGTGAAGTGGTGCCGCTCGTCGAGGTGCCGGATCGCCCGGATTCGGTCGATCCCGTCCCGGTTGTCCAGCTGGCAACCCAGTGCGAAGCACGAGTCAGTCGGATAGGCAATCACGCCGCCGGACCGAACCACGTCGACCACTTGACTAATGGCTCGCGGCTGCGGATTGTCCGGGTGCACGTCGAAATAACTGGCCACTGGGCGAGCTTAGGCCTCGGCGTACTAGGCGCGAAAACGGCCGGTTCTCGATCGAGCCACGGCGAAAGAAGCCCCGCCTCCACCGGGGTATTCGAGCCGCGGTTGCACCGGGCGCCGCTGGGGCAGCGTGACCGCACCGAACCCAGCGCGAGGTTGGTGCAACCGGACGAGGCGAGCGTACGCCGGGAGGTCCGCCATCAGCTGGGCATGTGAACCGATGCCAAC
This sequence comes from Pseudonocardia sp., assembly GCA_019244295.1. Classification (GTDB taxonomy): domain Bacteria; phylum Actinomycetota; class Actinomycetes; order Mycobacteriales; family Pseudonocardiaceae; genus Pseudonocardia. Next base: position 11,114 of record JAFASX010000012.1, read on the forward strand.
CACCCTCCCCCGCTCCAGATAGATAATGCGCTCCGCGTCGGCAACGGTCTGCAAGTTGTGCGAGATGACGACCGTGGTGCGCCCGCGCATCAGCAGACGTAACGGCGCCATGATCCGTTCGCTCGACTCAGCGTCCAGTCCGGTGGTCGGCTCGTCCAACAGCAGGATCGGCGCATCCCTGATCATCGCCCGCGCAATAGCCAGCCGCTGGCGTTGCCCGCCGGAAAGCAACCGACCGCGCTGTCCGACTCGGGTGTCGTAGCCCTGAGGCAACTTCATGATGAAGTCATGCGCATCCGCCGAGGTCGCCGCCGCGATCACTTCGGCGTCGGATGCTTCAGGCCGGCCCCACCGTATGTTCTCCCGTACGGTGGCGTCGAACACCAAGGTCTCCTGCAGCACGCTGGCGACGTTTCGGTAGAGGTCGTCCAGCGCAAGGTCACGCAAGTCGACGCCGTCGATGGTGACTGAACCATCACTCGGGTCGTGAAACCGCAGCAGCAGCTTCATCAGGGTGGACTTCCCAGCGCCGCTGGCGCCCACCACCGCGACCTTCTGCCCTGGGGCGATCTGGAGGTTGATGTCGGACAGCGCGGGCTCGGCCACGTCTGGATAGCTGAACGTGACCCTCGTCAATCCCAACGCGCCACGAGCCCGCTTCAACGCCCCAGGTCGGGGTGGATCGCTGACCGAGGGAGTCTGGTCCAAGAACTCGATCACCCGCTCAGCCCCGGCGGCCGCCGCGTGCAACGAGTTGATCAGTTGACCGGCACCCTGAATCGGCCCATACAGCTGGGTCAGGTAGGCGACGAAAGCCAGCATCCCTCCGATGCTGATGTGCCCGCCGGACAGCTCCCACACCGCGAGCCCGATCACCGCCAGCACCCCGACCACTTCGAGGAGGTCAGTCAGCGGGCCGAACAGCGCTTGCAGCCGGGTGGCAGCTAGCGTAGCGGCCAAGTTAGCGAGGTTCTGCTCTCGAAACCGTGCGTTCTCCGCCTCGCGTTGGGCGTACGTTCGCACGAGCGCCGCGTTGGCGAAGCTCTCCTCGGCGACCGTCGTGATCAACGCGGCCCGCCGCCGCTTCTCCCGCGAAGCGGCCTTGATGCGCAGGGAGAATGACCGAGTCGCAATCAGAAAGGCCGGTGCCGCAATCAATGACGCGGCAGCCAGCCGCCAGTCGAGCAAGAACAGCGCGATGGTGAACCACACCACCTGACACAGGTAGCTGAGCGCCTGTGCGACCCCGGAGAGCAGCACTTCCTCGATCGCCTCTATGTCCCCGGTGACCCGTGTCAGGACGTCACCTAGCTGCTGACGCTCAAGGAAGCTCGTCGAAAGCTGGTGGATGTGGTCGAACAGCCGGGCGCGCAAGGTCAGGATGAACTGCTCTCCGACCCAGGTCGACAAGTATTGATCCGTGAACGAAACCGCGCCTTGGATGACCGCCAAACCAAGATAGGCGCCACCCAACAGCGGGAATTCCCGGAAGTTGCGCGGTACCACCACCATGTCAACCAGCAGCTTGAACAGCCAGATCGCGGCGGTGCTCAGCACCGGCGCCAAGGCGACCAACACCAGACTCAGCAGCCACCGTCCGCGCAATGGCCGGGTGTCCGGCCAGAAACGCACGAAGATCATCCGCAAAGTGGCCGCTGGTGCTTGGGCCACTAGCCCATCAGCCACTCCGCCACTCACAGGCAACCGCTTCAACACCGGAATCTCCGCATCCGATAAACAGCGGGGTGATGGTCCCGCGACTATCCCGCTGAACCATCACCCCGATCACCTGACTAACGGCCGCGCCAGCATTAACGGCAACGCCAGCGGCGGTCGTCGCAGCGCCAACGGTCGTCGTCGCGGCGTCGCCAGTCGTGATCGTCACGGCCATGGCGACGCCAATCGACATCCGCTGGCCTCCAGCCCCACCTGTGGTCACTCATGAATGCTCCTCCGTCTTCTGAGTTGAGGCTTCGTCGCGAGGCCTCACAATGTCCAACGAAGAAGGAGCCCAGCAGTTAACAAAACCGGGGACATTCACACGAAAAGAGTAGAATTCTGACAATTCATCAGATTTCTTAGATTCTTCTTCACCGGCTCCACTATAGATGAAACCATCCGTGCCGGAGAATCTAAAGATTTTCTGAGCGCCCGCCTCGAATCTCCTGAAAACGCACTCTCGTGAATCAATGGCTAGCCGGTCCAGAAGATTTCACCACGATCTTCACGACGTTCAGCCTATTTCGACCGGCTCGGTGTCCGCACCGCCGCCCGACGCCTTGCCGCTGCGCAGGAAGAACGCCAACAATACCCCAGCAAGGGTGCATACACCCGCCACTAAAAAGACATCGCTAAATGCCTGCGCTTCGACTTCGACCTGAAGTCGCTGCCACAGTGGCAGCAGAGCGGAGGAACCCTGTTCCCGCATTCGCAGGATCTGCGGATCGGCTCCCTCTGACCCCAGCAAAGCGGAGCGGTCAGCCATGAACTGGGCTTGCTTGGAAGTCGCCAGTCCGGTGAGCACGGCCAGCCCGAGCGCGGCGGTGACCCGCTGAATCAGCGTATTGAACGCACTACCGGAGCCGACAATCTCCGTCGGCAGAGCCGAGATCCCGCCGGTCATGATCGGCATCATGCCCAGACCCAGTCCAGCCGCGCGGATCATCATCCACACTTTCATCTCGGGCAGCGTCATATCAATATTGATCTTGGTCAACAGCAAAGTACCGCCGCCTGCCAGCAACAGCCCGATGGTTGCCGGCCAGCGAGGCCCGAACCGGTCGTAGATCCGTCCGCCCCACGGCATGACCACAGCCATCACCAGCGCCTGTGGCAACACCGCCAGACCGGTCTGCCATGGCGTGAGCCCCTGCCCTTCCTGCAGAAACAACGGAATGTAGAACAACACCGCGAACAGCCCGATCGACATGATGCTGATGAGTATCAACGAATTGACGAACGGCCAGTTGGTAAACACTCGCACGTCTAACAGCGGCTCCTTGACTTGCAACTCCACTCCGACGAACAACACCAGCAGGTTTATCCCGACGGCGGTCAGAATCAGCACCGAGTAGCTGGTCCAGCCCCAGCTCTGTCCTTCGGACAGGGAAAGCAACAAGGCGAACAACCCAGCGGCGATGCACACGAATCCCGGCAGGTCGAACCGGCGGCCGCGAGCCCCAGGAAAACTGGGTAGCACAGCGATCGCGGCCAGTGCGCCGAGCACGCCGATCGGGACGTTGATGTAGAAGATCAGCCGCCAGTTCACGTACTCGACCAGGTAACCGCCCAGGGTTGGGCCAACCCCGGGCGCGAACACGATGCCCAGCCCGTACAAGCCCATCGCCGTGCCTATCTTTTCTTTGGGCACCATGCGGTAGAGGATCGTCAGGCAGGTCACCGGCAGCATCCCGCCCGGTATAGCCTGCAGGATCCGAAAAAAGACCATGCTGGTCAGGTCACCGGCCGTGCCACACAACGCGGAGAAAGCCGAGAACGAGACCAACGACAGCAGGTACATCCGTCGTAGTCCGAGCCGCTCGCCCAGCCAGGCGCTGGTCGGCACGACCACACCCAGACACAGCGTGTAAGCAGTGGTGATCCATTGAATGTCGCTCGTGGTGACGCCGTATTCCTTCTGGATCGTCGGAACAGCCACGCTTACGATGCTGGTGTCCAGCACTGACATAAACATCCCGATGACCACCACCGTGAGCGGCACGCCCCAATGCCGCGTCGGAGAGTCACTCTCACGGCTGCCCAGCCGAGAAGAATCAACGCGACGAACCCGCGCCGGCCGCGTTGCGATAGCTCCGTTCTGGCCCGATCGAGGTCGTCGCGCATCGGGGGACTGATCCCGAAAACCGACATCGGTAGGTGACCGAGGCTCCGCGGAAGGGCCAGCGCCGAGCGGACTATCAGCCGCTCTCACATTTGATCGAAGCATGCCCAATCATACCAATTCGCAGTTCTAATTAGCAAGGCTAATTTGGGCACCCTACTATAATTCTTCCCCACTGGCCACCGCTTCACCGCTTCACCGGATCATCACGGAGGCCGCCAAAATCACCACCGGCGACAGGTACGAGATGACAGTCGGGAAGTTATTGCTTGTGAATATGCACGGTGACATTCATTCCCGGCAAGAGAGCGGCGCCACCGGTATTGAACAAGGCAATCTTAACCGGTACGTACTGATCAACTTTGCTCGGGCTCGAGGGATCAGCTCCCGCCGGAGGATAGATCGTGAAGTTTGACGCCGCGGAGTTCCGGACCACTTGGACAATGCCAAGCATCGGTATATTCGGATAGGCATCGACGCTGATATCGACCAGCGCATCGGGATGAACGTCGGCGATATCAGTGTCTTTGACTCGCGCGGTGACGTAGATATCCTCTGGATCGTACGCGGTCGCGAGCTCAGTCCCCTGGGTGACATACGAGCCGTTAACCACTTCATTGACCGCGATCGTTCCCGCGCCGGGCGCCCTGATGACCTGCTCAGGCTGAGGACCACCACCGGTCGGCCGGATCCGACCCACAACTTCCCTGGCTCTTACCGTCGAGCCTTGATCAATCGACCACGCGACCACCGAACCGGTGGCTGGCGCATTAATAGAGATCCTATCTCCGTCCACCTGGGCATTGTCGGTGGACACGTAATGCCGCGTATAGAGAAAATATGTGCCCGCGAACCCGGCCGCTTCGAGCAGGGACACGATCGCCACCGTAATAAACACGATCCGACTGACCCGGGACAGTTTCCGCGACATCACCTAAACCTCTTTCCCACCACGCTCCAGCTCAGCCAGGACCGCAACTGACAGTTGTTAATGCTTATGAATGTGAACCGTTATGTTCATCCCCGGCACCAGGTACAGGCCCCCCGTATAGGTGAAAGCTATTTTGACCGGAATCACCTGAGTCACCTTCTGGAAGTTCCCGGAGCTGTTCGACTGGGGGAACAACGAGAACTCTCCCGCCGACGAACCCTGGACGTCTTGCACTATTCCTGTTACCGGAGCACCGGGGTAGGCGTCGACGCTGATATCCACTAACGCGCCTGGGTGCACGTCAGCGATGTCAGTCTCATCAACGCGCGCGGTGGCATAAATCTTGTTGAAGTCATAGGCCGTGGCCAGATTGGAGCCGGCGGTTACCCAGTCACCTTGCACCACAGAGCTCACCGCGACAGTCCCCGTACTCGGGGAATGAATAATCTGTTGCGGCTGCGCGCCGCTGCCTTGCATCTGGACCCGGCCGACCACCTCACCCGCGCGCACCTGGGCGCCCTGGGTCGCCCGCCAGTCGATCAAGGTGCCAGTGGCCGGCGCGTTGATTTGAATCTGGTCGCCATCGACCTGGGCGTTGTCGGTAGTGACGTAGGGAGCCACCCATAGGTAGTAGTAGACGCTACCAACGATAGCCAGAAGGGCAATCAGCGCAACGATGGCGGCGATGACCCCGGCCCGGAAGGGGCGCTTCCTCCGCTTCTTCGCCGCTGACGGGGCCGGCTCGGCCTCGACGCTGGTAGCCAGAGAGATCGCGCCGTCCGACGAGCGGGGGGCAGCCCCATCTCCCGCAACCCCGTTCGTCTCGGCACCACCTTCGACTGAGGTGCTCGATGCGCGGTTCGGCGCCTGCTCCATGGTGACCTCCCTAGTATGTATACCGGACGACGGGACGAGCCCGCGATAGATATTTTAGCACCGCTAATGAACGCTGCGTACCCTATTTCTTCCTACCGCTTTCGCGGGGCTCGCCAACGCCCGCGACGGCAGGCAACTATGTGTCTTTCCACACAAGCGGGCCGAAAACTTGGTCTAGTCTGGTCTAGCGCTCGGTAGCAGCGGGCTTGGTCCGCCTGGTCGTGTCCAGCTAGAGCTAGCGAGCCGGCCGGGCTTGGCGCAGAAGATACTCATATCTGATCAAGATTAGGCAGCTGACGGCCGCCCACCACCTTCAGACCTCACCAGATCAATTAAGAAGATAATGATCTGACCTGACCGCGGAAAGACAGGTATGATGAACTGCCCGCGCGGAAGGAGCACATACCGTGAACCCATTCAACCGGATCGGCTTGGAGACCGCCGCTCTGATTATCGGGACGGTTATCGTGCTGGTGCTGGCGGCTTATCTTCTCGGGGCATTCGTCTATTAGCTTCAGAGATTCTCACAGCCGAGGCGCAAGATTCATGAAGCGACACGTAACTCCGCGCCATTAGCTAACCGACGGTTCGTCACCATTTCGTCACTTCCGATGACACCGTCACGCAGGCGGACTATGCGTTTCGCGCACTCGGCGACCTCTTCTTCGTGAGTGATCACCACGATCGTCGTGCCGATGTCGTTGAGCTCGGTCAGCAACCGCATGATGTCGATACTGGACTTGGTATCCAGCGCGCCGGTTGGTTCGTCGGCCAGCACGATCGATGGCTCGTTGATCAGAGCACGAGCAATAGCGACCCGCTGTTTCTGGCCACCGGAGAGCTCGCTGGGAACGTGCCCCAAACGGTCACCCAGCCCCACTCGTTCCAGGGCCCGGCGCGCCCGCTCGCGCCGACGGCGGACCTTGGCATAGACCAACGGTAGTTCGACATTCAGCAGGGCGCTCGTACGCGGGATCAAGTTGAACGACTGGAACACAAAGCCAATCTTATTACCGCGCACCTTCGCCAGCTGGCTCTTCGACAAGTTGCTCACATCCGTGCCGTCGAGCAGGTAACGCCCGCCCGTAGGAACATCCAGACATCCGAGAATGTTCATCAATGTGCTCTTGCCCGAACCGGACGGCCCCATAATCGCGACCATCTCACCTTCACGGATGCTCAAGTTAATGCCGTGTAAAATCGGGACCGCGACACCGGCCATCTGGTACGACTTAGTGACACCCTCGAGCTCGAGCATTCGGATCCCCCTTCCGGGTCTCGCCAACATATCAGTCGGCGGAACCAGCCGACGCGGTGGCGGATGATCGAAATTCCCGCGACCAAGCTTTACGATAACCACATTTTCGCAAGCTTCGCTAAATTTTTCCTGTGGCCTCGCTGTGAGTATGTCGCCCAGCCCCCTTGTTACTCATTGTTCCCAGCGGACCCATTTGTCACAGAAGCTCGCACGCTTCTCAGGTTCCGCCGTCTTGCCGCCACTCGCGGGCCATGTATTCGGCCGATGACTCGTTGATCGCTGGCGATCCGACCCTCAGATAGTCGAATGATTCGCCGGGCAGACGCGGCGACATCCTCACGATGAGTGCTAAAAATCACAGTGCAACCGGCGTCGTTCAGTTCGGTATACAGCTGCACGATCTCTTGACCAGACCGGACGTCAAGCTCGGTGGTCGGATCGTCCTGGAGCAGAACTTTGGGATCGTTGATCAACGCTCTGGCGATCATCGCCCGGCGCCTCTGGGCTGGGGAGAGCTCGATCGGAAAGTCATTGTCATGCCCGCCCAAGCCCACCCGCTCCAGTGCCCGCAGCGCATGCTCATGGCGCACCCGAGACCGTACCGCGTAAACCAACGGAAGCTCAACGTTTCGGATGACTGTGGCGTCCGGTAACAAGTCAAATCGGTGGAAGACGAACCCGATCGTGCTAGCCCGAACCTTAGCCCGCTGGCGCTTCGACAAAGGTACGACATCACGGCCCTCGAGCAGGTAGCGGCCCGAGCTGGGCACGTCCAGGCAACCCAAGATATTGATCAAGGTGCTGGTGCCCGAACCAGACGGACCCGTCACAGCGACCATCTCACCCCGGTCTATGGTCAAGTCGATATCGCACAACGCTGGCACGCGGACATGACCGATTGTGTGATAGGTCTTGGTTACTTTCTCCAGCCGGATCAACCCACTGCTCCCTCCGCGCGCAATCCAGTGCTGCCTCAAGGTTGCCACCTGGTTGCCTGCTGGCGTACCCGTCCATACCCGGCCGGACGAAGCGCTCGGGCGCCACTGAACCACGCACTCGGGGCGGTCCCGCTGAGCCGGGCTGCGCAACTCTGTCACAGACGTCGCTTCAGTCAGGCAGAGAACAGGCACGGGCACAGAAGCTGTGTATCTCTGAAGATTTTGCGCCGTATGCCCCATATGAAGTCCGACTTTGGCACTATCGAGTGACATCCATAGTGCTGTTGTCTTGGCGCTGGCCGACCGGAAGCCCGGAGTCGGCCGCCGAAGGGGGTTGTCCGAGTGCTTCTCCGCGAGACCGTATTCATCGCGCTGCGGGCGTTGCGGTCGAACAAGCTACGCTCCGCCCTAACTATGTTAGGTTTGGTCATCGGGGTCGCCTCAGTGATCGTGCTGGTGTCGGCCTCCCAAGGGGTGCGAAACTCTGTCGATCAGGCTATTGAGGCCGTCGCTAACAACATCACCATCGTTCCGCTGCAACCCCAGGTTGCGGGTGGCCCCCCCGGCCAGCCGCTGACCGAGGCGGACGCTAAAGCCCTGAGCCAAGCCCCGGATGTCGTCCTTGTCACTCCAACCGTGACCGGATCTACCACCGGCGCCGCCGGACAGGTCGCGCACGCGGTGTTGGTAACGACACCGACCAAACAGTTTCTCTCCGCGACTGTGACGGGCACGAACGCCAACTGGTTCCAAACCAACAACCGTCAACTCGTCGCCGGGTCGTACTTCACCCAAGCGCAAGCGACAAGCGGCGCTCACGTGGCAGTCATCGGTCCTAGCCTCGCGAAAGTGCTGTTCGGCTCCGCTGACGCGGCGGTCGGCAAGGCCGTCAACGTCAACTCACGGCCGTTCACCGTACTGGGCGTGATGAACGACTACGGCGCGAACTTGAATAACAATGTGGTCATGCCGATCTCAGCGGCGCGATCAGCCATCTTCGGCCACGGCTACGGCGGCGACGAATTGAGCCAGATCACAGCCACCGCAACTTCGGCCTCCTCGGCACAGCTTGCGGTAGGGGAGATCACCCAGATTCTTTCCGCGCGCCATCACATCACTGACCCGGAGCGGGTCGATTTCCAGGTCCAGACCCTCGGCGCGCGGCTGACCACCTTCAACCAGGTCCTCGGGCTGCTGACCAACTTCACGCCAGCCATCGCGGCCATCGCCCTGCTGGTCGGCGGCATTGGCGTACTCAACATCATGTTAGTGTCAGTCACCGACCGAACCCGGGAAATCGGTACCCGGAAGGCGGTTGGGGCGAGCAACCCCGCCATCCTAACCCAGTTCATTCTGGAGGCCATCACCCTTTCTGGCATCGGTGGGCTCGTTGGGGTGGCCACGGGCATCGGCCTGATCTTCGCTACTACCGCGGCCGCCCCCATACTCGACAAATCGGGCGGTGTGCTGGCCAATTTCGCGCCTGTGCTATCCCTTCCACCGATCTTGGTGGCCTTCGGGATCAGTCTGGCCATCGGCGTCATCGCCGGCGGATATCCCGCATGGCGGGCCTCGCAACTCAACCCGATCGAGGCTCTTCGATACGAGTGATCTTGGTTGAAGCGCCGCCGAAGTCCGCTTCAGTCCCCGCGTAGCAGCGCCACCACCGCCAGGATCGCGGGGTCCGAAGTCGCGCCGGAGTCTGCGGCGCAGCTTGGCCAGCTTCGCGGGACTGGGTGCGCACCACCATGCTCGGCCGTACCGGCGTGCCGGGCGGCTCCGCTATCGGGAAACCGTCCACGGTCAGCTCGACGGCTTGGGCAGACATGTCAACCGTGTCATCGAACACAACGATCCCGCCGTGCCCCACCATGGCTCAGCTGCGGCGAAGGCTCGTAGTCCATGAGCAAAGTCCCTCGCTAGCGGTTGTCGTTACTGTGGAGTAGATTTTTGAATTGTTGGTGCATTAGTCGAACTTGGGTGATGATCTCATCTGACGTGGCGGTCCAAGTAAAGGGCTTTGTGTCTGGTTCCAGTGCGTGATGTAGTCGTTGATGGCATCGATAAGTCGCTGGACCGACGTGAAGGTTCCCCGCCTGATTGACTGCTTAGTGATAACGCCGAACCAGATCTTCACTTGGTTGAGCCAGGAGCTGCCCGTCGGGGTAAAGTGAAAAGTGACCTTCGAGTACTTAGTGAGCCACTCGTTGACGGTGTCACCTCCTGTGAGTGGAGAGGTTATCGAGCACAACGTGGAGCTCTTGATCCTTGTACGCGGTGACGACTTGATCCATAAACTTGTTAAACCAATGCCTCGCTGTTGACCATGAGCGCGGACTAAGCCACGGTTCAAGCACGCTAGCCGGTTGCCCTAGTCCTGCCGATCAGCGACACTGTTAGTAACAGGTATATCGAGCCTTGGTGGCCTTCTATGGAATAAGGTGGAATGCCACGACTTGGCTCGTTACTCTGAGTGGTTGACGGACGCCGGGGGCGTGATCTATCTGAAGGAGGCGGCGGATGGGTGGACACGGCGTCGACCATAGTTCAGACGATTTACTGCGTGATCTTCTTCTGGTTGTTGAATCAGCACTGGAGGAAGATGCAGATGAGATCGATCGATTGGCCAAGGCGGATCCCAAGTGAACTTCCTTGAGAGATTTCGCGGTAAGGGACGTGTGGTGCTCGCTGCTTCTGACGCTACTCAGTATTCCTTTGAAGGAAATCAAATCACCGGAGAAGGGACGCGCTCCGTCTTCACCCGTTTCCTTGTTGAAGGGCTGACCACAGGAAGACGTATCGTTATCGCCAGAAACATACACCGGAGCCTCCCCTCGCATATTCGCGATGCAGTCGAAAGTCCTTTCGCTCGAGACCGTCTGACAGCCCTGGAAAGCCTCACCAACCTTCACCGTATTGGCAACGACCGCGTCCGAGCTGAAGTCATTAATCAGATTGCCGCCTGGTGCGTGACGAAAGTAAGGTTGTCTCGACGACCGCGATGCAACTTCTTACCTCCACTCAATCCCGAGCAGGCTCGGCGGGAGGCGGAGGGACAGGTTGCAATTTCGTCCGCCCGACCACTGCCGGCAGATGGCACAACTGCTGAGAGCGACCAGTTACACCGGGAAGCTGGGGCCGGCCAAAGCAGTTTGGCGAGAACCGCTACCGAAAAACAGCCCTATCTAGACGGTTCAGCGGGAAGGCGGGGAGCACACACCACTCAAGGCGGACAATTGACAGCGGCCGATTTTGCACTACGGTTTTTGCGATTGGCGCAGGCCCGGTGAAGGCCAAAAAGAAACCTATCGGCTTGCCGACAAGTTGGGGTTTCGTAATCGTTGGCGCCAGCCTGGTCATAAACGGATTTCTGCTCACGAAGATCCCAAATGTGTCGACCCTCGTGGACCTGTTGCTTTTGGTTGGGTTCATCCTCCTGGTCGTCGGAACCGTTGCCGTAGTGCGGGGCGTCCGCGATCGCTCGGGGAAAGGACACAACGCAACCGAGCAGCAGGCCCGTGGACACATGGGTTTGCTGGATCGTCGGAGCCTCGGTCAGCTCATCCGGCGTCAGCCAGCTTTCACCACATCAGTCATCCTGGGCGTCATCCCACTTGTCGTTGTCTTGGTGGTCGTTAACATCCGCCCCTTCGGCGCCAGTCTGGTGACCACCATTTCTGGCGGTACAAGCCCATGGAACGTAGCTGTGAGTCCCGACGGCCGTCATGCGTACGTCACCAACTATAACTCTAATGATCTATCAGTGATTGATACAGTAAGTAACGTCGTCGTTATCACCATTCCCGTCGGTACTAATCCGTGGAAGGTGGCGGTGACCCTGGACGGCGGCCACGCCTACATCGCCAACTATGGCTCTAACAATGTGTCAGTCATCGACACGAGCAGTAACGCTGTCACCGCCACCATTCCCGTCGGTGACCATCCCGAGGCAACTACGGTGACCCCGGACGGGCGCCACGCCTACGTCACCAACTCGGTATCCAACAATGTGTCGGTGATTGACACGTTAAGTAATGCCGTCACGGGCACCATCGCTGTCGGCATCGGTCCGGGCGGTGTGGCGGTGGCTCCGGACGGCCGCCACGCGTACGTCACTAATTACAATTCTGACAACGTGTCGGTGATTGATGTCGGAACTAACGCCGTCACCGCCACCATCCCCGTCGGCACCAATCCGTGGGAGGTGGTGATGGCCCCGGACGGGCGCCACGCGTACGTCACCAATTATAGTTCTAACAGCGTGTCGATAATCGATCTCGGGAGTAACACCGTCACCGCCACCATCGCCCTGGGGCTGGGCACGGCTCCGGAGGGAGAAGCGGTGACCCCAGACGGTGTCCACGTCTACGTAGCTAACAACAACTCCAACAACGTGTCGGTGATTGATACGTTAAGCAACGCAGTCACCGACACTATTGCTGTCGGCACCAGCCCAGGAGGTGTGGCGGTGGCCCCGGACGGCCGCTACGTCTACGTTCCCAACTCCGGCTCTAACAACGTGTCAGTAATAGAAATTGCTGCTGGCAGCGCATTCCCGGCGGGGTTGGAACGATTCTATCGTCAGAACTTAGCCTGGAACGGCTGCATCCCCTTTGCCACCACTCCGGAAGACAAGAATACCTACGCCGACCCCGGCCTTCAGTGCGCTTACCTTGAGGTGCCGCTGGATTACGCGCATCCATACGATCGGACGGTAAAAATCGGCTTGCTTCGTCGGCCCGCGTCGGACCGAACGCATCGCATCGGCTCCTTGGTGATCAACCCGGGTGGTCCCGGCGACTCTGGAATGAGCGCCGCAGTCCGCATGGTCAACCAGGTCACGAACAATGACTTGGGACGACGGTTCGATCTAGTCGGTTTTGACCCGCGCGGGATCGGTTCTAGCAAGCCGCGGATTCTCTGCCGGACCCCAGTAGAGCAGGACGCCGAGCGCCTGATGAACTCCGGCGTCGACACTTCACCGGCTGGGGTGGTGCAGACCGAGAATCAGGAAAAATCGATGACGATAGGTGAGCCAATCGCACTGGGACTGACATGCTGGCGAACATCGGCACCCGCGACGTAGTCCGCGACATGGATATCATGCGTTCGGCTCTCGGTGACGCCAAGCTAACCTATTTGGGCTATTCCTATGGTACCCGGATTGGCACGGCCTATGCCGAGACATTCCCGGGCAATGTCCGCGCGATGGTCCTCGACGGCGCTTTCGATCCGGCCGAAAATCAGACTTCCTTGGTCATTGAACAGGGTCGAGGATTGCAACAGGCGTTCGATGCTTTCGCCGCGTGGTGCGCGGGTCGTGCCAATTGCTTCTTTGGACAGGACAAGAGCCAGGCCGTGAAGATTTTCCATGACCGTGTTCTCCGGCTGATTGACCACCCTGTGACGGTGTCCGACGGGCGAAAGCTCTCCTACACTGATGCAGCGGCGGGCGTTATCCAAGCGTTCTACCTGCCCGACTATTGGCCGATGCTGAACCAAGGTGTGCAAGAACTCGCCGAGGACGACGGTGACACCCTGATGCACCTAGCCGACACCTACTACGAACGCTCAACGGATGACACCTACTCCACGTAGCCGGATGCCTTCCTGTCAATCCTGTGCGTCGATAACCCACCTGTCACAGACCGGAACGTTGCACGCGGTGAAGACGCTCAATACCGGGCTGCCGCTCCATTCCTCGATACGGGACTACCACCGTCACCAGCCCTTGACAACTGCGCGTTCTGGCCGGTGCCACCCACCGGAGGACCTCACCAACCACATATCGCTGGGCTGCCACCGGTGATGGTGATCTCCACTACAAATGATCCTATCGCTCCCTACCAGGGAGGGGTAAATCTGGCCCATGACTTAAACGGACGCTTGCTAACCTTCGAAGGTACCCAACACACCGCCTTCCTGGAAGGCGTCAGTTGCGTCACTGATGCTGGGATCACGTATCTAACTAGCTTGAGACTTCCATCCGAGGGAATCCGTTGCGAACCAGAGGGTTAAGCCCTTAGCTGGTTGTAGGCCATCTCTCCGCTTTCGTAATCCGTGGGGCAAGTCCGGCCATGGTGATGCACCGCGGGTCCGTCGGAGTACTCCCTTGGTCACTCGCTGATACCCACATAGCCGAACTCCTCCTGGATCTCACGCAGGATGGGCATCAGTGCCCACGCTCACCCTGGTGGGCAACCGCGATAGCACGCACGGTTTCGGCGACGGCAGCGGGCCCCCTCGGCGGGGACGGCTGAGGGCGCACCGGCTGGGCCCGATCTCATACCCATATTCTTGCGCGCCTGGCATGCCTGATCAATCGCCGTGGTGTGACTGAGACACGTCACGCGCGGCACACCGTGGTAGAGCCATCACGAAAGATCAAGTTGTTAGAGTAACGCCGCTACGCAGCTGCTCTCTGTAGCACAGCGGGAGGAAATCAACATGCGAGCTGAGGCGCTCAAAGGGCACTTGGATGCCCTCCTGCTAGCCGCGCTCGAGGCCGGCCCGGCACATGGTTTCGCGGTGATGGCCGAGGTCCGCCGTCGGACCGGGGGTTCGGTGGACTTGGAGAGTGGGACGCTTTATCCCGCGCTGCGCCGGCTCGAAGAAGCCGGCCTGATCGCCGGTGCTTGGACCAGTGGTTCCGGACGACGCCGGAGAGAGTACGAGCTCACCGATCGCGGCCGGATCAGCCTCGCCGACAAGCGAACCGCGTGGCGCGACTTCGTCGACACCCTTGGCGCGGCGATCAACCCTGTGATCAATTCCACGACCGGCGCCGGGTTTCCCTCGGCCCGGGTATAAGGGCTTCAGCCCAGCGAGCGGCGGCGCGTGCTCCGGGATGAACATGGTGGCGTCCGGGCCAAGCCCGCGCGGAACACACAACGTATGTGACCCTGGACACCTCTCGAAGGGTCAGCGCTGCATCCGCTGGCGGACCGCTTCGTAGAGCAGGATGGCCGCCGACGCGGACACGTTGAGCGAATCGACCTGGCCGTTCATCGGGATCAGCGCCCGCAAGCGGGCGGCCGCGAGCCATCCCGGCGACAGCCCGACATCCTCGGCTCCAACCGCGATCGCCAGCGGGCCGCGCAAATCGAGATCGGTATACAAAGTCTGGGCACCAGGCGTAGCGGCCAGCACCGGAATCGCGCGCTCGGCCAGCCAGGCCAGCACCTCATGCTCCGAAGCCGCTGCCACCGGGACGGTGTACACAGAGCCCTTGCTCGCTCGTATGACGTTGGGGTTCGACCAGTCGGTGCCCGGGTCGGCGGCTATCACCGCCGTCACTCCGGCGGCGTCCGCTGTGCGCAGCATAGCGCCCAGGTTGCCTGGCTTCTCCACGCCGGCGCACACCAGGATCAGCGGTTGCGGGCCGGGGACAAGAGCGTCGAGGCTCGCCGGCACCGAGGGCAGCACGGCCAACCAGCCGTCTGGAGACTCCCGATAGGCGATCTTGGCGAATACCGTCGGGCTGACCTGGATCAGCTCGGCCGACTCCAATGCCGAGGTCCGGTGGACAGCGTCCCACTCCCGCTCGGAGGCCAGCTGCGGGCAGTGGTACACCACTTTCGGTATCACCCCGGCGGCCAACGCGAGCGACAGCTCTTCGAAGCCCTCCACCAGAGTCTCGCCCGCTTCGTCGCGATGCCGCCGCTGGCGGAGCCGAAGCAGCGCCTTCACCCGAGGATTGGCGGTACTGCTGATCTCGTGCGGCACCGCGACCTGTCTCCCCCACCGCCAGCTTCCGTCCGGTCCTCGGAAGCATCTGAAATGGGCCGCCGCCGGCCCGGACCGCCTCACGGACGATGACGGCCGGACCGGAAACGAACTCTAGATCAGGACACGCCGAGTTTCTCGGCGGCCATCCGGGTCCCCTCCACCCGGTTCTTTATCTTCTGGAAGGCAATCTCGCGGGCGTAGTCCGGAGAACCGTAGTTGGGCTTCTCATCAATGCTGAACGGCGAGAATCCACAGTCGTCGGTGGAACCGAGCTGTTGCTTGTCAATGAAGTTGGCGGCTCGGACCAGCTGGTCACAGACCTCCTGGGCGCTCTCCACTCGGGGGCTCGCCACGTTGAGCACACCGATGTAGGCCATCTGCGTCACACCGTCGGCGTCGTCGCGCAAGTACTTGCCGATCGACTCGTAGACCGGGTCTTTCTCTCGCTCGCTCTTGAGCTGGATCAGGAAATACCCAGCATTGATCTTAAACATCTCGGGCAGCAAGTTATTGTAGGGCACATCGGCGCTGTGTACTGAGTCACGGTCACCACCGGGACAGGTGTGGATGCCGATCTTGGCCCGCTCGTCGGCGGTGAACCGGGCCATCACCCGATTGTTCAGCTCGACGAAGTGCGGCAGCAGACCAGCGCCGGTCCATGGGTTGCGTGGATCCGCTCGGGTGGCCAACCGGCCCTCGGTAAAGTCTACGGATACCCGCGCGGCGCCGGCCTCAAATGCCTTGCGAATGTCGCGCTCACACTCGTCGACGATGGCCGCCTCGAAGTCTTCCCGCGGGTAGCCCTCTACCGGGTCTTTGAGCGGGTAGAGCAGCGCGAGCATTGATGGCGCGATGACCGCTTGTTTCATTGGCTTGCTGGCGTAGGGCAGCGATTTCTTCAGGGTGTCGGCGGCGTAGAAGTTGTAGCTAAACGGGCCGCGCACGAGCTTAGGCAGCTGGCGGGCGTGCCCGTCGGCGAAGATGGCGAAATACTGGCCTCCGGGCCCGAGACTCGGGGCAAGGCCGGTGCCGGCCAAGGTATCGGCAATGGGGTAGGTGGCAAAC
>JAFASX010000063.1 GCA_019244295.1 Pseudonocardia sp.
CCGCGATGTGTTCGACCTGCCGGCAACCGAATATCCAAAGACGTCGTCCACGGTGTGACCAGCCTCGACGCCAAGCACGCCACCCCCGAGACCCTCGCCGGCCAGGTCAAAAAACACTGGCGGGTAGAATCGAACCACTGGCTCCGCTACGTCGTCTACCGCGAAGACCACCAACACGCCTACACCGCCACCAGCGCCCACCTCATGGCCACCTTAAGAAACCTTGCCCTGGCCTTGCTGCGTCTGGCCGGCATCACCCAAATCACCCGAACCATCCAACGCATCAATGCCGACCGAACCCGAATCCTACCCCTCCTCGCAGCTGCTACCAGCACAAACCGACTTTGAAATCGTCCTGAGAGCGCCGTCGGCTTCAGCGATTTCCCAGGCCAGAACCCGGCTGGGGGAGGCGCCGGTGAAGCTGTTGTTCTAGATGAATGATTCCGTGAAGTTGGTGTTAGAGGACTTAGACGGCGCGACCGTCATGATCGAGTCAAGTGTGGGTTTTCGAGTCGTCCCTGACGGCGTACCTTGGACCGTGCTCGCTCCACAGCGCAAAATAACAGCGCACCTGACCAGCACATACGCACTTCGCGTCATGGTCATCATGCATCGGCGTAGCGAGTGGCGGCGGTCGGCGCTCTGACCGCGGGTCCCTGCGTGAGCGTGCGCTGACACCGGAAACCGATCATCACACGCCTCGTCGGGATGGGGCGAAGCCCGGCTAGTGGTCGTGGGCGATTAGTGATCGTTTGTGGGTGGCGTCGGTGTTCCAGTTGTGCCAGATGCCGGTGGCCAGGGCCAGGAGGCGTTGGGCGACTCGGGTGAACACTCCCGCGGGGGTCCTGCCGCCGTGGTCTTCGAGGTCAAGTTGCCCCTTGAGAGTTTGGTTGACCGACTCGATCCATTGGCGCACTCCGCCGAGATTGCCGTTGCGGTAGGTCTCGTCTTTGCGGTCCGGGCGCAGCAGCCGCAGGCCCATGTCCTCGGTAAGTTGTGTGAACTTCCGGCCGGAGAAGCCCTTGTCAGCCAGCAGAACCTGCCCACCGCGGATCAGATGGTGGTTGTGTTCCAAAAGCGCGGCCAGGACTTCCCGTTCGCCGAGCTTGGGGTTGGCCAGACACCACATGATCGGCATGCCGTCGCCGGAACAGACCAGGCAGAGCTTAAAGCCCCAGTACCAGCGCGAATGGGAGGAACAATAGCCGTATCCGGCGTGCCCGGCCAGCTCCGAGCGTGTCACCGTCTCCCGCGAGGCTCCGCACGGCAGCGGGGTGGCATCGGTGATCCACAGGTCGTCGAACCAGGATGGGCAGCACGCAGCCAGCACCGTGATCGCCTTGCACAGCAGCGGATGGGCGTTCTTGAGCCGCTTGTGATACCCCGACTGCTCTGGTAGGTAGGGAAACATCGTCCGCCAACTCGGATCGGCGTGCAGGTGACGCAGCCAGCGTCGTTCGGAGTCAAACCCCAGCAACACCTGAGCCACGGCCAAGGTGATCAGCTCACTGTCCGCCAGAAGTGGCTCACGACCACGCCCAGTGCGCGCCGTGACCACATGGTCATCGGCGAGAACGTACAGTTCAGTCAGGAGGGCATCCAGTTCTTTCGTCACACATTGATCTTGGCTGCCCTCCTCTCGTTTCCCGGGTAGCGACACACCTCACGTGAGCTTCACGGAATCATTCATCTAGCGGGTCGCGGTGCCGATGGCCCGCGCCGGGACCCGAGGCGCGTGGTACCGGGGTCGGCGCGTGATGGCCATCGACGGGCTGGTCCTGGACGTGCCCGACACCAAGGACAACGAGCGGGCGTTCGGTCGCTCGACCAACGGGACATCCACCAGCGCGTTCCCCCAGGTCCGGTTGGTCGCGCTGGGTGAGTGCGGCACCCACGCCGCCGTCGACGCCGAGCTGGCCGGGGTGAACACCGGGGAACAAACCCTGGCCGCGAAGCTGATCAGCCGGTTCACCGCCGAGATGATGGTGCTGGCTGACCGCCTGTTCTACAGCTATGAGGCCTGGCAACAAGCTTGCGCGACCGGCGCGGCGTTGCTGTGGCGGCTCCAGATCGAACGTCGGGCTGCCGATGCTCGGCGGGCTCCCGGACGGTTCTTACCGCTCGGTGTTGATCAACCCGACGATCCGCGGGCGGCGCCGGGAAGAGCTGCTGGCCGCCGCTCGCGCCGGGCAACCTCTGGATCCCAGCCAAGCCATGCTGGTGCGGGTGGTGGAATACATGGTCGAGAATCGCACCACTCGCGGAGAACTGTTCTGCTTGATCACGAATCTGCTCGATTACGAGACCGCGCCCGCGATGGAGCTCGCCGAGCTGTATCACGAACGGTGGGAAATCGAGCTGTCCTTCGACGAGATCGAAACCCACCAACTCGCCTCCGACCGCGTGCTGCGCTCCCGCACACCGGAGTTGGTGAAACAAGAAATCTGGGGACTCTTACTCACCCACTACGCGATACGACATACCATGAAAGACGCCGCCGACACCGTCGGCACCGACCCCGATCGCTTATCCTTCATCCGCGGCTTCCGTGTCATCCGCCGCCAGGTGTCCAACCAGGCGGGTTTTTCCCCCTCACCGAATGGCCACGGCACTGGTTGAGACCATCACCGAAATCACCGAACGACCCAACCCCCCGCGACGACACCGAACATATCCCCGCGTCATCAAAAGGTCCCGCGCTCACAGCCACCGCATCAAACGCCCCACCGACCGCGGCCAACGCCACTACACCCCACCAAAGATCCACATCTTCAACGCTGCGTGCCTAACTTAACGGCATTGACCCCGACGCCAACCGCGGAATCTCGTTCGCTCGTTTCAGCTCACGCACCTCACGCACCTCACGCTCCAACGCTGCGATCGTCGCGTCTTTTCCGCGTCCGAGCCCTCCACCACCTCACCCGAAGGCCGACGCCCCTTGTCGTCCTGGCGGACCCAGCCCCGCAACGTCTCTGGGTTCAACCCCAGCTGGGTGGCCACCCGGGCGATCGCCCCACGGCTTGATCCCAACTCTCGTTCCAGCTCGCGCGCCATCGCCACCGCGCGCTGCTTCAGTTCCACCGGGTGTTTTGTCACCGTTGCCATGCCCATGATCCTTCCCAGAACCGAGGGCCTCCATCAAACCCGGGGTGGTCCAGGTGTCATCGGCGCCCGCGCCGGGAAGCACCGCCCATGCGTACGTGGCATCCGCCGGATTGACCCCGTGCTCCAGCCGTAGCTGCTGGTAGCGGCGGGTGTAGCGGACGGCGGTGCCTCGGGTGTCTTCGCCGGTGTCGATGTCGCTCCAGCTGCCCGTGCGATCCTCGCGCAGCACGGTAACACTGGTCGGCGTCGGGTCGAGCAGCACATAGCCGGCGATCCCATCCAGGTGAAACCACCGGGGGCTCACGCGGGTGATCGTCGGGCCGGGGAGGGTCGGGCCGAGCTCACCGTCGATCAGCAGCCTGGTGGTGGCGTTCTCGCCGAGGTTGCGGTTCTCCACTGTAGTGCGGATCGGCGCGCCCGAGCGGTCAGTGATCCCAGCGCCCAAGCACAACACCGCGTCCGAGGTGAAAAACCAGGCCTTCTTCGCGGTCAACGTGCCGTCTTGGCTGGTGAAATCCAGTCCGTGCGCGCCGTGGCCGGCGTCGAACCGCACCCCGCCGGCGAACGCGTTGGGCGTGGTCGGCCGATCGGTCAGCAGCGGTGGCGGCGGGGAGGCCTTCTCCGTCGTGCTAGGCAGTAGTGTGGCATCGACGGTGGGCCAGTACGCGTCGCTGTAATGGGTGCGCTGGGTGGGCAGGAACAGGTAGAGCACGCCGTCGCCGGTGAACCAGCCATGTTTGTTCTGGCCGTTGATTGCCTCATAGCGGGTGATCCGGGTGGAACTCAGGCCGAGCGAGGCCGACCACCGCGCGGTGCGATGCACCATGCGGTCCATCTGGCTGAACACCCGGTGGATCGGCGGTGGCGGGGTGGCCGGGACGGTCGCGTCGCCTAGCAGCGCCTCGGCGTGCTCTACCTCGGGCACGCCGCCAGCGATCCGCGGATCCGCCGCGTCGGCGCCGTCGGCGATCCATCGCGCGGCCAAGCCGGCCAGTTGGGTGCGATCGGGCTCGGCCCCTGACTTGGCCAGCAGCGCCACCGAGGAAACGAGCTGCTGGCCGGCATCGCGCCCAGTCTCGTCCTGGCGGGAGAGCATCCGGCCGCGGATCGGCTCCATCACGGCCCCATCGGCCACGAATGGTTCGAACACATCGGCGACGGTGTGGATGATCTGATCGCGTACCCGCGGGGTAAGCCGCAGGGCCGGATCCTGTACCGCTGAGGTAACTCGCAGCAGCGCCGCCATCGCTTTGAGCAGCACCAAGCCATAGTGGCCCGAGTAGGGGACCCGGTCGTGTTGCAGGAACGACCCGTCAGGGTGGAAGCCGTCACCCACGGTTACTGGTCTGATCACGCTGGCCTGGCCGTTTCCCGCCGTGTCGGTGACTGCGGCGATGCCGGCGGCCACCCGAGCGGCGTCGCCGGCGAGCGCGCCGGAGACGACCGCGATCAGCGCCTTATCCGCTCGGTTCGCACCGGTTTCGACGGCACCGGTTGAGGTGCGCCGATTCGGATCGGCGACGAAACGCAGTACCGGACGCAAGTAGCGCTCCCGGTCCGGGGCGGCTACTCGGTCACCCAGCGTCACCAAGATTTGCAACAGCAAGTACGGAACGCCAATCTCATACAGGTACCAGTTGCCCCGCTCCGGCAGCTGTTCGTGGTATTGGTTGCGGTACAGGAGCTCCAGCGCGACGCTGATGCGCTGGGGCAGTTCAGCGCGGGCAGACATAGCCGATCCCGGGGTTGGCCAGGCCACCGCGACGGTGCGCAGCCGGTAGTACAGGTGCCCGACGGTGCTCGTGTCTAGGCGGAACGGCAGGTCGGGCCAGAGCGCGCCACCGGTGAGGTTCATCGCGGCGTCGAAACGGCCGGCCGGTTCGTCCAGCGCGGCGAGCGCCTTGGCTCGGGCCGGGGACGGGCGGTTCGTGCCGATTTGCAGCTCGCGGTAGGCGGCGACGATGAGGTCGAGATCTCCCGGCGCCGCCGGCCGGGGACTTGCGCACGCCGCCACAGCGGCACACGCGGCCAGTCCTCCCAGGCGCAACACCTCGCGGCGGCTGAGGCTCACGGTTACCCTGTCGTCTCATCAGTTCAGGCAGTCAGCGGCGGTCACCATACAGCGGGAGCGCGGCCCCTGATAAACACCGGCTGTGGAAAGCACGCCGTACTGGCCTCGGGGTACCGCTACTGGAATCGGATCTATGCCCGGCACCGATGCGCTGGAGGCCGCCCGCACCGTGGCCAGCGAGTTGCCCGACCTGCCGCACCTGCCGGAGCTGCCCAGCCGGGGGGTGGGGGCTGACCTCATCGGGCGTACCGCCGCGCTGCTGGTGGACCTGGCCACCGAGGTGACACCGTCGGGTTACCGGGTCACCGCCCGTCCCGGCCGGGAGCACCGCCGTGGCGTCGACCTGCTGCGGATCGACCTGGACGCGTTGGAGGAGGCATTGGCCGCCATCCGGCCGGACTGGGTGAAGGTGCAGGCCGCCGGGCCGTGGACGCTCGCCGCCGGCGTCGAGTTGCGCAGCGGTCACCGGGTGCTGACCGACCGGGGCGCCCGCCGCGAGTTCGCTGTCAGCTTGGCCGAGGGACTGGCCGCCCACGCGGCCGAGGTGGCCGCCCGCACCGGTGCTCAGGTCACCGTTCAGCTTGACGAGCCGGCCCTACCGGCGGTCCTGGCCGGCTCGCTGCCCACCGCGTCCGGGTTCGGCACCGTCGAAGCCGTGCCCGCTCCTGAGGCTGAGCAGCAACTGCGCGAGGTGATCGAAGCGCTGCCCGCGCCGGTGATCGTGCACTGTTGCGCGGCCGGGGCGCCGGTCGCGCTGCTGCGGGCCGCCGGTGCCGGCGCGCTCTCGCTGGATGCCAGGCTGATCGGTG
Source organism: Pseudonocardia sp. (assembly GCA_019244295.1). GTDB lineage: Bacteria > Actinomycetota > Actinomycetes > Mycobacteriales > Pseudonocardiaceae > Pseudonocardia. Next base: position 5,986 of record JAFASX010000063.1, read on the forward strand.
CCGACACCGCCAGTCTGGACGCTGTCGGCGCGGTGTGGGACGTTGGCGTGCCGCTCTTGCTCGGTCTGGTGCCGGCGCTGCGTGCTGACCGCGAGCCGACGCTGCGTGAGCTGGTCCGCCCGGCGCTGGAGCTGGCCGATCGGGTGGGGTTCGCGCGTGCCCGGCTGGCTGAGCTCGCGGTACCTACCCCGACCTGCGGGTTGGCTGGCGCGGACCAGGAATGGGCCCGCCGGGCTATGGTGCTGTGCCGCGATCTCGGCAAGGCATTGGCCGAGGACTGGGCTCCGTGAGTGGCGTATGAGCCGTAAGCTCATACGACGTGAGTGCACACACTGACCGGCTGTTGCTCGGCCCCGGCCCGTCGAACCCCTACCCTGAAGCGACCGAGGCGCTTAGCCGCCCGGTGCTCGGCCATCTCGACCCGGACTATCTGGCGCTGATGGCCGACATTGCCGATCAGCTGCGTGTGGTGTTCGGCACCTCGAATGAGCTGACCTTACCGGTCAGCGGTACCGGGTCGGCCGGCATGGAAGCGTGCCTGGCCAGCCTGCTGCAGCCTGGGGAGAAAGCCATTGTCGGGGTTAACGGCTTCTTCGGCGAACGGCTGTGCGAGGTGGCCAGCCGAGGTGGCGCCGAGGTGGTCCGGGTCACCGCGCCCTGGGGCCACCGGTTGCCGCCGGAGGAGTTGCTGGATGCACAGCGCGCCAACCCGGACGCCCGCTTGCTGGCCGTCGTGGCGGCCGAGACCTCCACCGGGGTGCGCAACGACGTGTCAGCGCTCACCTCGTTAGCGGACACCGAGACGTTGTTGCTGGTGGATGCGGTGACCGCGCTGGGCGGCAGCGAGCTGCGGGTGGACGCCTGGCGGATCGACGCTTGCTACTCGGTCAGCCAGAAGTGTCTCGGCGCTCCGCCGGGGCTGGCCCCGGTCACGTTGTCACCCAGAGCCGTCGAGGTGATGCGGGCGCGGACCGTGCCGGTGCGCTCGTTCTATCTGGACCTCGGGCTGCTCTACGAGTACTACCTGGCGCCCACCCATCGCTATCACCACACCGCATCGTCCACGCTGGCTTACGCGCTGTACGCCGGGTTGGCTCGGCTGCTGGACGAGGGCAAGGAAGTGGTCTGGGCACGGCATGCCATGGTCGGCGGCAAGCTGCAGGAGGCGCTGGTCAAACGCGGCTTCGGGCTGATCGCCGAAGCGGGCGGTCGGTTGGCTCAGCTCACCGCCACCACACTCCCGGATGGCCTGGACGAGGCGCCGTTGCGCCGGATGCTGCTGGAGCGGTACGGGATCGAGGTTGGCGGTGGGCTCGGTGAGTTCGCCGGCCGGGCCTGGCGGATTGGGTTGATGGGGCACGCCGCTCGGGAGCGCTCGGTGGTGTCCCTGCTCGGCGCGGTGGACGAGTTGATCGGCTGAGCGGCACGCGGCTGGCTGGCCGTTCGCGGTGGCACGATGGTGGGGTGAACATACTGCTGAACGTGATCTGGCTGGTGGTCTGCGGGTTCTGGATGGCCATCGGGTACGTGGTGGCCGGGGTGATCTGCTGCTTGCTGATCGTGACAATTCCGTTCGGCCTAGCCGCGTTCCGCATCGCGGACTACACGCTGTGGCCGTTCGGCCGCACCCTCGTGGAACGCCCGGACGCCGGCGCGGCGTCTATGATCGGCAACGTGATCTGGTTCTTGGTCGCCGGCTGGTGGCTCGCGCTGGGGCACTTGGTCACCGCTATCGGGTTGGCTGCCACGATCATCGGTATCCCGCTCGCCTGGGCGAACCTCAAGCTGATCCCGGTCTCGCTGGTGCCGCTGGGCAAGCAGGTCGTGCCCGTGGAGCAGGCGCACCGGGATTACCTGGTTCCCCCTCGCTGAGCGAAGAATTGTCAGAGGGCTCGCCTAGCCTTGGACAGGTGAGTTCAGCCGAGAGTGCCGGGGCCGTGTTCGCGCGGGCCCGCAAGCAGCATGCCCACTTGGTCAAGGAGGTAACCGCCCACCAGTTCCGCTATTACGTGCTCAGCTCGCCGGTGATCTCCGACGGTCAGTTCGATGCGCTGTGGCATGAGCTGGTCGAGTTGGAGCGGCGCTATCCCGAGCTGGTTACTCCGGATTCGCCGACGCAGCGGGTGGCCGGCCGGTTCGAAACCGAATTCACCGCGTATAACCATCTTGAGCGCATGCTCAGCCTGGACAACGCATTCTCGCCCGATGAGCTGCAAGCCTGGGTCGAGCGGGTGGAGAAGGAGGTCGGGCACGAGCTGCACTACCTGTGCGAGCTGAAGATCGATGGTCTGGCGGTCAGCCTTCTCTACGAGGGCGGCGTGTTGACCCGGGCGCTCACCCGAGGCGACGGGCGAACCGGCGAGGACATCACGCTCAACCTGCGCACGCTGCGCGAAGTGCCCTACCAGCTGACCGCCACCGAGGTGTTCCCAGTACCCGCGCTGGTCGAGGTGCGTGGCGAGGTGTACTTCCGGCTGGACGACTTCGCGGCGTTGAACGCCGCTCTGGTCGAGTCGGGCAAGCCGCCGTTCGCCAACCCGCGCAACACCGCCGCTGGCTCGCTGCGGCAGAAAGACCCGAGGGTAACCGCCAGCCGCAACCTTCGATTGATCTGCCATGGCCTGGGCAAGCGCGAGGGCTTCTCCCCGGAGCGCCAGTCCGGGGCGTACGAGGCGCTCAAGGCGTGGGGGTTGCCGGTCTCCGAACATACAGTGATCAAGCGAGGGTTGGCCGACATCCTCGAGCATGTGGCCTACTGGGGGGCGCACCGCCACGACATAGCTCACGAGATCGACGGCATCGTGGTAAAGGTCGACGAGGTAGCGCTGCAGCGTCGGCTCGGCTCGACCTCGCGGGCGCCGCGCTGGGCCATCGCCTACAAGTATCCGCCGGAGGAAGCGACGACCACGTTGCTGGATATCCGGGTCAACGTGGGGCGCACCGGGCGGGTCACCCCGTTCGCGTTCATGGAGCCGGTGGTTGTGGCCGGCTCGACGGTGTCGCTGGCGACGCTGCACAACGCCGACGAGGTTCGCCGCAAAGGCGTGTTGGTCGGCGATCGGGTGGTTATCCGCAAGGCCGGCGATGTGATCCCTGAGGTGCTCGGCCCGATCGTGGATATGCGCAGCGGGAGCGAGCGTGAGTTCGTCATGCCGACGCACTGCCCGGAGTGCGGCACCGAGCTAGCCAGGGAGAAAGAAGGCGACGTCGACCTGCGCTGCCCAAACGCCCGCTCTTGCCCCGCGCAGCTGCGTGAGCGACTGTTCCACATGGCTGGGCGCGGCGCGTTCGACATCGAGATACTCGGCTATGAGGCGGCCACCGCGTTGCTCAGTTCTGGCGTCGTGACCGACGAAGGTGACGTATTCGCGCTGACTGAAGATGATCTGCTGCGGGTAGAGCTGTTTCGAACCAAGGCCGGTGTGTTATCCGCGAACGGACATAAGCTGCTGGCGAATCTGCGTGCCGCAAAAGACGTCCCATTGTGGCGAGTGCTGGTCGGGTTGTCCATTCGGCATGTCGGGCCGACAGCGGCGCAGGCATTGGCGCGCGAGTTCGGTTCGCTGGACGCTATCGAAGCGGCCGCCTCGGCGGCCGGGGACGACCCGGCTGGGGCGGCGCTGGCCGCTGTCGATGGAGTGGGCCCTACGATTGCGGCCGCGATCCAGGACTGGTTCGCTGTGGACTGGCATCGCGAGGTCGTGGCGAAGTGGCGCGCCGCCGGGGTGCGGCTGGCGCAGCAGCGCGACGAGTCGGTACCGCGAACCCTAGAGGGCATGTCGATCGTGGTGACCGGGAGCCTGCGGCATTACTCCCGAGATGAAGCCAAAGAGGCAATTACCGCACGTGGTGGACGGGCGGCCGGATCGGTGTCCAAGAAGACGGCGTTCGTCATTGTCGGCGAGTCGCCGGGGAGTAAAGCCGACAAAGCTAGTGAGTTAGGGGTGCCGGTGCTGGATGAGGACGGATTCACCCTCCTGTTGCGACAAGGCCCGCAGATAGCTCTTGCGTCGCTCGACTCGAGGGTCAATCCTGACTTGTTGGGTGGTTTTCCAAGTCGGAAATAGCCTAAGCTGTCCCCTGGCGGAGAGGAGAGGTTCGGTGTTGCAAGGTTGCCTCAACGGTGCCCGTCCGGCAGATGTGCATCCGGCTTTGCCTGTGACACCGTACGAACTGGCCAGGGATGCGCGAGTGATCGCGCGCTATGGTGTGACCTCGGTGCACGTCCACCCCCGGTGCCCACAAGGCCTGGAAACCTTGGAACCGGTACACGTCGGCGACGCGGTAGCCGCGATCCGTGCCGAGGTGCCTGGCATCGAGGTGGGCGTGCCGGCGGCACGATGGGTGCAGCCCGATCCCAAGATCCGGATCGCCGCGGTGATGGCGTGGGGCAAGCTCGGCCGAGGCAAGCCAGATGTGATCGCGGTGAATGTGCACGATTCGGAGTGGCGAAAGGTGTGCTCCGCCGCGCATTCGCTGGGTATGGGAATCGAGCTGGGGGTGTGGACCACTGGCGACGCGGTCACGCTTCGTAATGCGGGTCTGCCAGCCGGCACGATCCGGCTGGTCGCCGAGCCGACGGTGAGCGGGCCGGACGTGGCGGTCGCCGAAGCGATCCGCATTGTGCGTACGCTCGGGCAACCCGGTGTTCCGGTGCTGGTGCACGGTGAAGACTCCGGGGCGTGGCCGGTGTTCGACTATGCCCGCAAGATGGGGCTGGACGCCCGGATCGGGCTGGAGGACGTGCTACTTGGTCGGGACGGTTGGTTGGCCAGGGGCAACGATGACCTGGTCGAGATCGCGCTGGACATCATCAACCCCGCGCCGAGGCGGCGGCGGGTCAGCCGCCTAGGACAGTAGCGACGATCCCGCCGAGATGGGTAAGCCGGGCCAGTTCGGACCGGCGGAACGCCGGGCCTCCCGGCCGGCCGACCACCAATGCTTTGTCCGGGCCCATGAACGGCGCGGCGGCTAGCTCGGTATCCAGCTCGCACCACGGTTCTGGCACCCAGTGCACATGGGGGTCGAGCACGATCGCCTTGGCCAGCGGCAGCCAGGGTAAGCTTCCTGCCCTGGTTTCCGGCGACGCCTGACTTTCCGCTAGTCGGTAACCTTGGTTGCCCTCCTGGGTGACCACGAGGGCCCAGCCTGCGCGGAAGATACGCGGGATACCTTCGGCGAAGATTTGTAGCCCGTGCTCGGGATCGCCGCTGACTTCCTCGATCAATTCCAGCTCACGATGGGTGTCGAGCTTGCCGGAATACGGCCGTACCGACTCCACCCACACATCTGGAATCGACTCCACGACGCTAATCAACACGTCCGGCGGACGACCGCCGGGTAGCTCCACCGCAAGGTCGTCTATGGCGATGTTGCCGGACCGCTCGACCACATCGAGCCCAACAATATCCACCCCGGCTCGCCCCAGCGCGGTGGCTACTGCGCCCAGCATGCCTGGCCGGTCCGGGACCTGAACCCGGATCAGGTACGACACGCTCCCACCGCCTCCTTGTGGCCGCTCGTGGGCGGCGTCCTCATCGCCCCGCAGCCGGGCATTGTGTCAGGGACCTGTTCATGATGTGCTGCCCAACGGGGTGATCCCCAGGGGTTCCCGCCATTTGCTTTCCCAGATGCTCAGACGCCCCCAAACGTCGTACCCGTCCATCGGACATACACTTGAGTCCAGTTTCAGCGGGCCGCGCGCTGACAGGCTGAGCTGGCCGATCCGGCGGCCGCTGGAGAGCGGTCACAAGGAGGGACATGCCGGTAATATCCCGGGACGAGGTCGCCCACCTCGCTCGGCTCGCTCGGCTCGCCGTCACCGAGGCGGAGCTCGACGTGTTCGCTGGCCAGCTCGGCGTGATCCTCGGCGCGGTCGCCCGGATCAGCGAGGTCGCCGCTGACGATATCCCGCCGACGTCGCACGCCGTGCCGCGCAGCAACGTGTTCCGCCGGGACGAGCTGCGTCCGGGCCTCGAACAGCAGCAGGCACTCGCGGGCGCACCGGCCGCCGAAGAGGGCCGGTTCCGGGTGCCTCGGATCCTGGGGGAGGAGTCGTGAACACCGAGCTCACCCGCCTGACCGCCGCTGAACTGGCCGCGAAGATCCACTCCCGGGAAGTGTCCGCCGTCGAGGTAGCCCGGGCGCACCTGGACCGCATCGCCGCGGTGGACGGCGGCGCCGATCAGGGTGTGCATGCCTTCCTGCACGTCGCCGCGGATGCCGCGCTGGCTTCCGCCACGTTGGTCGACGAGGCACTCGGCGTGGGCAGCGCCCCAGCGTCCCCATTGGCCGGGGTGCCGCTGGCGCTCAAGGATGTCTTCACCACCCTCGACATGCCGACCACCGCCGGCTCGCGCATCCTCGAAGGCTGGCGCCCGCCCTACGACGCCACAGTGACCCGGCGCCTACGCGCCGCCGCCATCACCATCCTGGGCAAGACCAACATGGACGAGTTCGCCATGGGCAGCTCGACCGAATACTCCGCTTACGGCCCGACCCGCAATCCGTGGGATACCTCACGGGTGCCAGGCGGGTCCGGCGGCGGATCGGCCAGCGCGCTGGCCGCGTTCGAGGCACCGTTGGCGGTTGGCACTGACACGGGCGGTTCGATCCGCCAGCCCGCCGCGTTCACCGGCACCGTCGGAGTCAAGCCGACCTACGGCGGGGTTTCCCGTTACGGTCTCATCGCCTGCGCGTCGTCTCTCGACCAGGCCGGGCCGTGTGCCCGTACCGTGCTGGACGCGGCGTTGCTGCACGAGGTGATCGCCGGGCACGATCCACTCGACTCCACCTCGATCGACCGGCCGGTGCCGGCGGTGGTCGACGCGGCGCGGGTTGGCGCCGCCGGTGATCTGTCCGGCATCCGGATCGGGATCGTTCGCCAGCTAGGTGGGGAGGGCTACCAACCGGGTGTGCAGAGCTGCTTCGATGCGGCGTTGCGGATGCTGGAGAAACTCGGCGCGGAGTTGATCGAGGTAAACTGCCCGCACTTCGAGTACGGGTTAGCCGCCTACTACCTGATCCTGCCCAGCGAGGTTTCGTCCAACCTGGCTCGGTTCGACGCCATGCGCTACGGGCTGCGGGTGCAGAGCGGTTTCGAGGAGTCCGCCGAGCAGGTCATGGCGGCCACTCGGGAGGCCGGGTTCGGTCCCGAGGTTAAGCGCCGGATCATGCTGGGCACCTACGCGCTGTCATCGGGCTACTACGAGGCGTACTACGGCCAGGCGCAGAAGGTGCGGACGCTGATCAGCCGCGACTTCGCGGCGGCGTTCGAGCAGGCCGACGTCCTGGTGTCGCCGACCGCGCCGACCACCGCCTTCCCGATCGGGGACAAGGTGGACGACCCGTTGGCGATGTACCTCAACGACTTGGCGACGATCCCGGCGAACCTGGCCGGCACGGCCGCGATGTCAGTGCCTTCCGGGTTGGCCGAGGAGGGGCTGCCAGCGGGTCTGCAGGTGATGGCGCCGGTGATGGGTGAAGCGGTGATGTACCGGGTGGCGGCGGCGTTCGAGGCGGCCCGAGACGCTGATCAGGGTGGCCCGGTGATCCACCGCGTGCCCGAATCGGAGGTACGGGCATGAACACGGCCGCGACGCGGGAGCTGATGGATTACGACGAGGTCGTCGAGCGGTTCGACCCGGTGCTCGGCCTCGAAGTGCATGTCGAGCTGAACACCCGAACCAAGATGTTCTGCGGTTGCTCGACGAAGTTCGGCGCCGAGCCGAATACCCAGGTGTGCCCGACCTGTCTTGGCCTGCCCGGCTCGCTGCCGGTGGTCAACCGCATGGCCGTCGAATCGGTGATCCGGATCGGGTTGGCGCTGAGCTGCTCGATCGCACCGTGGTGCCGGTTCGCCCGGAAGAACTACTTCTATCCGGACATGCCGAAGAACTTCCAGATCTCCCAGTACGACGAACCGATCGCGGTGCACGGTTGGTTGGACGTCACGCTGGACGACGGTTCGACGGTCCGGATCGAGATCGAGCGGGCGCACATGGAGGAGGACACCGGCAAGTCGCTGCATGTTGGTGGGACCACCGGTCGAATTCATGGTGCCGATTACTCGCTGCTGGACTACAACCGCGCCGGCGTTCCGCTCATCGAGATCGTCACCAAGCCGATCGTCGGCACTGGCGCCCGTGCCCCGATCGTGGCTCGGGCGTATGTCACCGCGCTGCGTGATTTGTTACGTGCGCTCGGGGTGTCCGATGTGCGGATGGACCAGGGCTCGTTGCGGTGCGACACAAACGTGTCGTTGATGCCGCGAGGCGTGGTGACCTTCGGCACCCGGACCGAGACCAAGAACGTCAACTCGCTGCGCTCGGTGGAGCGCGCCGTGCGCTTCGAGATGACCCGGCAGGCTGGCGTGCTGGCCGCTGGCGAGAAGGTCATCCAGGAGACTCGGCATTTCGACGAGTCCAGCGGGAGCACCTCACCGGGTCGGCGCAAGGAAACCGCCGAAGACTACCGCTACTTTCCCGAGCCCGACCTCCCGCCGATCGCGCCGTCGCCCGAGTGGGTGGAACAGCTGCGCGCCACCCTGCCTGAGCTGCCATGGCAGCGGCGTCAGCGGATACAGCGAGAGTGGTCGCTTTCCGGCGAGGAGCTGCGCGATCTGGTCAACGCGGGCGCGCTGGACCTGGTCGCGGCCACGGTGGAAGCCGGCGCGCCGTCAGGTGAAGCCCGGTCGTGGTGGGTCTCGTACTTGGCACAGCAGGCCAACGCCCGGGGTGTGCCGCTCGACGAGTTGCCGATCACCCCAGCTCAGCTGGCTCGAGTGATCGAGCTGGTGGCCAGTGGTGAGCTGAGTAACACCCTGGCCCGCCAGGTAGTGGATGGGGTGCTCGCTGGCGAGGGTTCACCGGACGATGTGGTGGCGGCACGTGGCCTGGCCGTCGTGTCCGACGATAGCGCATTGATCGCCGCCGTGGACTCCGCGCTGGCCGCCCAACCCGATGTCGCGGAGAAAATCCGGGGCGGCAAGATCGCCGCCGCCGGCGCGATCGTGGGCGCGGTCATGAAGGCCACCCGAGGCCAAGCCGACGCCAAGCGAGTCCGCGAGCTGGTGCTCGAACGCTGCACCAGCTGACCGGCCCGCGCTGCGCGCACACGTTTGCGCGGGTTCACCGCCGCGTGCTCACCTAGATTTGAGCTCACCTAGATTGAGCTGGAGGCTCGGGTGACCGCGCAGATGATAACGGTGGCGGCCGCGCTCGTGGCGTTGGTTGCGGTCGCCCAGCACGGGATCTGGCGATTCAGCCGCACGGCGGTCACGATCGCCCACGAGGGCGGGCACGCTTTGGTCGCGGTGCTGAGCGGCCGGCGATTGTCAGGTATCCGGTTGCATTCGGACACCTCCGGTCTCACGGTGTCTCGGGGCCGCCCCACCGGCCTGGGGATGGTGTTCACGGCGTTGGCCGGCTATGTGGCCCCCTCGTTGCTGGGTTTGGGGGTAGCAGAGCTGGTGCGGCTGCAATACACCCGGGTGCTGCTCACGCTGGTACTGGCGCTGCTGCTGGCCACCCTGGTCTATGTCCGCAACGTGTATGGGGGCTTCGCGGTACTAGTTACCGTGGCGATGGTTGGCTTGATCGGCTGGTATGGCACTCCGGGGATTCGGCTGGCCTTCTGCACGACACTGGCGTGGTTCTTGCTCTTCGGTGGCGTGCGCGCGGTGGCCGAGCTGCGCCGAGGCCGGCGCTACCGGCCGGGTTCGGACGCCGACCAGCTGGCGGCATTGACCGGTGTCCCGGCAGCTGGCTGGGTGGGGTTGTTCACCATCGTCTCGCTGGGCGCGGTGGTGCTCGGGGGTTGGTGGCTGTTGGGTAGTCTGCTCATCGCGGCGCGGTGATGGCGCTGGGTCCCATAGCGGCCCAACAGGTAAGCCGATGGTGTGGCCTTCCTCTCCGCCAGGGCAAAGACCGCAACTTTGACGCGGCTCGGGCGTCATACCTCGGGGAGAGTGCAAGAGATATCCCGAGCCCGGTGAGTGGGGACGGAAGGGCGGGAATGACCGGCAAGCAGTTGGATGGACGACGGCTCACTGTCGTGGTAACGAGTGTGCTCTGCCTGAGCGGGCTGGCTGGCACCTACTTCGCGAGAGCGGCGTTCGCCGAGTCGGAGGCGGCGGATCAAGCCCGCCAGACACCTCTGGTACCCGGGACAGCGTGCACGATCACCGCAAAGTCCTGCGTCGATCTAGAGTCACAAAGGGCATGGCTGTTCAACGAGGGCAAGATCATTCGTGGTCCGGTGAAAATCTCCTCCGGGGGAAATGGAAAAGAGACCCCTATCGGGCACTCGTTGCGTGTGTACCGCAAGGACAAAAACTTCAAGAGCACTGAGTCGCGGCTGCCCAACGGACGACCAGCGCCGATGCCCTGGTCGGTATTTTTCGAAGACGGTGGCATCGCCTTCCACAGTGGCGACCCGCATCGCTCCTCTGGCGGTTGCATCCACCTGGCTGACTCTGATGCCCAAGCCTGGTTCAACTATCTTCAGATCGGCGACCAGGTCCAGGTAGTGCGAGCGTCGCAAGAGCTCGCGGCGCGCAAAAACGTGCGGCCCGCTGCTCCTGACCAGAACGCCAGCAACCAGCACAACGCCGAGAATTCTCAGCCGCGGAACAACGACAGCCCGCCGGACAACGACGGTTCGCCGGACAGCAGCTACGGCCAGCCCGATGCCGACGACGAGGGCTCGCATTACCGCTCTCCCCGCTACGGTGAAGACGGCTGACACAACCGTAAAACATGTGACATAGATTACTTTTGCCGCTCGACAGCTTGCACGTACGGTCCGGCAACATGCGGCCGGTAGACAAACCGCACGTCCGCTAGGTTCTCCAACCGCAGCCGGTGATCAACAGCACAGCACAGTGGTTTGATCAAGCTGCGACCACTGTGCTGTGCTGTTGATCACTAGTGGCTAGCCGGCGAGCCGATCGATCCGGCGGTAGCGCGACCGTGGGGGCAGTGGGTCCGAGCCCAACGCGCTCGGGGCCCAGGCGGCGAGGGTGTCGAGTCGACCAGGGCCGCAGTGGAAGCGGTCCTGGTCGACTCGTGCGGATTCCCTGCGGACCACAGAGGTGACCGGCTGATATCTACGCAGGTCAGAGCCCCGTAACGGTTACACGTCGTAGTACAGGGAGAACTCGTAGGGGTGCGGACGCAGCCGCAGCGGGTCGATCTCGTTCGTCCGCTTGAGAGCGATCCAGGTCTCGATCAGGTCTGGGGTGAACACGCCACCCTCAAGCAGGTACTCGTGGTCGGCCTCCAGACGGTCGATGACCTCGCTGAGGCTGGCGGGCACCTGCGGGACGCTCGCGGCCTCCTCGGGCGGCAGCTCGTAGAGGTCCTTATCGATCGGGGCCGGCGGCTCGATCTTGTTCTTGACGCCGTCCAGGCCGGCCATCAACATGGCCGAGAACGCCAGATACGGGTTGCCGGACGAGTCAGGGCAGCGGAACTCGAGGCGCTTAGCCTTCGGGTTGCTGCCGCTGATCGGGATTCGCACGCAGGCCGACCGGTTGCGGCTGGAGTAGACCAGGTTGACCGGTGCCTCGAAGCCGGGCACCAACCGGTGGTAGGAGTTCACCGTCGGGTTGGTGAACGCCAGCAGGCTCGGCGCGTGGTGCAGCAAACCGCCGATGTAGTGCCGGCACATGTCGGAGATGCCACCGTAGCCTGACTCGTCGTGGAACAGCGGCGCGCCGTCCTTCCACAGCGACTGGTGGCAGTGCATGCCAGACCCATTGTCACCGAACAGCGGCTTGGGCATGAACGTGACCGTCTTGCCGGCCGCCCAGGCGGTGTTCTTCAGGATGTACTTGTACAGCTGCAGGTCATCCGCCGCGTGCAACAGTGTGTTGAACCGATAGTTGATCTCCGCCTGGCCGGCTGTGCCTACCTCGTGGTGGGCCTTCTCCACCGAGAAGCCAGCGCCGATCAGGTTGGTCACCATCGCGTTGCGCAGGTCGGAGAAGTGGTCAGTAGGCGCGACGGGGAAGTACCCCATCTTGTAGGGAACCTTGTATCCGCGATTCTCCGACTCGGCACCGCTGTTCCACCAACCCTCCTCGGAGTCGATGTGGTGGAACGCGCCATTCGGGGTTGTGTCGAAGCGCACCGAGTCGAAGATGTAGAACTCGGCCTCGGGTCCAAAGTAGCAGGTGTCCGCGATTGTCGAGCTCGCCAGGTACTGCTCGGCCTTGCGGGCCACGTTGCGCGGGTCGCGGCTGTAGGGCTCGAGAGTGAGTGGGTCGTGCACGAAGAAGTTGATGTTCAGGGTCTTCTCGACCCGGAAAGGATCGACACGCGCGGTCACCGGATCCGGCAACAGCTGCATATCCGATTCATGGATGGACTGGAAGCCTCGGATCGACGAGCCGTCGAAGGCCAGGCCCTCGTTGTAGACGTCCTCGGTGAAGTAATCGGCGGGGACGGTGAAGTGCTGCATGATACCCGGCAGGTCACAGAACCGGACGTCGACGAACTTCACCTCCTCGTCGGCAATGAACCGCAGAACCTCGTCAGAGTTGCTGAACACCCTTGCTGGCTCCCTCATAATCGACGCTGTACTAGCCGGGCTGGTGCCCACGGTGGCGCACCTCGGCCCGTCCTCGGACCGACCGACCGCGGACCGAATTGGGCGAAGGTAGGCGCGCGTTGTTGCCCGATCATCACTTGAATGTTTCGCGCATGTTAACTGGCCGCCGCTGAAGTTATAGTAACCCTACCGTTACTGGGCAGCTATGGCTGGTGCCTGTGTGAAGGTGGACCGGATCGTGGTTGTCCGGTTCAGCCAACCGAGTCGAGATGGGTCAGCGTCGGCGGGCCGATCGCTGGATGCCGCGGATCTTCGCGCCCGGTGGCAGCGGGCCCTTGGGCAATGTGGCCGCACGCGAGTTCAGCGCGTTAAGCCGGCCTTCCAGGACGTCCATCTGCTTCGGGGTGATGTTGCGGGGGAGCTTGGCCAGGTGCATCTGCAGCTTGCGCAGCGGCACCTGGCCTTTCTCGTTGCCCACGATGATGTCGTAGATCGGGGTCTTGCCCACTAAACGAGCGACTCGTTTTTTCTCCTGGGAGAGCAGCCCGCGTACTCGGTGCGGAGCTCCTTCGCCGACTAGGATGATGCCGGGTCGTCCAAGTACCCGGTGGACCGCATCCGAGTGAGCGTTCCCGGCGGCGCCCTGGGTGACCCGCCACGGCCCGCGCATGTTGTCCAGCGCCCACCCGGCGGCGCCGGGCTGGCCATCGGCCTGGCGGTAGACCGAGCTCTGCATGCGGCGGCCGAGGATGGCGATCGCGGCCAGGACACCGAGCGCGACACCGAGCGGGAGCAGCATCCACTGCCAGTTGAAGATCAGGCCGATCCCGAACGCGGCGGCAGCTCCGGCCAAAATGACCCCGACCATGATCGGGATGAGCGCCTTGTCCTGCTTGCGCTGCGCGTTGAATGCCTGGAAGAGCTGTTGGCGGCGCTGCTTGGCTTCAGCGCGCCTGGTGCGGGCGGCTTCCACCCTTGCGGCTTTGTTCTTGTCTGGGATGGCTTTCGCGGACATGGTGGCCTTTCCCGGGGCTTTGGCAGTGCCCAGGATACGGCCGCGAATCAGCGTGCGAGTAGTGAAGTGGGTTCCTGTGCGGTGGAACCGTCGATCGCGTATTCCAGTGCGGTGGGTAACCGTTCACCTCGCTTGGCCAACGTTTGGGTGTATAGTTTTCCGGCTCGGTACGATGAACGGACGAGCGGCCCGGCCATGACGCCGGCGAAGCCTGTCCGCTCGGCCATTGCGGCATGCTCGACGAATTCTTCCGGCTTGACCCAGCGGTGCACGGGAAGGTGTCGCTTCGATGGGCGCAGGTACTGGGTGATGGTGATAATCTCGCATCCGGCGTCACGCAGGTCGCGCAGCGCGGTGGTCACTTCCTCTGGTTCCTCGCCCATCCCGAGGATGAGGTTCGACTTGGTGACCAGGCCGGCATCGCGGGCGGCGGTCAGTACGCCCAGCGAGCGGCGGTAGTCGAACGCCGGGCGGATTCGCCGGAAGATCCGAGGCACGGTCTCCAGGTTGTGCGCGAGCACTTCCGGGCGGGCGGAGAAGACTTCGGTGAGCTGATCGGGGTTGGCGGTGAAGTCGGGGATGAGGAGCTCGACGCCGGTGCCCGGGTTCAGCGCGTGGATCTGGCGTACGGTCTCGGCGTACAGCCAGGCACCGCCGTCGGCCAGGTCGTCGCGCGCCACTCCGGTGACCGTGGAGTACCGCAGGCCCATGGCGCGGACCGACTCGGCAACCCGGCGTGGCTCGTCCCGGTCGAGCGGGGCAGGCTTGCCGGTGTCGATCTGGCAGAAGTCGCACCGGCGGGTGCACCGGTCACCCCCGATGAGGAAGGTGGCCTCGCGGTCTTCCCAACACTCGTAAATGTTGGGACAGCCGGCTTCCTCGCACACGGTGTGCAGGCCGCCGCGCCGCACCAAGCCCTTGAGCTCGGTGAACGCAGGCCCCATCCGGGCCCTGGTCCGGATCCACGGCGGTTTGGCTTCGACGGGCGTCTGTGCGTTGCGGACCTCGAGTCGCAGCAACTTGCGTCCGTTCGGGTCGACTCGCGCGGAAGTGGCCACGAGGCCACTGTACGCCGCCCCTCTCACGACACTCTGGGACCAGAGACACGGCAACCCCGGGGCGCTTTGTCAGGCGGCCCGGCGGTGAGGATAGGCCAGTAGGGTGGCGGCGCCGCGAATCCGCTCGCGGAACGCTTCGCCCACCCGGACCGCGTCGGCCTCGGGCTCGTTGAGGCCGACGAGCCCGGCCGTGTGGGCGAGCATCCGGGACTCGGTGTCCGTCGCCGCGCCGAACACCGGTTGGCGCCGCGATCCGGCGTCCAGTACCGCCCGCAGAACGGGCTGCTCGGCGGCGAGTCGTCGCCAGGTTTCAGCGACCGCGTCGACCAGCGGCCCAGGCCCGGCATTCTCCAGCGTCTCGTCAAGGCGGGCGGACAGCATGGCGTTCCAGCGTTGCTGGAGTGCGCGCAGCTGGGCGTCAGTAACGGGGACAGGCAAATCGCTCGGTCGGCGGGCCTGGTCGAGGATCGCGTTCAGCTCTGCGTAGCTGGTGTGTGTCTGGTTGGCGTTCATGGGTTTCCTACTCCCTTGATCTCCGTTCCGGTCGGAGCTGGTGTGCGGTGAGCGTTCCAAACCTGACACCGGAAACATACCACAGTTACGTACCGAGGGTACGTAATATGATGCTCTTATGCCGACGATGAGGTCACAGCGGGCGACGGCCCGACCTTCCAGGCGCGAGGAGTACTCGGAGAGCACTCGCGCGGCGCTGGTGTGCAGCGCGCGTGAGTTGTTCGCCGAAAGCGGGTACGCCGAGACCTCGCTGGACGCGATCGCCGCCGTCGCCCGAGTCACCAAAGGCGCGCTCTACCACCACTTTCCTGGCGGAAAGAAGGCGTTGTTCGGGGCGGTCTTCAACCAGATCGAGGATGAAGTCCACGAGCGGTTGGTTGCGCAGCTCAATTCCGCGGAAGGCACGCCGTGGGAGGTGGGCCTGGCGTGTCTGCGGACATTCCTCCACCTTTGTATCGAGCCGGTCTACCGGAGGGTGGTCTGGCAGGAAGGCCCGCACGTGATGGGGTTCGGGGACTGGTGGGAGTGCGAAGAACGGCACGCGCTGGGCCTGATCCGGTCAGTGCTGGAGAACCTAATGGAAAGCGGGGACATTGAGCGGCTGCCTCTGGAGCCGCTGGCCCGTACGATCTCCGGGGCGTTGGCCGGAGCGGCCACCGCGATCGGGCTCGCCGCCGACCCCGAGCAGGTGCGTGCCGACTTCGAGCAGGTGATCACTCGGCTGCTGCTCGGCCTGCGCCCGCCGCGAGACTAGGGCCCAGCTCGGGGTTCGCCCCAACGGAGCTGGAGATCGGATGCTCGCGGACTGGCAATCGCCCGTCCAACGCGTCGAGCACGGCGTCCGCCACGATGTCGAGCACGTCGGCGACGGTGACCCTGCGGTCGAGCTCAGCGCTGAGCGAGGTCACTTCGGCGTCGGTAATCCCGCAGGGCACGATCCGATTGAACTCCGCGAGGTCGGGCTCGCAGTTCAGCGCAAAGCCGTGCAGGGTCACTCCGCGTTGCACCCGGACCCCAATCGCGGCGATCTTGCGCTCGGGTCGGCGTGAGTCGGCGGCCAGCCACACCCCGGTGCGTCCGTCCACCCGCCCGCCGATGACACCAAGCCCAGCGCACACCGCGATCAGCGCCTCTTCCAGGCGTCGGACATAGTCGACTACGTCGATTGGGTCGGCCAGCCGGATGATGGGATAACCGACTAACTGACCCGGACCGTGCCAGGTGATCTTGCCACCTCGGTCGACGTCGATCACGGGGGTTCCGTCGATCGGCCGCTCATGCGGGCGAGTACGCCGTCCAGCCGTATACACCGACGGGTGTTCCAGCAGCATCAAGACGTCCGGTCCGGCGCCAGTCGCCCTGGCCGTCGCGTGCTCTCGCTGCTGGTCCCAGGCCGCCTGGTAGTCAATCCGGCCGAGGTGAAGCAGCTCCAACGGCCCCGAACCGGCACGGCAGGACGTCTGGCGTTCCGCGGTCATCTGCCGACCGCGGCTGACAGGGCTTCGTCGATGGTGGGGTGCTGAAATTGATAGCCGGCGCGCTGGAGCACCGCGGGCACGGCCCGGGCCCCGGACAGCGCTAGCTCTTGCGCCACTCCCGCGCCGAGAAGCGCCTTGAGCGCGACAGCGGGGACCACGAACGACGCCGGGCGATGTAGCGCCTGGCCAAGGGCCGCGGTGAACTCGGCGTTGGTCACCGGCTGCGGTCCGACCAGGTTCACCGGACCCGACACCTCCGGGTGCTCCAGCAGGAACGAGATCGCGCCCACCTGGTCGTCTAGCGAGATCCACGAGATGAACTGCCGCCCGCTGCCGGCCCGAGCACCCAGGTTCAGGGAAAACAGCGGTTTGAGCCGCCCGAGCATTCCGCCTGAGCGGGAAAGCACTGGCCCCGTGCGCAGCAGCACCACCCGGCTGGACTGGCTCGCCGCGATCGTTGCCGCTTCCCACTCCTGGCACAACTCGGCCAAGAACCCGGTGCCCAAGGGGGCGGTCTCGTCCACCTCTCGGTCGCCGGTATCGCCGTAGTAGTTGACGCCCGAGGCGCTGACCAGGATACCTACGCCATAGGTCACCGCGGCCGCCGCGAGGACCTCGGTCGGCTCAATTCGGCTGTCTTTCATGGCTTGCTTGTGGGCTTCGCTCCACCGACGGTCGAAGATCCCTACCCCACAGAGGTTCACGATTGCGTCAACCCCGTCCAGCGCACCGTTCTGCAGCTGCCCGGCCGGCGGATCCCAGCCGCGTTCGTCGGGCGCCCTCGGGGACCGACGAACTAACCGTAACACTTCGTGGCCGCCGTGGCGCAGATGGGGAACCAGGCTAGTGCCGATGAGACCGGACGAGCCGGCGATCACGACGCGCATGACGCGATGGTGGCGTAATCGCGGGTGGCGCGCGACCTGAGGTGGCGTGGCCGCCCGGTCCAGCCGGCGCGGTAGCGGTAGGCTGCGTCACCCATGGATGCGCCGCGCATGGATACCGAACTGCCCGATCACGCTGATTTCGCGGCGCGGCGGACATCGCGGTGCTCAAGTGCACCTCGCTGGGCGGGGTGCGGCGCGCGTTGCGGGTGGCGGCCCGGGTCGCCGCCCAACTGCGCTAACCCGACCGCGTTAATTCGAGCACCGCATCCAGCTGTACCCCTATATCCCCAGGTCGGCTTCGAACGCCGCCGCTTCGACCCTGGCTTTGACGGAGGCGAGGAAACGCGCGGCATCGGCGCCGTCCACCAAGCGGTGATCGTAGGTCAGCACGAGCGCGGCGATCGACCGGATCGCGATCGAGTCCTGCCCGAGCTCGTCGGTGACCACCACCGGACGCTTCACCACCGCACCGGTGCCCAGGATCGCCACCTGCGGCTGGTTAATGATCGGGGTGTCGGTCAGCGCTCCCCTGGAGCCGATGTTAGTGATTGTGAAGGTACCCCCGGACAGCTCGTCCGGCTTGATCTTATTGGTGCGGGTGCGCTGGGCGAGATCGGCGATCTTACGGGCGATACCAGCCAGGCTCAGGTCGCCCGCGTTGTGCAGTACTGGTACGACCAGCCCCCGGTCGGTGTCCACCGCGATCCCGATGTGCTCCGCGTCGTGGTAGGTAACCTCGTTCTTCTCGGTGTCGATCGAGGCGTTGACCTGCGGGTACAGCTTCAGCGTCTCGACGGCGGCCTTGACGAAGAACGGCAGGAAGGACAGCTTGACGCCTTCGCGGGCTTCGAACGCCGTCTTGGACCGCTGGCGTAGCGCGGCCACTCGGGTGACGTCCACCTCGACCATCGCGGTGAGTTGCGCGGAGATCCGCAGTGACTCGACCATCCGTTGGGCGATCACTCGGCGTAGCCGGGACAGCTTCTGGGTGGTGCCGCGCAGCGCGGCCGCCTCACCGGCCGATGGCTCGCTCGGCACTGGTGCACGGCTTGAGACCCGTGCGGCGCTCGGCGCGGCTTCCTCAACCGAGTGGGCTGGCTCGCCCGTTTCCGACTCCGCTGAGGGTACCGCTACCGCCTCAACTGGCCGCATCCTCTCGGCGGCCGCGAGCACGTCCTGTTTGCGGATACGGCCACCCACGCCGGTGCCCCGCACCGTGGTCAGGTCTACGTCGTGCTCCGCGGCGAGCTTGCGTACCAAGGGTGTGACGTAGGGCGCGCCGGTCGGTCTGTGGCCGTCCACCTCAGGTCCGTCGAGCGGCTGAGCCGGCGGGATCGGCTCGGCCGAATGCGCCGGTTGGTCCGAAGCGGGGGTGCCGCTGCCCGGCTCGCGCCACGGCGAAGCGGCTGGCGCCGGGGAGGGCGGTGCCGGTGGGGAAGGTTGAGCCGCTGGGGGACGTGGCGGCTCGACGCTGGCCGGGGCCGGGCGGCCTGAGGCGGCGGGGCCGCTGGCTGACGCCGGACCGATCAGCGCCAGCCGTCCACCCACCTCGACCGTTTCGCCCTCGCCTACGACGATCTCCAGCAGGGTTCCGGCCACGGGGGATGGGATCTCGGTGTCGACCTTGTCGGTGGAGACTTCGAGCAGCGGTTCGTCGACCTCGACCGCATCGCCCACCTGCTTGAGCCATCGGGTCACGGTGCCTTCGGTGACGCTCTCGCCCAGGGCCGGCATCGTCACCGGCGAACCCACGCTTTGGCCGCTGGGCGGCCCGCCCCGGCGGCCCGCCCCGGCGGCACCCGTGCTGGCCGCCGGGGCGGGCCGCGCGGCGGCCGGTGGCTCTTCACGCGGCGGTTCGGCGGCGTCGAGCGCCCCGATGCCGCCGATCGTGCTTTCCACCCCCGCGCCGTCAGCGATAACCGCGAGCTCGGCGCCGACCTCAACGGTCTCGTCTTCTGGCACGACGATGCGCTGCAGCACACCCGCGGCCGGGGATGGGATCTCGGTGTCGACTTTGTCGGTGGAGACTTCGAGCAGCGGTTCGTCGAGGTCGACGTGCTCGCCCTCTTGCTTGAGCCAGCGGGTCACGGTGCCCTCGCTGACACTCTCGCCGAGCGCAGGCATCTGGACGGAGAAAGCCATGGCTGCTTGTGACTCCTTGTTGCTCGGTACCGTCCGCGGGGCGGATGCCGGGATGGATGGTGTCGGCCCTCAGCCGTGCGTGTGCAGTGGCTTGCCAGCGAGGGCGAGGTGGGCTTCGCCGAGCGCCTCGGTCTGGGTGGGATGGGCATGGATCAGCGGAGCGACATCCTCCGCGCAGGCGTCCCAGTTGTAGATCAGCTGAGCTTCTCCGATCAGCTCGCCGACTCTCGCGCCGACCATGTGCACGCCGACGACGGGGCCGGACGTGCCCTTGGCGCCGGCCTTGACCAGCTTGACCGCGCCGGCGGTGCGCAGGATCTGGCTCTTTCCGTTGCCGGCCAGGTCGTAGACGAGCGTCTGGACTTCGCCGTAGCGCGCTCTGGCCTGCGCCTCGGTCAGCCCCACCGAAGCGACCTCGGGTTCGCAGTAGGTGACCCGGGGGATGCCGGCCTCGTCGATCACCGGCGGATTCAGTCCCGCGACCTCCTCGGCCACGAAGATGCCCTGCTGGAAACCTCGGTGGGCCAGCTGCAGACCGGGCACGATGTCACCGACGGCGTAGACGTTCGGTAGGTTTGTGCGTAGCCTCTCGTCGGTGAGCACGAAGCCCCGGTTCATCCGAACGCCCGCTTCCTCGTAACCGTGGCCCGCGGTGTTCGGGCCTCGACCGACCGCGACCAGCAGCAGATCACCTCCGAGCGTCTCGCCTGATTCGAGGGTGACGGTGACCCCGGTGTCGTTCTGGGTAGCGCCGGTGAAGCGCACCCTGGTCTTTGCCTTGATCTTGCGGCGGCGGAACGCGCGCTCGAGCTGCTTGGAGGCGAACTCGTCTTCGTTGGGCACCAGCCGGGGCAGCGCTTCGACCACCGTGACATCGGCGCCGAAGCTGCGCCACACGCTGGCGAACTCCACTCCGATCACGCCTCCGCCGAGTACCACCACTCGCTCGGGCACCTCGTCCAGGGTGAGCGCTTGGTCGCTGGTGATGATGCGGCCGCCGATCTCCAAGCCGGGTAGGGTACGGGCATAGCTACCAGTGGCGAGCACAACGTGACGGCCGAGGTAACGCTGGCCGTCGACCACGACAGCGCCGCCCCCGGGTCCGTCGGCGACATAGGTGCCCGAGCCCGGCACATAGGAGATTCCGCGCGAAGACACCAAGCTCTGCAGGCCCTTGTACAGCCGCCCAACCACTCCGTCCTTGTAGGAGTTGACCCCGACCATGTCTATGCCGGCCAGCGAGCTCTTCACGCCGATCTGATCGCCCTCGCGGGCCGCGTCGGCGACCTCGGCGGCATGCAGAAGCGCCTTGGTGGGAATGCAGCCTCGGTGCAGGCAGGTTCCCCCCAGCTTGTCCTTCTCGACCAGCACGACGGACCGCCCGAGCTCAGCCGCGCGCAGCGCGCAAGCGTACCCCCCCGATCCGCCGCCTAGGATCACCAGGTCGGCGGTGCTATCGGCCACTTCCATCTCCCTGAGTTGCCAGGACCGCACCTGAGCGTGGCCCTCGATTCGCGGACGGCGTTGCGGCCATCTTGTCACCAGGGAGGCCGGGAGAAAACGGAGCGTCCCGATCGTTGACCCAGTATCTGTGAAGTCTCGGCTAGCCGAGAGATACCCGAGCCTGGATGGTGTACCCATGGGCCTGATGGATCGGTTGCGCGGCCGCGCCGGCGGGCCGTGGCGGGCGGTGACGGCGGATGTGGACCATCTCACTCGATGGGCGAGGGCCCGGACCGGGGTGGAGGCGTTCGTTGAGCCGCGCACGACGGTGACCGAGACCACCGTGGTGCTGGTCGACAAGGACGGCGAGTGGACTCGGCGGCGAGTCGATGGCCCGAGGGGCGCTCGTCAGCTGGGTCGGGCACTGCGTATCCCGGTCTACGATGTCCAGCTGGTCGGCTATCCCCAGCGCATGCGGGAACACGACGACCGGCAGCGGGTGCTGCGCGACCGGGCGCGACGTCGTGACGCGCAGTAGGGCTGCCGAGGGTGAATTTCGGCTCACCGCGTGCGCTCAGCCGTTCTCGGCGATGTCGGTCAGCACGGCGGCCAGGGTGCGCACCGGAACGCCGGTACCGCCTTTGGCGGTGTAGCCCCACGGGCCCCCGGTGTTGAACGACGGGCCGGCGATGTCCAGGTGTGCCCATGGCAGCCCGTCTGGCACGAATTCGCGCAGGAAGATTCCGGCCGAGAGCATGCCACCCCACCGGTGGTTGGTGACATTGGCCAGGTCGGCCAATCGGGAGTCCAGATCCGCGCGCAGCTCGTCGGGCAGGGGCATCGGCCAGCCGCCCTCCCCGGTCAGCCGGGCTTGCCGGGCGATCCGGTCGCGGAACTCGTCGCTGCCCATGATCCCGGCGGTCCGGCTGCCCAGCGCGATCAGCTGGGCCCCGGTCAAGGTGGACGTCTCGATCAGATAGTCCGGCGAATCCTCCGCCGCTCTGGTAATGGCATCGGCCAGGATGAGTCGTCCCTCGGCGTCGGTGTTGAGCACCTCAACGGTTTTGCCGCCGTACATGCTCAGCACATCACCTGGCCGGTACGCGGTCCCTGACGGCATGTTCTCCGCCATCGGAACCGTCGCGGTCACCGTGATCGGCAGCTGCAGCCGCGCGGCCAGCGCGACGGTCGCGATCACAGCGGCCGCTCCGGACATGTCCGAGGTCATGTGGTCCATGTTGGCCGCCGGTTTGATCGAGATCCCGCCGGTGTCGAAGGTGACGCCTTTGCCGACCAGCGCGACCGATGCTCCCGGCGCGTCACCGCCCGCCCACCGCAACCGGACCAGCCGAGGCGGGCGAGACGAGCCGCCGCCGACCCCCAGCACACCGCCGTACCCGGCTTCGGCCAGCCGGTGCTCGTCGAATACCTCGACCTCGAGGCCGGCGTCGGCGCCGATGTCCGCCGCCCGGTCAGCGAAACTGGCCGGGTAGAGGTCGTTCGGCGGGGTGTTAATCAGGTCTCGCGCGGTACGGACCGCGCTGGCCACCGTCAGCGCCCTGGTCAAGACGGCCTCGTTGTCGTCGTTCCCAGGGACGAGCAGACCCAGCCGACCCAGCGGGCCCTTGCCGTTGCCGTTCGATTTGTACGCGGTGAACGTGTACGCCCCGAGCAGCCCGCCCTCGGCGGCCGCCGCCAGGTCCAGCCGAGACAGCGTGCTGGCCGCGCTCGCGGTGCCGGCCAGCGCGCGGGCCGCCGCGCCAGATGCCCGCCGCACCTGCTCGCTGACCGCCGCCACTCCAAACTCGCCGCTCTCCGGCTCCCCGCCGAGACCGACGGCGACCAGCAGCGGGGCGCCGAGCGCCCCACGGGTGGGCAGCTTTACGATGTCGTCGGCCTTACCGGTGGCGCCGGCCAGCGTGAGCAGGGCGAGCAGCCCGCCGTCGGCGTCACCGAACGCTTCGACTACATCGTCCGCTCCACCGGCGAGCGCGGGACCGTCCTCGCCGCAGCGCAGACCGATGACCAGCGCGTCGGCGTCGATGGTCGCGGCGGATTCGGCAACCAGGGCACACTCAGGACTAGACACACCGCTCCTAATCGAACGTAATCACCGAAGATCGGAGGTAACCGTCTTGTTGACTCCTGTTTGAGATGGTAATGACACTGCGGTGCGTCCGAACGGGCGAGCCTAGCTGCCAGTCTGTGGGCGTGCCTGAGGTGCTGCCCCGCCTGCTCGGTACTGGTGACGCCGTGGTGCTCGGCTTGGCCTCCATGCTCGGTGCCGGAGTCTTCACAGTCTTTCCCCCGGCCACGCGGACCGCTGGGGGCTGGTTGCCGCTCGCGGTCGTCCTGGCCGGGGTCGTTGCCGCCTGCAATGCGTTCTCCACCGCCGATCTGGCCGCGAACCAGCCCGAATCTGGCGGCGGCTACCTCTACGGACGGTCGCTGCTGGCGCCGTGGGCGGGCCGGTTGGCCGGGGTGGCGTTCCTGGCCGGCAAGACCGCGTCGGCGGCGGCCGCCGCCGGGGTGTTCGTCGGCTACGTGCTGCCCACGCATTCGCTGTGGCTCGCGGTACTGGTGATCGTGGTGGTCAGCGCGATGAATACGGCCGGCGTGCGCTGGACCGCCCGGGGAGCGTGGCTGCTGGTGCCTTCGGTGCTCGCTGTGCTGCTGGTGGTGGTGCTGGCGGCGCTCATGGCTCGGCATGGCCCGACCGAGCCGCTAACCGCCATGACCGACGAAGTGAACGTGACCCCGGTCACTCCGCTCGGCGTACTCACCGGCGCCGGGCTGATTTTCTTCGCGTTCGCCGGATACGCCCGGATGGCCACGCTGAGTGAAGAGGTCCGGGATCCGGCCCGTACCCTGCGGCGAGCTATCCCGCTGGCCCTGGGCATAGCGCTGATCACCTACCTGGCGGTCGGCGCCTCGCTGTTGCGCTCGCTCGGCGTTTCCGGGCTGGCCGCCATAACCACGTCCCCCCTCGCGGCCTCGGTCGGGCTTATTGAAGCGCCCGCGCTGGGAGTGCTGGTCCGGGTTGGGGCGGCGGCGGCGTCAGCCTCGGCGTTGCTCAGCGTGTTAGCCGGGATCAGCCGTACGGTGCTGGCCATGGCCCGTCGGCACGACCTGCCTCGGTGGCTAGCGGCGGTGGGCCCGCGCGGCACCCCCTGGCGGGCGGACATCGCTGGCGCGCTCGCCTCGGTGGTGGTTGCGGCGCTGGCCGGTCCGGCGGCCTCGGTGGCCCTGTCGGCTTGTTGCGTGCTGGTCTACTACGCCGTGATCAATTGCGCCGCGCTGCGGTTGCCGGTTTCCGCGCGGCGCTGGCCGGCATGGACGTCGGTGCTGGGATTTCTGCTGTGTATGCTGCTCGCCGCGCTGCTGCCGCGTACCCAGGTGGTGGTGACGGCGGCGGTGCTGGTGGTCGGGTCCTTGCTCAGCACTGGACTGGCCTGGTGGGTCGGTCGTGATGCCATCCGAGACGGCCCGACGGCGGCTTCATACGGCCCGGACACCGGCCCAGAGAGCCCGGACACCGGCCCAGAGATAACCTGCCCGGAGTGAGCGACGATCCGCGACGCGGTCCCTTGCACGATCGGCATGTCCAGCTGGGTGCCACCATGGCGTCTTTCGGTGGCTGGACCATGCCCATGTCCTATCCCGGCGGGGTGGTCGCCGAGCACACCGCCGTCCGCCAAGCGGTCGGGGTGTTCGACATCAGCCACCTGGGCACCGCGACCGTCACTGGTCCCGGCGCGGCTGACTATCTCAACCGCTGCCTGACCAACAACCTCGATCGCATCGGCGACGGCCGCGCCCAGTACACCCTGTGCTGCGCCGACGATGGCGGAGTGGTCGACGATCTGATTGTTTACCGGGTGCGCGACGACGAGCTGCTGCTGATGCCGAACGCGGCCAACGCCGAGCTGGTGTTGGACCGGCTGGCGGCCACCGCCCCCATCGGTGTCGCCATCGTCGACCGGCACACCGAGCTCGCCGTACTGGCGGTGCAGGGTTCGCGTTCGCCACAGGTGCTGGCCGCCGTCGGGCTGCCAGCTGAGCTGGACTATATGTCGTTCACCGACCAGCCCGGCCCGGTTCGGGTCTGCCGCACCGGCTACACCGGCGAGCACGGTTATGAGATCGTGCTGGCCGGGTCCGCCGCGGGCGAGCTCTGGGATCGGCTGCTGGCGGCGGCCGCCGAGGTCGGTGGCCGGCCCTGCGGCCTCGGTGCCAGGGACACTTTGCGCACCGAGGCGGGTTACCCACTGCATGGCCAGGACCTGACGCGGGAGATCACCCCACTGCAGGCGCGCTGCGGATGGGCGGTTGGCTGGAAGAAGCCGGAGTTCTGGGGGCGTGCGGCGCTGTTAGCGGAGCGACGTGCTGGGCCGGCGCGGCAGCTGTGGGGGCTGCGTGGGATCGGACGTGGCATACCCAGGCCGGGCATGGCGGTGTCGTTGGCCAACGGCCAGCCGGTAGGGCGCACCACGTCTGGCACGTTCTCCCCGACGCTGCGCACCGGGATCGCGCTGGCCCTGCTGGACACCTCGGCTGGGCTGGGTGAGGGCGCGGAGGTCACCGTGGATGTGCGGGGGCGTGGGCTGGCCGCCGTCGTGACCGCGCCGCCGTTCGTGCCGTCCCGGGTGCGTTGAGGCCGGCGCGACGTGACCTCCGTGTCCTGTCTAGTTCTCAACTGACGGACGCTCATTGTGGGCTATTCCCGACGTTCGGGCTACCGTGCATCTATGAGCGCGACGTCACTGGGTTTTACCCACGATCTCAACCCGGTTCCGGTTTCAGCGCAGCGCAGGGCGGAGATCCTTGCCGAACCGGGTTTCGGTCGATACTTCACCGATCACATGGTCACCATTCGGTGGGTCCCCGAGCGGGGTTGGCACGATGCCAGGGTGGTGCCCTACGGCCCGTTGACGTTCGACCCGGCGACCATGGTGCTGCACTATGGCCAGGAGATTTTCGAGGGGCTGAAGGCCTACCGGCAGCCGGACGGCTCGATCGCGTTGTTCCGGCCGGACGCCAATGCCGCCCGCTTCCGTGGCTCAGCCGCCCGGCTGGCCATGGCCGAGCTGCCCGATGAGCTGTTTGTGGCGTCGCTGCGTGAGTTGGTCACGGTTGACCATCACTGGGTGCCGCCGGCCGGCGGTGAAGAGTCGCTGTATCTGCGGCCGTTCATGCTGGCCACCGAGGTCGGGCTCGGGGTGCGGCCATCGGCGGAGTATCTGTACGTGCTGATCGCTTCACCGGCCGGTCCCTACTTCACCGGTGGCATCAAGCCGGTGGATGTGTGGTTGAGCACCGAGTACACCCGGGCCGCGATCGGCGGCACCGGTACCGCGAAGTGCGGTGGCAACTACGCGGCGTCGCTGCGCCCGCAGGTCGAGGGCGCCGCGCACGGCTGTGCCCAGGTGGTGTACCTGGACGCCGAAGAACGCACCTGGATCGACGAGATGGGTTCGAACAACCTGTTCTTCGTGTTTGGGTCGGGTGAGCAGGCCGAGGTGGTGACCCCGGAACTCACCGGCAGCATCCTGGCCGGGGTCACCCGGGACACGCTGCTGGTGTTGGCCAAGGAGCTGAGCTGCCAGGTGACCGAGCGACGGATATCGGGACGGGAGTGGTTGGAGGGCGCGGCCGACGGGCGGATCACTGAGGTGTTCGGCTGTGGGACGGCTGCGGTTATCACTCCGATCGGTCGGGTCAAGCATGTCGGCGGTGAGGTCCGGATTGCTGACGGCGCGCCCGGCGTGGTCACCAGCCGGCTGCGTGCGCTGCTCACCGACATCCAGCGGGGAGCCCGCCCGGACACTCACCACTGGATGCACCAGCTTCTGCCGGCGCCGGTCAGCGCTGCCCGGATGCGGTGACCACGGATGCCTGCACGGTCTGGCCGATGCGCAGACGAGCGTCGGTGTCGGTAAGCACGATGGTGACGTAGTAGCTCGTCACCCCCGAGATCGCCACCGCGCTCGGCGCGACCGCGACGACGCGGCCGTGCAGTTGGATCCCCGGAATGGCGTCAAAGGTCAGCTGGGCGGATTGGCCGACTCGGATCATGGCGGCGTCGGATTCGCTGAACGGGATCACCGCGACGCTGCCGGGGCCGGTAGTGCTGACTCCGGACAATGCCCCAGTCGCCGATACGGTTCGGATCACCGAGCCGAACATCACCGGCGCGGTTGCCGCCTTCGGGGCCGTCGGCGCGCCACAAGCCGCCAACCCGACCAGTGCGCAGCACAACAACGCGATCGCGGTTGACGAGCGGGCTCCCGGGGCTGTGGGTATCATCGCTGCCTTCACTTCGCATACTCAGCACGCTCTTCGCACACCGGTCGCTGACCACAATTTTGATCCACTAGGGTTACCACTCTGAGCCAGGAGCGTTGACTATACGTGGGTGAGCGGCTGGGAGGCAGATCTTGCCTGGTAGGGATGGCTATGCCTCAGGGACCGCTGACGGCCGTATCGTGATCATTTCCGCCAGCATAGGAGCTGGTCACGACGGGGTTGCGGCGGAACTTGCCCGGCGGTTGATCGGGTTGGGCTTCCGCGTCGACCGCCGTGATTTCCTCGATCTTCTGCCGGGTCCGCTCGGCCGACTGTTGCGTCGGGCCTACGCACTGGAGCTTAAACACGCGCCCAGCACCTGGGATTGGCTTTACACCCAGCTGGACCGGCATCCATGGATGTCCGATGTCGCCGCGTGGTTATCCGGGATGGCAAGCGGTGGGATTCGGCGGATAACCGGTGACGGTTGCGTCGCGGTGGTCTCCACTTATCCGTTGGCTAGCCAAGTGCTCGGGAGCATGCGTCAGTCCGGGCGGTTGTCGGTGCCGGCGGTGACATATCTTTGCGATTTCTCCGTGCACCGGCTGTGGGTTCATCCAGGCATTGACGGCCACCTCGCTGTGCATAAGGTCGCCGCCGGGCAGGCTGAGGCGCTGGGTGCGAAAGGCCTAGTGGTAATCAGCCCGGCGGTGGCTCCGGCGTTCGGGTTGGTCTCCCGGACGCCCGGCCCGCGGCCGGGCGTCCGGGAGCGGTTCGGGCTACCGGCGCAGGGAGAGCTGGCGTTGATTCTGGCCGGCTCGTGGGCTGTCGGCGATGTCGAGCTCACCGCGCGCGAAGTGTTGAGTTCCGGGCTGGCTACCCCGGTCGTGGTATGCGGTCGCAATACCGCGCTTTACGAGCGGTTGACCCGCCTGGGCATTGGGATCGCGCTGGGCTGGGTGGACGACATGGCTGGCCTGTTGGGAGCGGTCGATGTCGTGGTACACAACGCCGGAGGGCTCAGCTGCCTGGAAGCGCTGGCCACCGAAGTCCCGGTGTTGGTCTACCGATGTATCCCCGGGCATGGCCACACGAACGCGGCCGCGCTGGTCGAGGCCGGGCTGACCGTTACCCCGGCGAACCCCCAGGAGCTGGCCACCATGTTGGCCGCCGCGCTCGATGGCGGACTGATCGGTGAGCAGCGTGCGGCCACCGCCGAGTTGTACGCCGCGCCGGACCCGGCCGCCGTCGTCGCCAGCATGGCGGGAACGCCGTCAACCGGTAGGGGAAGATCGATACCGGTATGGCGCATGGTGGCCAGCGTCGTCGCGCTGGCGCTGGCCAGCCTGTGGGTGGCCAACTCTGGTAGTTCGATCTTCTCGCCCGAGGGCTACCAGTGCCAGCCTGAGCCGGGCGTGGCTGCCGCACCGCAGCCGAAGTGACCAGCTCAATCGACCGGATCGCGGTTGGCGTGCTTGCCGCTGTAGGTGCCGAGCTCGCCCCCGCTGTCACCGCGTTCGGTCCGCTCCGCTGTCTCACACCGCAACTGGCCGGGGTAGGTGATCCCGGCCACATTGCCCTGACCTTTGACGATGGGCCAGACCCGCGTTCGACTCCGTTCCTGCTGAGCGCACTGCGCGCGGCGGACGTCCGAGCGACCTTTTTCGTACTGGGTGGCCGGTTCGCCCGAGCCTCGTCGCTGGGACGTGAACTGGCCGCCGAAGGACACGAGGTGGCTATCCACGGGTGGGATCATCGGTGCCTCGCGTTGCTTGGGCCGCGTTCGACCTACCGGTCGCTAGCCGCGGCGTGTGACCTGGTGGCGGAACAGACCGGTCAGCGTCCACGGTGGTTTCGCCCCCCATACGGCGTGTTCACCTCGGCCGCGATCGTGGCCGCGTCGCGCCTTGGCCTCACCCCGGTGCTGTGGACGGACTGGGGCCGGGACTGGAGCCGCCGCGCGACCGGACAGTCGGTGTTCGACACGCTCACCCGCCGCCTGCGCGGTGGCGCGACGGTGTTGCTGCACGACGCGGACAGCCCGACCGCCACTCCCGGCGCATGGCGCTCGACATGCGCGGCCCTGCCCAGGTTTCTCGGCTACTGCCGCCAGCGAGGCCTGGAGGTCGGGCGGCTCGACGCGCACGGCTTGGCTGTTTCGAACGCCGGGTCTGACCTCGGCGCGACCTTGGCGCCGAGCGACAGCTGGTCTCAGTTGCTAACGTGCAGGGGTGAGCCCATCGGCACCCCGCTTGCGTGCGGTGAGCGACCTGCATATCAACTACCAGGACAACGATGACATCGTCGATGGACTACGCGCTGGCTCACCGTACGACTGGCTGATCGTTTGTGGTGACGTCGCCGAGAACGTGGACGCCGTCGTGCGGGCTTTAACAAAGTTACGCGAGCGGTTTTCCTGCGTTATCTGGGCGCCGGGTAACCACGAACTGTGGACGAAGTCGGACGACTCGGTTCAGCTGCGCGGCGTTCGCCGCTACGAGCACCTTGTCCAGCTGTGCCGGTCAATAGGGGTACACACGCCGGAGGATCCTTTCCCGGTATGGGCCGGGCCGGGCGGACCGGTTCGGGTCGCGCCGCTGTTTCTGCTCTACGACTACACTTTCCATGCGCCGGGCACGAGCACCAAAGACGCCTCTCTGGCCTACGCGTATCGCACGGGCGTGGTGTGTACGGATGAGTTGTTACTTCACCCCGACCCCTACTCGACCAGGGATGACTGGTGCCGGGCTCGGGTTGCCGAAACCGAGCGCCGGCTGGCGGCTGAGTCGTCCGATATCCCGTTCGTGCTGGTGAACCACTGGCCGCTGGTACGGGAACCGACGCGGGTTTTGCGCTATCCCGAGTTCGCTCAATGGTGCGGTACCGAACTCACCGCCGATTGGCACACACGTTTCCACGTCGCCGTCGTGGTTTACGGGCACCTACACATTCGACGTTCCACTGTCTACGACGGTGTCCGTTTCGAGGAGGTATCGCTGGGGTACCCGAGGGAGTGGCGCCGCTGGGGCTTACCGGCCGAAATCGCGAGACCGATTCTGGAGGATGGGTCATGATCGAGCGGCTGGTGCCACCGTCAATCGCCACGGCTGAAGCCTTCGCCGATGTCGCCGATTCCGAGATGTTCCCCGCCGAAGCCGCGATCGTGGCTCGCGCGGTGGAAAAACGACGGCGGGAGTTCGGTACCGTCCGCCATTGCGCTCGTCAAGCGCTCGCCGCGCTGAACGTGACGGCGGGTCCCTTGCTGCCCGGCAAGCACCGGGAACCGCTGTGGCCAGACGGCATCGTGGGCTCCATGACGCACTGCGCTGGATACCGAGCGGCGGCGGTCGCCCGGTCTACCGATATCACCGGCATCGGTATTGACGCCGAGCCGAATGCGCCGCTGCCGGACGGAGTGCTCGATTCCGTCAGTTGCGCGCGGGAGCGAGAGCTACTCGCCGCTCTTCCGGTCGATGATAAGTCACCGGTACATTGGGATCGGTTACTTTTTTGCGCCAAAGAGAGCACGTATAAAATCTGGTTTCCGCTGACCAGGCGGTGGCTGGGGTTCGAAGACGCATCGGTGGTGCTCGAACCGGACGGCTCTTTCTCGGTGCGCCTAATCGACCGTGTGCTGACGGTGGCTGGATCGACCTACCGTACACTACGGGGATCGTGGCTGGTCGAGCGCGAGCTCATCCTGACCGTGATTACGTTGTCGGCCACCGTCAGCTGAGCTGGTGCTTGCCCTGACAGTGGCGTCCCCGGCTCAGGGCTGTTCAGCGGTCGTGACAGCATGGCTAACCATGGCAGCCATCGAGGTGAGCGAAGATTCTCTGCGGCAACTGACTGATCCGGGTTCCTTCGAGCGCGGGCGAACGTACTTCGGCGAGGGTCGAGTAAGCGCGATCGCGATAGATGGCGCGGTACTGACGGCGGTCGTGGCCGACACGAGCTCCTACCCTGTGCGTCTCAAGCTGACCTCGGCCGGGCTGAAGGGGACATGTAGCTGCCCACACGGCACCGAAGGTGTCTTCTGCGCGCACTGCGTGGCTATGGCGCTGGCCTGGCTGGACAGCACCGGCGAGCCGGGTGAGCCGAGTCGGCTGTCAGCCGAGGACGAGCGGCTGGGTGAGTTCCTGCTTACCCAGGACCCCGCGTGGTTGGTGGGTGAGCTGCTGGTGGCCACGCATGCCGACCCACTGCTGCGTGCCCGGCTCGAGGTCGCGGCTGGCGCGGATGCCCGTGAGGCATACGACGAGAGGCCGTTGCGGGCATGGCTCGAACGGGTGATCGTCGTCGACGACGATGTCAACTACGGGGAGGCGTCCTTGTGCCTCGCGGATATTGATGAGGCGCTGGACGCGGTCGCCGAGCTGATCGACGAAGGCTTCGCCTCTGCCGCGATGTCCCTGGCGGAGCATGCGCTTGCGCTGTTGGACGAAGCGGCCGGGTGGG
Source organism: Pseudonocardia sp. (assembly GCA_019244295.1). Taxonomy (GTDB): domain Bacteria; phylum Actinomycetota; class Actinomycetes; order Mycobacteriales; family Pseudonocardiaceae; genus Pseudonocardia. The sequence goes on from JAFASX010000063.1 coordinate 37,817, forward strand.
CCGAAGACCTTGATGAGGAACTCAGCGAGACCATCAGCCGAGCCGAAGAGATTCACTCCAACGCTCGTTCGGTAGCTGAGAACGATCTGGTAACGCGCTAACCCCACGCACACGTTTCGGATCCATCGAGATCGGCGTCAGAGTGGCTAGAACAAGATCGAAACACTCTCATGACGATCTCGATGATCCCGATGCGCGACGGTGCAGGCGGAGGCGGTGCTCTAACTGGTTTCTGACGAGCTGAACCGTGCGAGCGGCCGAGACCAGTACGTCGTCCCGGCCGAAGCGCATGGTGTGCCAACCGTAATCGCCAGTCGCGCCGTCCCGCCAACGGTCGTCATTGGAGAACTCACGCCGCCGATGCTGATGTCCGTCATACTCGATGGCCAGTAACGCATCCGGATAGGCCAGGTCGAACCGGGCAACCACGAAGCCGTACTCGTCATACAACGCGTATTGCACCTCGGGTGTTGGCATCCCGCCGAGCACGATCAGCAGCCGCAGCCGAGTTTCCATCGGTGACTCCGCCTTAGGGTTGGCCAGCGCAACCACTCGGTCGAGGCGTCGGATGCCACGGGTGCCCGGTTCAAGTTCCCGACGCCGGAGCAGGTCAGCCGGAACGAACCGGCTTGCGGAAGCGGAGCCGACGGCGTGCCCAGCACGAACCCGGGCCAGCGCGTCGACCGCGACCACCGCGTCCATTAGATCCAGCCGTCGGGTCAGGTCCCAAGCCGTACGTTCCGGCGAGGTCACCAAGCAACCCTGCGACCGCCACCGGTCAGCCTCGGCAACGGTAGCTCGGTGTATTAACAGCCCCGGATGCGCCCGTAGCCCGCCGGGGACGATCAGCTCCGCGCGAGCGTTGGGTGGGCCGCAGTCGGCTCCGAGCAAGATCGCCGAGGAATAGCCGCCGAGCACCCCGTCCCTATGCTCGACCAACAGATACGCGGCCCGAGAACGTGCCGCCAGGTCAGGGGGCTCGTCTGGGGTCGGCAGATACACGTCCGGGTAAAGCCGCTGGTATCTCGGGCCACGCAGCTCGTTCTTAGTTACCAGTCCCCGCGCAACTGCCACAGATCCACGAAACGGTCCCTTGATCATTCGCCGAGGGTGACGGATCCGGCCATCCCTGGGGGCCAGATTCGGCGAGATCAATGTCAGAGTGGCTAGAACAAGATCGAAGCACTCTCATGTCGATCTCGAAGGTGACTGTCACGCTCAGCCCGCCAGCGCGTGGTGCGCGGGTTTTGTGCGGCTCAGGTCTGTGCGGCGTGATTCTCCAATACGCCGAACCCAGTTTTTTGTAGGGCCTCGCCGAGGATTTCGATTTGCTCCCGGTCCCATTGCTTCGTGTCGTCTTCAAGTTTGTCCCACGGTACTAGATAGGGGGAGAGGAACCGCCCGGTGTCGCGGGCTCCGGGTTCCCAGCCGCCGAGCAGCCGTTCGACGTTGTAGCGTCCGTGTTCCATTTCGGCGAGTAGTTCGATGTGCTCGGTCCAGGATGTGGGCCAGCTCACCCCGAGTTGTAGCCGCAGCCCGATTGCCGCCAACTTGGCTGGTATGTCGTCGACCACGGCTCGATTGGACTCTTGCAGATCGGATGGCAGCTGGTCGAATGGGCGCAGCGCCGGATCACCCGGGGGTTTTCGAGCACTTTGGTGTTGGACGTAGGCCTCGTGTACGGCGGTGGCGACCGTTTCTCGCTGGGCGTCTGTTCCGGTCCACTTTGATGGACGGAGGAACGCGCGGACCGTGGCCCGGTCGACGGGCAAGTCCACCACACCGACCGCGCCGCCGAGGAGCTGACGCTCGGGATAGAACCCGTCGATCGGCTCTATCGGTAACCAGCCGACTCGGGCGCCGAGGGTGCGCCATAGTTGTAGCTGCGGCCACATCGTCAGCTCGCCGGGTACAGCCAGAACTCGCACTTCACCGGAGGCACCGCGGGCACGTCGAGTCCACAGATCGAGTGCGTATCGCTGAGCCGAGGCCAGGTCGTTTCCGGGCGAGACCACATGCAGGCCCATTTGCCGAAGCAACCGCCCAATACCGGTGGTTCCGAGAGGCTCGACGACGGTGCCTGGGTAAGTGGGGCCGGGGTCGCGTAGTGCCCAGGTGAGGATTTTTTGTAGTTGCGCGGGGGCATCCTGTGTCGTCCCGCCTACGATCACGACTGTGTCCCCGGTTGGGGCTGAGGCAACAGGGGCGGCGAGGAGTTGTTGGCGTGCGTCGGCGTCGCCCAGACGGGAGCGTGCCAGCAAGAGAAGGCGCTGGATGGACTCGGCGTCATACCCGTTGCCGACCTCAGCTTTCGCCAGTTCATCGGCGTTCGCTGATAACCGCGCCGCCTCGCACCATGCTTCCCAGACCCCACCTCGGTTGTTGGCGAGTAGCGTGCGACCGATCTTGATGAGCATTCGAGGAGCACCTAGATCGGGTGATAAACCCGCTTTGGCGAGCGCGACAAAGTCGCCGATCCCGTAGTTGCTCAGTACTCGTACCTGGGGCGGATCGAAGGTCATGAATGGGTTTTCCCGTAGCCCCTCGCTTAGGAGTTTTTGGGCTTTGTCGGCTTGGTCCGGTCCGGGCAGCGCCCGCTTAAGCCGGTCGAGTGTGCGCTGCTGTTCCAGCCGCGGCATGTCGTAGACGATCTCTGGTACCCGAAAGACTCGGATCGGCGCCAGGGTTGAGTCCTTGGTTCGCTCCCTGATCTGTGTTCCGAACGTGCTGGTCGGAGACTCGGTGACCAGCGCTAGGCGGCCCTCTCGCCCCAGATGCCGGGCCAAGGTCAGCGCGATCGGTCCGCCAGTCAGATCGTCGGCGACCAGCACGAGCACTCGCCGGGCTTGATGAGCCAGCAGGGCGCGTGCGGTATCTGGGTTCAGCTCTACTGCTTGGGTCAGCGGGTCGTCGACCGCTGAGATATCTAATAGGTCCAGTTCCTTGCCCAGCAGCGCCTGTAGGTTCTGGTGCTGCTGGTTGGCGTTCGGCCCGACTAGCAGGACACGGGGGCGTGCCGGATCAGCACTGGCGTCGCTCAGCAGCTGTACTCGGCGTCGGCGGCGCAGCTCGAGGACGACCGCCTCGACCAGTGGACCCCGCCCGAAGATCGCCAACGCCGGCCTGCCGGCTCCGCCGCCGAGCAGTGGACCGTCCAGCTTGTCCAGTTGGTCCATGACATCGACCGCCGCAAGACCGGCCGCGCTGAATGTGATCCATTTCTTGTCGTTTGGGTGCTCTAGGGTGCGCGCGACGCCTGGGTCGGTGATCTCGACGTAGACTTCACGCTCGGTTCGGCCGGGTAGTCGCCGCGCCGCGGTGGCAATCGAGGCGTTACGCCCGTCGTCCCCGGTGACCACGACGACGTGGTTCGTCTTATGAACCGCCGCTCCCCGCAGCGCGGGCACGCTTTCCCCGTCCGCCCGCACCGTCCAAACACCGGAGGCGCGGATTTCGGCGAGCTGTTTCGCGTCCGCGTCGACCACGACGATCGCCTTGAACCATCGTCGCCACCCGCGCAGATCCGCTGGCTCCACCGACGTGATCAATGCCGCGCTCCGGTGATTCGCTCCGAACACGACGACGTCTGGCCGTACCAGCGACCGCACAGCCACTCCTTGTAACCCGTCAAGGAACAGCTCGGCGATGCCACGTATGAGCAGCACTGGCGCGAGCACGGCGGCTATCCACAGTTGCGCAGGCGGACGAACGCCCTTGTCGACATCCAGATCAAGCGTGAAAAGCCTGGCCGTGCGGTAGAGCACGTCCATCGGTGTCGGCGGGACAGCCTGCTTGACGACCGTGAAACCCCAGATGCCCAGACCCACCGTGAGGACGAGCAGACCGATCCACATCATGTGGCTCAGCGAAAACCACTGTTTGGCTCTGATCACGCCTCTCATAGTCTCCTGCTGGCGGCTCGTCGGCGCGATGTTTAGGGCAATGCCGCAAGCAGCGCCGCCACGTTTGGCACGCCTAGCCCGGTGACGAGGTCGTAGCCGACCGCGGCGTCGTACAGGCCGTTGTTTCCTTCCACGATGTCCCGGAAGCAGGTGCTCGCCAGCGGATAGATCAGCGGGTTGAGGAATGGCAGGGCCGATTTACCCGCCTTGATCCGCGCTGAGTTGATGAGCGCGCAGAACCCGGCCCACATCGGTGCGCTCCAGCTGGTGCCGCCGAACTGCTGAACCTGCCCATACAGGATCCCGAAGCCGCCTTCGTCCGGGTCGGCGGCCGCGCTGACGTCGGGCACCAACCGGCTGCTGCCGCCGGTGCCTGGTCCGGTCTGCCAGTCCGGTCGGGGGAAGTACACGCTCTTGCCGCCACCGCTGCTCGGCCAGCCGGTTTCACTGGCGACCGTGCCGTCCGAGGCGAGCCGGAGGGATGTGCCACCGACACCGACAACATACGGATCCGAGGCCTCGTACTCGACTTGCGCCGGACCGGTGGCGCTGTGACCGGTCTGGTCGGGGTTGGAGCCCCCGTCTCCACTGGAGGCGAAGACGTTGACTCCGGCGGCGGCGAGCTTCAGGAACTTCTGGTGCTCCGTCGCGACCTCGCCGCCTGGCCCCTTCAAGAAAAGCTCGCCGAGCCCCAAGCTCATCGATAGCTGCCGCATTTCCGGATGATTTGGCAGGTCATCGATAATCATATCCAGCGCGCGATCGATCGCGGTGAAGGCGAGCGAACCTGTCGCGTAGATGCGAATCTTGGCGGCCGGCGCGATGGCGCTGGTCCACTGGGCGTCGAGGGTTTCCTCGCCTTCCGGTGAAGGGAGCTGGCCGCCTTTGACATTGACTTTTTTGAGCTGAGAGAGCGTCGTCGACAGGTCGCTTTGTTTCCAGAATGCCTCCATATCGGTATCGATCGGGAAGGTGTCGATCACGATCGCGATCGTCTGTCCGGCGCCGTCGAGGTCGGCGCTATCGGCGTTGTATACCTTGCGTATCTCGCTGGGTAGGTAGGGTGGGCAGTTCGCGATGTTCGGCGACGGTCCGGCGCAGAGATAAGTCCCGAGCCCGTTGCGGTTGCCGTCGCGTGGTGGGCGCCGTTTGGTGCCTTTGTGTGCCTGCAGGAACGGCTGTAGGCCACCGATGGCATCGACGGCGGCGCCGACCGATAGCGGCAGGCTCGGCGCGTTTCGAGCGGCAGTGTAGGTGAAGCCGCCTAGGTTGACCCGGACCATCCGTACGTCGAGGCTCCGCTCGATTTGCTCGACCGAAGCCGATGCATAGACGCTCGTGTTGTCCGAGGAAACCGTCTCCACCTCGAAGCCGTTGTCCTTCAACCATTTGACCAGCGCGTCCGCGTCGGCCTTCGCGGCGCCATACCTACGCAGTTCGGCGGGTGGAACCGTTTCGCCTTTCGCTACTTTGGCCTCGAGTTCGGCTGCCAGCTCGCTCGGCAGAGCGAGGGAGAAGTGCAGCGACATTCTTTCCCGCCGGTGCTCGGGGCCGACCGTGCAAACCAGTAGCCCATGCGGAGCGGGCCCTGATTCGACGGGGATCGGAACGACACTGTCGTAGAACACCTTGCGCTCGACCATCGGTTTCCTCCGGTTTCCTCCGGTCCCCTCCTGAAGTCTATGGGTGGAGTGCTGAAATTCGCCGCCGGGGAGGCCACCGTCACGGGCGCCACCGGAACCCGCCCGTTGATCATGGTTCGGCACTTGCATGAATGTTCAAGAGAGTGCATAGTTATGCGCATGGTTCGAGTCGCGGTCGCGGGAGCGAGCGGGTACGCCGGGGGTGAGTTGCTAAGGTTGCTGCTTGGCCATCCCCGGGCCGAGATCGGCGCGTTGACCGCTGGCGGAAGCGCCGGCAGCCGGCTCGGGGAGCACCATCCACATCTGCTGCCGCTGGCCGACCGATCGCTGGTCGATACCGAGCTCGCCAACCTGGCCGGCCACGACGTGGTGTTCCTTGCGTTGCCGCACGGGCATTCGGCGGCCTTGGCCAGTCAGCTGGGTCCGGACACGGTGGTGATCGATTGCGCGGCGGACCATCGACTGACCGATGCTAAGGCCTGGCAACGCTGGTACGGCGGGCACTATGCCGGCGGCTGGCCGTACGGGCTGCCTGAACTGCCCGGCCAACGCGAGAAACTGGTGGGCGCCCGCCGGGTCGCGGCACCTGGCTGCTACCCGACGGTCGCGAGTCTGGCGTTGGCTCCGGCGTTGTCCGCCGGCCTGGTCGAGCCGGAGGTCGTGATCACCGCGGTAAGCGGAACCTCAGGGGCCGGCAAGGCGGCCAAGCCGCACCTGCTCGGGGCCGAGGTGATGGGGGCGGTGAGTGCCTACAGCGTGGGCGGGGTGCACCGGCACACGCCCGAGCTGATCCAGAACCTCTCGCTGGTCGCCGGCCGGCCGGTGAGCGTCAGCTTCACGCCGTTGCTGGCGCCCATGCCCAGGGGAATCCTCGCCACTTGCACCGCGCGCCTCCAGTCCGGTGTTGACGAAGTGCGTGCGGCCTATACGCGCGCCTATACCGACGAGCCGTTCGTGCACCTGCTGCCCGAGGGCAGCTGGCCCTCCACGGCCAGCACTCTCGGAGCGAACACGGTGGTGATGCAGGTTACCGTCGACTCGGACGCGCGCCGGCTGGTCGCGGTGGCCGCCATCGACAACCTCACCAAAGGCACCGCCGGCGGTGCCGTCCAGTGCATGAACCTCGCCGTCGGATTGCCGGAGATCACCGGCCTACCCCTCACTGGAGTCGCCCCGTGACGATTACCGCACCCGCCGGATTCCGGGCCGCCGGGGTGGCCGCCGGCATCAAGGATTCCGGCGCGCTCGACCTCGCCCTGGTGGTCAACGATGGCCCGGACCAACACGCCGCCGGGGTGTTCACCCGCAACAAGGTCCAGGCCGCGCCGGTGCTCTGGTCCAGACAGGTGCTAACCAGCGGCCGGCTGCGCGCGGTGGTACTGAACTCCGGTGGCGCCAACGCATGCACCGGGCCGCGAGGTTTTCAGACCACCCACGCCACCGCCGAGCGGGCCGCCGAGGTGCTGGGCTGCGGTGCCGTCGAGGTGGCGGTCTGCTCCACTGGACTGATCGGTGCCCGACTGCCCCGCGAGGTCGTCCTGGCCGGGGTCGCCAAGGCGGCGGCCGCGCTGACGGATACCGAACAGGCCGCTACTGATGCCGCTACCGCCGTCCTCACCACCGATCATCACCCCAAGCAGGCGGTGTTCCGGTCCGACGCGGGATGGATGGTCGGCGGGTTCGCCAAGGGAGCCGGGATGATCGCCCCGGCGATGGCCACCATGCTCGCGGTGCTCACCACCGACGCCGTGGCCGACCCGAGCGAGTTGGATACGGCGCTGCGGGCGGCCACCGGGCGGACATTCGACCGGCTGGACATTGATGGCTGCACCTCCACCAACGACACCACGTTGGTGCTGGCCTCGGGCGCGTCCGACATCCGGGCCGGGCAAGCCGCGCTGGCCGCCGCTCTGACTAACGTGTGCGCCCAGCTGGTCGACCAGCTGCAGGCCGACGCCGAGGGGGTAACCAAGCACGTGACGATCGCGGTGCGGGGAGCGGCAACCGAGACCGATGCGCTGGCCGCCGCGCGGGCGGTGGCGCGGGACAATCTCTGCAAGACCGCGTTCTTCGGCTCGGACCCGAACTGGGGCCGGGTAGCGATGGCGGTCGGCAACGCCGAAGCCGACCTGGATCCATACCGGTTGGAAATCGTGCTCAACGGCGTGACGCTGTGCCAAGCCGGCGAGGCGGTAGGCGACCGACACACGGCTGACCTGTCCGGTCGGGACATCCGGGTGGAGATCGGGCTGGGCGTCGGCGAGGCGTCGGCGGAGATCCGTACCACCGACCTTTCCTACGCCTACGTCGAAGAGAACAGCTTGTATTCGTCATGACCATCGCCCGGGAGCGGCTGAAACACGCCGGGGAGAAGGCCGCTGTCCTGACCGAGGCGCTGCCCTGGCTGCAGCGTTTCCGCGACAAGATCGTCGTCATCAAGTACGGCGCCAACGCCATGATCGACGACCAGCTGAAGACCGCGTTCGCCCAGGACATGGTGTTCCTGCGGCTGGCCGGAATCCATCCGGTGGTGGTGCATGGCGGCGGCCCGCAAATCACCGCCATGCTCGATCGGCTCGGGCTGCCAGCGGAGTTCCGAGGCGGGCTGCGGGTGACCACGGCGGAAACCATTGATGTGGTGCGGATGGTGCTGGTGGGGCAGGTGGGTCGAGAGTTGGTTGGTTTGATCAACGCGCACGGCCCGTACGCGGTGGGTATGTCCGGCGAGGATGCTGGACTATTCACCGCCGAGCGTCGCACCGCGCTGGTGAACGGCGAACCGGTGGACATCGGGCTGGTCGGCGACGTGGTGGAGGTCAAGCCGGCGGCGGTGCTGGACATTCTGGCCGCCGGCCGGATTCCGGTGGTCGCGGGCGTGGCGCCGGACCGGGACGGAACCGTCTACAACATCAACGCCGACAGCGCGGCGGCCGCGTTGGCTCAGGCGTTGGGCGCGGCCAAGCTTGTGGTGCTGACCGACGTCGAGGGTCTGTACACCAACTACCCTGACCCTGATTCGCTGGTTAGCGAGCTGACCGCGGCCGAGTTGGCGCCGATGCTCGGCTCCCTCACGGCTGGGATGGCGCCCAAGATGGAAGCCTGCCTGCGCGCTGTTCGAGGTGGGGTGCCGCGGGCGCATGTGATCGACGGTCGGGTGCCGCACTCGGTGCTGTTGGAGATCTTTACCAGCGAGGGAGTCGGAACGATGGTGGTCCAGGGATGAAAGGCACCGACCTCAGCGCGCGGTGGCGGGCCGCGATGATGAACAACTACGGCACCCCGCCGCTGGCTCTGGTGCGCGGTAAAGGCGCCGAAGTCTGGGACGCCGACGGCCGCCGTTACCTGGACCTACTGGCTGGTATCGCGGTCAACTCACTCGGCCATGCGCACCCGGCCATCGTCGGGGCCGTCACCCAGCAGCTGTCCACTCTCGGGCACACCTCCAACCTGTACCTCACTGAGCCCGCTATCGAGCTGGCCGAGCGGCTGATCGACCTGCTCGGCGCGGGGGCGGCCAGGGCGCTGTTCTGCAACTCAGGCGCCGAAGCGATGGAAGCCGCGTTCAAGATCTCCCGACGGACTGGCCGCACTCGGTTGGTGGCCGCCGAGAACGCGTTCCATGGCCGGACGATGGGGGCGCTTGCGCTGACTGGGCAGCAGCCGAAGCGCGCTCCGTTCGAGCCGCTACCGGCCGACGTGAGCCATGTGCCGTTCGGCGATGTGGCCGCCCTGGAGCGGGCCGTCGACGGCGCTACCGCGGCGGTTGTGTTGGAACCGATCCTCGGCGAGGCGGGCGTGATCGTCCCGCCGGAAGGATACCTGCAGGCGGCCAGGGAGATCACCCGCCAGCACGGCGCGTTGTTGATCCTCGATGAGGTGCAGACCGGGGTCGGCCGTACCGGCAACTGGTTCGCTCACCAAGCTCTCGGTGTTACCCCCGACGTGATCACGTTGGCCAAAGGGCTGGCCGGCGGGCTGCCGATCGGCGCCTGCATCGGTATTGGCGCGGCCGCTGAGCTGCTTGAACCCGGTCAGCATGGCACCACGTTCGGGGGCAACCCGGTATGCTGCGCGGCGGCGTTGGCGGTGCTGCGCACGATTGAGACCGACGGGTTGTTGGAAAATGCCGCGCGGGTCGGCAAGGAGTTGGCCACCGGGATCGATGAGCTGGGGCACTCGCTGATCACCCAGGCCAGCGGGGCCGGGCTGCTGATCGGGGTCGGGTTGACCGTGCCGGTCTCGGCGCAGGTCGCGGCGGCCGCTCGGAACGCCGGTTTCCTGATCAACAACCCGGTGGCTGATCGGCTCCGGCTGGCGCCACCGCTGATCCTGACTCGTGATCAGGCTGGTGAGTTCCTGGCCGCCTTGCCGGCGATCCTGGACGGTATCCAGGAGAGCGAGTGTGGCGCCGATGCCTAGGCACTTCCTGCGCGACGACGACCTGAGTCCGACCGAGCAGCGCGGCCTGCTCGATCTGGCCGCTGAGATGAAGCGGGACCGGTTCGCGCACCGCTCGCTGGCTGGGCCGCGCTCGGTCGCGTTGCTCTTCGACAAGCTGTCCACCCGGACCAGGGTGTCGTTCGAGGTCGGCATTGCGCAGCTCGGCGGCCAGCCGCTGGTCATTGATGCCAGGGCCAGCCAGCTGGGGCGGGGGGAAACGATCGGGGACACCGCGCGGGTGTTGTCCCGGTATGTGGACGCGGTGGTGTGGCGCACCGGCGCGCAGTCGCGGATCGACGAGATGGCGGCGGCCGCCTCGGTACCGGTGATCAACGCGTTGACCGACTCGTTCCACCCATGCCAGGTACTGGCCGATCTGCTCACCATCCGGGAGCGACATGGCCGGCTTGCCGGGTTGACCTGTGCCTTCCTCGGCGACGGAGCAAATAACGTAGCGCATTCGCTGCTGCTTGGCGGGGTGACCGCCGGGTTGCACATGCGCATCGGGGCCCCGGCCGGGTTCACCCCCGATCCCTCGGTGCTGACCGATGTGAAGGCCCGCGCTGAGTGCACCGGAGCAAGCGTCACCGTGTTCGACAACGCGGCGGCCGCGGTGGATGGGGCGGATGTGCTGGTCACCGATACCTGGACGTCGATGGGGCAGGAGTCCGACGGTCTGGATCGCCGCGCGCCGTTTCAACCGTTCCAGTTGAACGCCACGCTGCTGGCCGCCGCCACGCCCGGCGCCATCGTGTTGCACTGCCTGCCGGCCCACCGTGGCGACGAGATCACCGACGAAGTGTTGGACGGGCCGGCGAGCGCGGTATGGGACGAGGCGGAAAACCGGCTGCACGTGCAGAAAGCGCTGCTCACCTGGCTGCTGGAGCAGCCGTGACCACGCCAACCCGCGTCGCCAGGCAGGCCAGGATCATCGAGCTGATCACGCACCGGGCCATCCGCAGCCAGGCCGAGCTGGCCACTCTCCTGGCCAGCGAAGGGGTCGAGGTGACCCAGGCCACGCTGTCCCGTGACCTGGACGAGCTGGGCGCGGTGAAGCTGCGTGGCCCACACGGCGGGGCGTCGGTGTACGCGTTACCCGAGGATGGACACCCGATGCGGGCCACTGGCTCCGGGACCTTTCGGTTGGCCCGGTTACTCGGTGAGCTGCTGATATCGGTGGAGGCCAGCGCGAACCTCGCCGTGCTGCGCACCCCGCCCGGGGCGGCGCAGTTCCTGGCCAGCGCGCTGGACCGGGCGGCACTGCATGACGTAGTTGGCACCATCGCCGGCGACGACACGATTCTGGCGGTGGTCAGAGAGCCAAAGACCGGCGCCGAGCTGGCGGCGCGGATCGCCGCGCTGGGCGCCGCGCATACCTCACATACCGCGCATACCACGACATCACCAGGGCGAGTAGGAGAGACGACATGACCGAACGAGTGGTGCTGGCCTACTCCGGCGGCCTGGACACGTCGGTGGCGATCGGTTGGATCGCGGCGGAGACCGGCGCCGAGGTGGTGGCGATCGCGGTCGATGTCGGCCAGGGCGTCGGCCAGGGCGGGGAGGACCTGGAGGACATCCGCAAACGCGCGCTGGCCTGCGGCGCGGTAGAGGCGGTGGTCGCGGACGCCCGGGACGAGTTCGCCGAGCAGTACTGCATGCCGGCGCTGACCGCCAACGCGCTATACATGCAGCGCTACCCGCTGGTGTCCGCGCTGTCCCGGCCGTTGATCGTCAAGCACCTGGTGGCGGCCGCGAAGTCCCACAACGCCACGATCGTGGCACACGGCTGCACTGGCAAAGGCAACGACCAGGTGCGTTTCGAGGCGGGCGTTGGCGCGCTGGCGCCAGAGCTGACGGTGCTGGCCCCGGTGCGGGACTACGCCTGGACCAGGGAGAAGGCGATTGCCTGGGCCGAGGACCGCTCGCTGCCAATCGAAGTGAACAAGCGTTCGTCATACTCGATCGACCAGAATGTCTGGGGCCGCGCGGTGGAAACGGGTTTCCTCGAAGACATTTGGAACGCCCCGATCGAGGACGTCTACTCCTATACCGCCGATCCTTCAGCGCCGCGGAAAGCCGACGAGGTGATCATCACCTTCGAGCATGGGTTGCCCGTGGCGCTGGACGGCGAGTCCGTCACCCCGCTGCAGGCTATCCAGAGCCTCAACGCCCGAGCCGGCGCGCAGGGGGTCGGGCGGCTGGATCTGGTGGAGGACCGGCTGGTCGGCATCAAGAGCCGAGAAATCTACGAGGCACCCGGCGCGATCGCGTTGATCACCGCGCACCAGGAGCTGGAGAACGTCACCGTGGAGCGCGACCTGGCCCGGTTCAAACGCACCGTGGAGCAACGCTGGACCGAGCTGGTGTACGACGGACTGTGGTATTCGCCACTGAAACGGGCGTTGGACGTGTTCGTCGCCGAGTCTCAGCTGTCGGTGTCCGGTGATATGCGGCTTACTTTGCACGGCGGGCGGGCGGTGGTGACCGGCCGGCGCAGCGAGCAGTCGCTCTACGACTTTAGCCTGGCCACCTATGACGAGGGCGACGCGTTCGACCAGACGCTGGCCAAGGGGTTCGTGCAGCTGTGGGGCCTGGCGTCCAAGATTGCCGCGAAGCGGGACCTCGGGGCCTCGTGACCGGCGCCAATCTCTGGGGCGGCCGGTTCGGCGGCGGCCCGTCTGAAGCACTGGTCGCCTTGTCGAGAAGTACCCACTTCGACTGGCGGCTGGCGTGCTACGACCTCGCCGGCTCCCGGGCGCATGCCCGGGTGCTGCATCGGGCCGGTCTGCTTTCTGTCGACGAGCTGGCCGAGATGCTTGCCGGGCTGGACGCGCTCGAGGCTGACACGGTGTCCGGGGTGTTCGTCGCGGTACCGAGTGATGAGGACGTGCACTCCGCGCTGGAGCGCGGGCTGATCGAGCGGGTGGGCGCGGCCCTGGGCGGCAAGTTGCGCGCCGGGCGGTCTCGTAACGACCAGATTGCTACCTTGTTGCGGCTGTGGTGGCGCGACACCGCCCGGCGGGTGGCGGCCGGCGTGCTGGATGTGGTGGACGCGCTGTTGGCCCAGGCCAGTCGGCATCCAACCGCGCCGATGCCCGGCCGCACCCACCTGCAGCACGCCCAACCCGTCCTGCTGGCCCACCACCTCGCCGCGCATGCCCACGCCCTGCTGCGGGATGTGGACCGGCTGCGCGACTGCGACCGCCGCGCGTCGGTGTCGCCATACGGTTCCGGTGCGCTGGCCGGTAGTTCGCTCGGGCTCGATCCGGAAACGGTGGCCGCCGAACTCGGGTTCGCCGGTTCGGTCGCTAACTCCATCGACGGCACGGCGTCGCGCGATATCGCGGCCGAGGCTGCGTTTGTACTAGCCATGATCGGGGTAGACCTGTCGCGGATCGCCGAAGAAGTGATTATGTGGGCGACTGTGGAATTCAACTATGTGCGGCTTGATGACGCGTACTCCACCGGCAGCTCGATCATGCCGCAGAAGAAGAACCCGGACATCGCCGAGCTGGCGCGCGGCAAAGCCGGACGGCTGATCGGCAACCTCACCGGGCTGCTCACCACGCTCAAAGCGCAGCCACTGGCGTACAACCGGGACCTGCAGGAGGATAAGGAACCGCTGTTCGACTCCGCCGATCAACTGGAGCTGGTCCTGCCCGCGATGGCCGGCATGCTGGACACCTTGGTTTTCCACACCGCGCGCCTGGCCGAGTTGGCGCCGGCCGGGTTTACCTTGGCCACCGATGTGGCCGAATGGCTGGTGCGGGCTGGCCTGCCGTTCCGGGCGGCGCACGAGGCCGCTGGCAGATGCGTGCGCGCGGCCGAGGCCCGGGGAGTCAGCCTGGAAGAGCTGACCGACGCCGAGCTCGCCGCCGCCTCGCCGATGCTCACCCCTAAGGTGCGTGAGGTGCTCACGGTGGCTGGCTCGATCGCTTCCCGGGATAGCCGGGGCGGCACCGCGCCGGGAAGAGTGGCGCAGCAGCTGGCCGAGTTGAGCATGACTGTCGCTTCGGCTCGCGCGTGGGTCGGCGGTCGCCGTCATGAGTTGACTGGAGAAAACGCATGAGTTCCGCTGTCCCACCGCCGGTCCCGGATCTGCGGGCGGCCCGAGCCGACTATGACGCACTGGTGGCCAAGAGCCCGTCGCTCAACCTAACGCGGGGCAAGCCGTCGGCCGCTCAGCTGGATCTGGCGGCACCGATGCTGTCCATGCCGGCTGACCAGTACTTGAGCGCGGACGGCACCGACGTCCGGAATTATCAGGGTCTGCAGGGGCTACCCGAGTTGCGGGCGATCTTCAGCGAAGTGCTGGACGTGCCGGTGGAGCAGCTCATCGCCTTCGGCAATTCGAGCCTGGAGCTGATGCACGACACGTTGATGCACGCGATGCTGACCCCGCTTCCAGGCGCTCGGCGGCGCTGGGTCGACGAGCCACGTATCGCGTTCCTTGCCCCAGTGCCCGGGTACGACCGGCATTTCGCGCTGTCCGAGCGGCTGGGCATCGAGTTGATCCCGGTGCCGATGACATCGAACGGCCCAGCGCTGGACATCGTCGAGCGGTTGGTGGCCGACGATCCATCGATCAAGGGCATCTGGTGTGTGCCGAAGTACTCCAACCCCGACGGAACTGTCTATTCCGATGAGACGGTGCGCCGGCTGGCGGCTATGCCGACGGCGGCACCTGATTTCCGAATCATCTGGGACAACGCGTACGCGGTGCACCACCTCACCGAAAACCCTGCCCAGATAGCCGATGTGCTCGCCTTGGCCACCGAAGCCGGCCACGCCGACCGACCATTCATCTTCGGCTCCACTTCAAAGATTACTTTCGCCGGTGGCGGCGTCGGGTTCCTCGGGGCCTCGCCGGTCAACGTCGCCTGGTGGCTGAAACTGGCCGCGTTGCGCACCATCGGGCCGGACAAGATCAATCATCTGCGGCACGCCCTGTTCCTGCGCGATACCGACGGTCTCGCCGAGCACATGCGCCGACACCGAGAGTTGCTCGTCCCCAAGTTCGCCGCCGTGCGACGCGTGCTCACCGAGCACTTCGCGGACACCCCCGGGGTCTCCTGGTCGAATCCAGCCGGCGGATACTTCGTCACGCTCACCGTGCCGGACGGGCTCGCCTCGGAGGTCGTGCGGTTGGCCAAGGCCGCTGGCATCGCGCTCACCCCAGCTGGGGCCACCCATCCTTACGGCAAGGACCCCGATGACGCGATCATCCGGTTGGCGCCGACCTTCCCGACACTCGACGAAGTCGAAAACGCGATGGCCGGGGTGGCGGTCTGCCTGCGACTGGCACTAGCCACCCGTTGACCCGGCTGATTCGGCGCGAGGAGCTCGCCGTTGACGTCCTCGATGCCGCTGCTCTACTCCTTGGTTGCGTGTTGGCCGCCGACACCGAGGATGGTCTAGTGGCCGTGCGGCTGGTGGAGGTGGAGGCCTACCGGGGCGCGGACGATCCGGCCTCACACTCCTACCGGGGTCGCACCCCGCGCAACGCCGTCATGTGGGGTCCGGCGGGCCATCTTTACACGTACTTCGTGTACGGCATGCACTTCTGCGCGAATGTGGTGTGCCTGACCGACGGGGTGGCTGGCGCGGTGTTGTTGCGGGCCGGCGAGGTGGTCAGTGACCTGGCCGTGGCGCGCGCCCGACGGCCCACCGCCCGCCGAGACGCCGAGCTGGCCAGGGGCCCGGCCCGGCTGGCCGCGCTGCTCGGGCTGGACCGAGAACGCAACGGGGTGGACCTCACCGACCCGACATCCCCGGTGCGGCTGTTCGCCGGCGAATCGGTGCCCCCGTCCTCGGTGCGCACCGGTCCGCGCGTCGGGGTGGCCGTGGCAAAGACCCGCCCATGGCGGTTCTGGCTGGATGGTTCGTCAGCGGTGAGCCCCTACCGACCGGCGGTTGCTCGATTGCGCCGAAATCGGGTCGCGCTGATGGAGGATGATCCAGGGCGTGAGTGAGCACATTCTCGACGAGTTGGCCTGGCGCGGGCTGATCGCGCAGAGTACCGACGCGGACGCGCTGCGCCGCGACCTCGATGCCGGACCGGTGACGCTGTACTCCGGCTTCGATCCGACGGCCCCCAGCCTGCACGCCGGCAATCTGGTGCCGCTGTTGACCTTAAGCCGCTTCCAGCGCGCCGGGCACCGGCCGATCGTGCTGGCTGGCGGAGCCACGGGCATGATCGGTGATCCTCGGGACACCGGGGAACGCGCGTTGAATCCGCTGAGCACGGTCAGTGAGTGGGCCGACCGAATTCGGGGTCAGCTGGAGCGCTTTGTGGAGTTCGACTCCTCGCCCACCGGTGCGATCGTGGTCAACAACCTGGACTGGACCGGCGGGATCAGGGTGCTGGATTTCTTGCGCGATGTCGGGAAGCATTTCTCGATTAACATGATGCTCGGCCGGGAGACCGTCAAACGCCGGCTGGACGGTGACGGCATGTCCTACACCGAGTTCAGCTACCTGCTTCTGCAATCGCATGACTACCTGCAGCTCTACCGCAAGTACGGCTGTCGGCTGCAGATCGGCGGTTCGGACCAGTGGGGCAACATTGTCGGCGGAGTGGATCTGATCCGGCGAGTCGAGTCCGCCTCGGTGCACGCGCTGACCACCCCGCTGGTCACTGACGCGGAAGGACGCAAGTTCGGCAAGTCAACCGGTGGCGGTAACCTCTGGCTGGACCCGGGAATGACTTCGCCGTACGCCTGGTACCAGTATTTCATCAACGTGGCCGATGCGGTGGTCGGCCATTACCTGCGCTTGTTCACGTTCCTGCCTCAGCAGGAATTGGCCGAACTGGACCAGCTCACCGCGACACGTCCGCGGGCCAGAGCGGCGCAACGTCGGCTGGCTGAGGAGCTGACCACCCTCGTGCATGGCGCGGACGAGACCAAACGAGTGATCGCGGCCAGCCAGGCGCTGTTCGGTCGAGGTGAGCTGAACGAGCTGGATGCGGTGACGCTTCGATCCGCGCTCGCGGAGATCCCATCGGCGAACGTTGCGGTGAGCGGCGGTGCCATATTCCCCAACGTCATCGAGCTACTCGTCGAATCCGGGTTGGCCGCGAGCAAGGGTTCGGCCCGTCGCACCGTCGCCGAGGGCGGTGCCTATGTGAACAACACGAAGATCGACGAGCCGGATTGGGTACCCGCGGCCGCTGATCTGCTGCACGGACGATGGCTCGTACTACGTCGCGGGAAACGGCACGTAGCCGGGGTCGACTTTGCCTCGCAGCCACGAAGCGACCGTTCGTCGCAGCTTTGACCTGCGGAAACACCGCCCGCCGAGAGGGGTCCCCGGCGATTTGACTTTGTTGGGGGCCGCTGGGTAACTTTCTCCCCGTCGCCAGGGCGGGACGAACAAGCCGGAAACGGCGGTAGGACCTCCTCGTAGCGACAAGATCCTCGAAAATAAGCAGGGCAGCCGGTTGCAGCCGGGACCTGGACTGTGTAAACTAGGGGAGTTGCCCCCGAGCCGGCATCCTGACGGAGGTCGGTGACGGTGCGCGGGTGTCTTTTGAGAACTCAACAGTGCGCTGAGCTTTTACGGTTTGTTTATGCCAGTTTGTGTTGTTTTTTGTGGGTTCAGGGTTTTCTGTGGAGAGTTTGATCCTGGCTCAGGACGAACGCTGGCGGCGTGCTTAACACATGCAAGTCGAGCGGTAAGGCCCTTCGGGGTACACGAGCGGCGAACGGGTGAGTAACACGTGGGTGACCTGCCCTTAGCTCTGGGATAAGCCTGGGAAACTGGGTCTAATACTGGATATGACCTCATGATGCATGTTGTGGGGTGGAAAGCTTTGGCGGCTAGGGATGGGCCCGCGGCCTATCAGCTTGTTGGTGGGGTGATGGCCTACCAAGGCGACGACGGGTAGCCGGCCTGAGAGGGCGACCGGCCACACTGGGACTGAGACACGGCCCAGACTCCTACGGGAGGCAGCAGTGGGGAAT
>JAFASX010000068.1 GCA_019244295.1 Pseudonocardia sp.
ACCTGCTGGATGGGGCGCGAAGATCGTTGAGAGCCGCGGAAGACGCCCGACTCGCCGAGCATGGCCACGCCGGCCTGGATCGGAAGGCCATTCGGTTGGCGGGACGCGCGTCGAAGTACACGTCGGCGCGACAGAGCAGCCGCAGAGATGTGTGCTCTGCCTTCGGCTCACTCACCCCCCACGGACGCGACTAGTTCACGTGCACGCTCCGCGCGCGGGCCGTACAGGACGGGATCGGTTCGGGCCAACTCGTAGTAGAACTCAGCGGCCTCCCGGGCGGCGGCCAACCCCTCCACCCGCCGGCCCACGTCAGCGAGCCGGTTGGCGAGGTTGTTCACCGAGGTGGCCAGGTCAGGCAGATAGGCATCCCGGTTGAGCGCGACCAACTCCCGGCGCAGCTCGACGGCCTCAGTGGCGGCGGCCAACCCCTCCACCCGCCGGCCCACGTCAGCAAGCCGGTTGGCGAGGTTGTTTACCGAGGTGGCCAGGGCAGGCAGATAGGCATCCTGGTTGAGCGCGACCAACTCCCGGTACAGCTCGACGGCCTCAGTGGCAGCGGCCAACCCCTCCACCCGCCGCCCAACCTCACCCAGGTACACGGCGAGGTTATTCACCGAGGTGGCCAGGTCAGGCAGATAGGCATCCCGGTTGAGCGCGACCAACTCCCGGCGCAGCTCGACGGCCTCAGTGGCGGCGGCCAACCCCTCCACCCGCCGCCCAACCTCACCCAGCCGGATGGCGAGGTTGTTCACCGAGGTGGCCAGGGCAGGCAGATAGGTCTCACGGTTCTGGTCAGTTGCGACGCGCAGCAGCCGGACCCGAGCCGTGGCG
The DNA here is from genome assembly GCA_019244295.1 of Pseudonocardia sp. Classification (GTDB taxonomy): domain Bacteria; phylum Actinomycetota; class Actinomycetes; order Mycobacteriales; family Pseudonocardiaceae; genus Pseudonocardia. Next base: position 832 of record JAFASX010000068.1, read on the forward strand.
GTTCGGAGGGTGGTTTGTGTCAGCAGCAGGCTGAATCGGGGCAACACCGCGTACAGCTCGTCCAGCTGGGCGAGACCGGCGGCGTCGACGAACCGGTCCAGCGCGGCCAGCACGGGTTGGGGCTGCTCGAGGCGGGGCGCGACCGCGACTGCCGCCCGCGCCCCGGCCACCCCGCCGGCCAGGACGGTGTCGGTGATGACCTCGGCCAGGTGCGGGTGCCGCGGGTGCGCCCGGCCGAGCACGGTCAGCGCCTGCTCCAGCTGGCCCGGGCTGGCGTGGGTCATCGGCCCGCTGATCAGGGCCGGGCAGTCACCGCCGGGCCCGAGGGTGGTGCCGATGAAGTACTCGCCGAGCGGGTCGGGCTGCAGCCCCGACCAGTAGCGTCCGCTGTCCCGATACAGGGTCGCCAGCCAGTCCGCGGCGTTGGTCACCACGTCGGGGGTCGCGGGGCCGACGGCGGTAGCCAGGACACGGTGCGCCTCTTCTCGGGTGGAGGCGCCCCACAGGGTGGCGGTGGCGACTAGGCACCGCCGGGTGGCGGGGGCGAGGGTGATCCCGAACCGGTCGGCCACCCGCGACCAGTAACGGGCCTCGTGCTCCAGCAACACCGCCTGCGCATCCCGCGCCGCATCTGTCGTTGTGGGGACGGGGTCCCCGGCGTGCAGCAGCGCGGCCAGGGCGTGCATCTGCACGGCCAGGATGGTCCGGAAACGCTCGCCGTCTAGGATCGGTTCGACCATCCCGGCGGCGACGTCCGGCCACGCGATGCCCTGGTAGGTGTCCAGGACGGCCAACCGGGACGCCAGCGCATCGACGGCCTCTCGCCAGGCGCGCCGCCGCCCGTCGGGGTCGGGCTCGACCGGGCCCAAGCTCACCACGATGCGCTCATCGGCCAGCACCGATAGATGCGCAACGGGGGCGACCCGGTCGGTGCGCCAGGCCCCGGCGGTGCGGGCCAGCAGCAGTAGCCGCACCTTGGCCTCGGCCTGGTCCAGCGCGGCGATCAACGGGTCCAGCTGGGCGGTGCGGCCCTCGGCGTAGTCGACTACCACCAGCGTCGGCACCGCCACCTGGGCCAGCACGGCGATGTCCTCGCTGGTAGCGTGTTCGCCGAGCACGAGCGTCGCCCACCCCCGGCCTGTGAGCGAGCCGGCGAGGTGGCGGGCCAGTCGGGTCTTGCCCTGACCCCCGGCACCGACCACCAGCCGCACCCCCGACCACTGCTCGGACTGGCACCACAACCGCAGCTGCTCCAGTTCCGGGCGGGCCCGGAACGGAGCGGTCGCGGCGTCGGCGCGCAACAGCTCCGCCGGCGACGCCGGAAGCGACACCGGTTCGGCCAGCCCGGCCAGCTCCACCGGCTCCACGATCGGCGTCCGCCCGGTGTGCTCGGCCACCACCCGCGCGAACCCGGGATCGGCGGCCACGGCGGTGATCGGCACGGTGATCAGCCGGCGGCTGGCGAACCCCGCCGGATCGACCGTGACGATCCCCACCAGCAAACCCCGGCACAGCACCGCCGCCCCGCACATCCCCCGCCAGCCCGACCCATCCGGACCGGGCTCGGCCGGCGGATTGGTCACCTCCACGGCATACAGCCCCGACTTGACCAGCGACCGCGGGTTGACCACACCAATCGCGTGATGGGTTTCCCGCCGCCGCGGGGTCGCCACCACCGCCGGAAACCCCGTTGCTTCACACCCCTGCCCGGCCCGGGTTGTGACCAACCGGCCCCACCGCACCGGATGCCGCCACACCGGCTCAACCCAATCGCGGCCGGTGATCTCCAGCAGCGCCACGTCGACATCGTCCACCCACCGCTGCCACACCACCGCGGCATCGACCAACCCGCCGGACTCGCCGCGCACCTTCACCGTCGCCAACGGCCCTCCGGCCGGGCACACCACATGCGCGGCGGTCAGCACCAACCGCCCGGCCAGCAGAAACCCCGACCCGCACGTCCAGCGCCCCCGACCTTCCGGATGGTCGGGCCAGTCGCCGTAAACCTCCACCTCACGCCGCACCGCCACGCCCGCACTCCGCGCCGGTCAGTCCGGTGGTGGGGTGTTGGCATCGTCAGACACCACGAACGACGCACCTTGAGCCGTCCGCGGACAAAGCTCCACCGTCACCTTGTGCGAGGCACCGCTCGTGCGCTCACCCTTGGCATCCGCGGTAACTACCCAGAACTTCACCCCACCCGAGCCTCCGGCAACCCGCTTCACCTCACCCGCGAACTCGATCACCACCTTGTCCACCGAGAACGTCAGCACCTGCCCCGCCACCGTCCGCCGGCTCACCGCCTGCGCCGCGATCAACTGCTCCCGCACCACCTCAATCGCATCCGACAACTCCACCCACCCGTCCTCACTCACCACGCCCCCCAATTCCCTGTAACGGCCTACATCAGAAGTCGCCACCGCGAACGCCCTCGTTACAGCCAAGCCACAGGTGTCCCCATGAATGACCCCCAGCGCGGGCGGTGACGGCGGTGCGAAGGAAGTTCGTCGAGCAGGGCGGCGACCTCGGTGAGGTGGCGCACCGAGCGGGCCTGAAGTCGTGCGACCGGACCAGCCGGGCCTGGCAATGCCAACGTAGTCGAGGCGAACTGATCTCAAACCGCTCGCGGAGCCTACGTCCGGGTTGCAAGGGTTCTTGACGACGTCAGCGTCCACGAACGAGCGTGATGATCTGCTCGATCAGGCGCTCGCGCTGGTCGGGCGCCAGCCGACCGAAGGGCTCACCGAGCAGATCGATCGGCTGCCACATCACCCGGTCGGCCAGCGCGACACCGTATTCGGTCTCGGTAGCGAACGCGGTGGCCCGATACCGGGTACCGGTCTCGATCTCCGCGACCAGCACGGTCCGTGGACCAGCGGCGTTATAGACGTTCGCCGAGACTACTACACACAGCTCACGTTCCCCGGTCAGCGGCGACGGATCGGAGATCAGCACATCGCCCTGAGCTGGCCACGCCCCAGCCGCCGGTGAGCTCACGCCCCCCGCTTCCACTCGGCCAGCGCCGCGCCACGGGCTCGCGCGCGCCGGACAAGCCGATCGGGATTCTCGGCCTCGGCGTCGGCAAGCATGGCCAAGTGGGCGGCGACCGCACGGCGAGCCAACTCGGCCAGCAACGCCTCGTTCACCAGTCCCGACACCGTCGTCCCACTCTCCCGCGCCGCCTCGGCCGCGCGGGCGTACGTGGCATCCGGCAACGACACACCGATCTTGACAGTCACACCGATAGTATAACCATCGGTCAAACCACACTCTCACCTACCTGACGCCGGCACTACTGGAGGATCGGGACAGCTCGATCTCACGCACTCCCATAGCTGTGCGCGCGGGCATGCTCGCTTTGCATCCCCCGGCGCGGGCGCAGCTCGCGGGGCAGCGAGAACGTCAGCGTCTCCTCAGCGGTGCTGATCTCTTCAACATCGGTCCAGCCATGCTCCGCCAGGTAATCAAGTACACCTCGGACCAGCACCTCAGGCACCGAGGCTCCGCTGGTCACCCCCACCGTGGCCGTCCCGGCCAGCCACTCGCCGTCAATCTCCCCAGCGAAGTCGATGAGATAGCTGGCACCGGCGCCGGCCGAGAGCGCGACCTCGACCAGCCGCTTAGAGTTCGACGAGTTGCGCGAACCAACCACCAACACGACGTCGCAGCGCGGAGCCATCGCCTTCACCGCGACCTGTCGGTTCTGGGTGGCGTAGCAGATGTCGTCGCTCGGTGGATCCTGCAGGCTGGGGAAACGCTCGCGCAGCAGCCGAACCGTCTCCATGGTCTCGTCCACGCTGAGCGTGGTCTGAGACAACCACACCACTTTCTCCGGATCCCGCACCCGCACCGAAGCGACATCCTCGGCGCTTTCCACGAGCTGTATGTGGTCAGGTGCCTCCCCGGCCGTGCCCTCGACCTCCTCGTGCCCGTGGTGGCCGACCAACAAGATGTCGTAGTCGTCGCGAGCGAACCGCTTGGCCTCCTGATGCACCTTGGTCACCAGCGGACAGGTCGCGTCGATCGTGCGTAAGCCCCGCTCAGCGGCCTGGACATGCACGCTCGGAGCAACGCCATGGGCCGAAAACACCACGATCGCGCCCTCCGGAACCTGATCCGTTTCGTCCACGAACACCGCACCCCGCTCGGCAAGCGTCTTTACCACGTGCCGGTTGTGCACGATCTCTTTCCGCACGTACACCGGAGCGCCGTGGGTATCCAACGCTTTCTCCACGGCGACAACCGCTCTATCTACCCCAGCGCAGTAACCACGAGGTTTGGCCAACAGGACACGTCTGGTACCCGACATATGCGCCAGCCTACGGGGCGACCGGCGAGGGGTCTGACCACAATCCCGAAGCACCGAGGGCCAACTCGACTCGCCGACAGGCACGGACCAGACCCCACGTTTGCCGTCAAAACCGGTAAGAATGCACAGTATGACGCCGTTGCCCATGCCCATCAGGATCGCCGCTGGCCTGGTGGCCACCGCCATCGAGGAAGCCCAGCAGCTGCCCCGCAAGCTGGTTGAGCTGCCGGTGACGGCGGTCAGCCAAGCGCTGCAGACGTCGATGCGGGTGCAGCAGCGGATCACTGAGCTGGCGATCAAGGGCGACCGCGTGCTCAGCTCGCTATATCCCGTTCCCGAGACACCAAGCTGGGCGAGGTTCGACGAAGACGAGATCACCGAACCAACTCAGTCGGCAAACGGGTTGTCCGACAGGCTCGACGCACCAGACCCATCCGCGTGGGACTCCGCGTGGGACACTGAAACACCGCTGGTCTCGCCCCCGAGGAAGGTCTCGCCCATCCAGATCGCGCGAGATGCCGAGCAGGACACCGCCGGGACCGAAACAGCCGAAACGGCCGACACGGCCAGCGGGCCAGACGGGCTTGAGGAGTACGAGCAATGGTCGCTGGACCAGCTGCGTGGTCGGTTCCAGTCGATGGACTTAACCCAGCTGCGGGCGCTGTTGGCCTGGGAAACCAGCCACCAGGATCGGCCCTCCTATGTGACGTTGTTGACCAACCGGATAGCGAGCATCACCGATCGGTGAATCCGCGCGACGCCCGGGCCAGCCGCGCACCGTGACCACCGACCCGGCGATCAATTCCATAACCAGCCCCGAGCACCCATGGCCGGTCCGCACGGTCGCCCGCAAAGTGGCCGGTTGGATCGACCGGCTGGGCGCGGTGTGGGTCGAGGGTCAACTCACCCAGGTCAACGTCCGCCCGGGGACCAGTACCGCCTTCCTCGTGCTGCGCGACCCCGCCGCTGACGTCTCACTCACCCTGACCTGCCCCGCCGATCTGGTCCGGGCCGCCGAGGTACCGATCACCGAGGGCAACCGAGTGATCGTGCATGGCAAGCCGACCTTCTTCCTCGGTCGAGGCACGTTCAGCTTGCGAGTGAGCGAGATCCGCGCGGTGGGTATCGGCGAGCTGCTGGCTCGGATCGAGCGGCTGCGCACCCGGTTACGCACCGAAGGGTTGTTCGATCCTGCGCGGAAGCACCGGCTGCCGTTCCTGCCGAGGCAGATCGGGCTGATCACCGGGCGCGCCAGTGCCGCGGAGCACGATGTGGTGAGCAACGCCCGGCAGCGTTGGCCAGCCGTGCGATTCCGGATCTGCCACACGGCCACCCAAGGCGCGCTGGCGGTCCCACAACTGCTGGAAGCACTGGCCACGCTGGACAAGGACCCGGAAACCGACGTCATCGTGATCGCCCGAGGCGGCGGCAGTGTGGAGGACCTGCTGCCGTTCTCCGACGAAGCGCTGTGCCGAGCGGTAGCCTATGCCCGCACCCCGGTAGTCTCCGCGATCGGCCACGAACCGGACAGCCCTCTCCTCGACCACGTCGCTGACCTGCGCTGTTCTACTCCGACAGCGGCCGGGCGGACAATCGTGCCAGACTTGGCGGAAGAGACAGCACGAATCGCCGGCCTGCGCGACCGAGCACGGCGCGCGCTGAGCGGTTGGGTGGACCGCGAATGCCGGCTGCTGGACTCGTTGCGCGCCCGCCCGGCCCTGGCCGACCCGCACCGAAAGCTGGACAACCGGGCACAGGAGGTGTCGATGCTGAGAGAGAGCGCTCGCCGAGACCTGCTGCGTGGGCTAACCGCCCGGGAAAGCGAGTTGGGCCATCTGCAATCACGCTTGACGAGTCTCGGGCCGGCGGCCACCCTGGCCAGGGGGTATGCCGTGGTTCAGCGGCTAACCGGTGACCCGGTGCCGCCCGTGTTGCGCTCGACGAGTGAAACCTGCCCCGGTGACCAGCTGCGCATCCGGCTCGTCGATGGCTCACTGTACGCGCGGGTGGACGTCGCGGCTCACCCCAATGTCAAGGCCAATCGCGGCCCGGACTAACTCCAGACACAACCGTCCTACGCGAGAGGAGGACGCCATGGACGACACCGCCACGTTCCTACCGTTCACCCTCGCCACGATCTCCGCTGAACCGAGGCACTGGCCAGGGCGTGGGTCACCGAACCTTGAGTTCCTAGACCTTGAGTTACTGAACGACGTGGCGAGGCGAGCCGAATGGGGCGCCAGGAACAGCTGGCGGGAGCTGCTCGGCGGCTGCAGCGGCCCAGCGGGGCAACAGTTCCCGGCACGGCTGCGGCTGCTATCCGGAACCGCCGCGGTCTGCGCTGGGCCTGATTGGTGGGGCGAGCGCGGACGGCCACATCGCGACTGGCTGACCAGGTACGAGAGTTGGATCGCTGACGCGCTTGCTGAGGGCGATGGCGCCGGGTTCGCCCAAGCCCTGGCTGGCTACGACGCATCGTTGGCCGGGGCGCTGTTGTGCTCGGCCCACGACCGGGCGACTCATAACCAGGCACACCCGGTGCGTACCGACACCGACCGGGTTGGCGCTCAGCGGCGCACGCCGTCCAGGAGGATGACCGGATGGGCCAGGCAGACGAGAGCGGTAACGCACTAGGCGACGAGCTGGGCTACGAACAAGCCCGCGACGAGCTCATTGAGGTGGTCAAGGCGCTCGAGGTCGGCGGGTTGAGCCTGGACGAGTCAGTCGCGCTGTGGGAGCGTGGCGAGCAGCTCGCTCGACTATGCGAGCGGCGGCTGGCTGGCGCCCGGGAGCGAGTGAACGCGGTCCTGAACCAGGGCGACGAAACCAGCTAGCTCGGACTGCCGGGCATTGTCAGGTTGTTTGTCAGTCGAGGGTGACTGGCGTCTTGACCCCGAAAGCGTGGTTCAGTGCCTGTGGTCAGGCGGCGGTGCGCAGCCCGACGATCTCGTTCCAGGCGGTGAATCGGGTGGTCATCTTGTGTCGGTGCTGGGCCGCGGTGAGCCGGTGGCGGCGGGGTCAGGAAGTGCGGTGATATCCCGCTGAACACCGAAAGGAACCGCTGCGCCCCGCCGGGGGAGCGGAACCCTTTTCATCGCTCGTTCCCGCTGCCAGGTCGGTTGATGGAAGTTCTCGGCTCGGTTGTTCAGATACGTCGACCAACACCCCAGCCCCGTCAACCTGACAATGCCACGCTACCCTTCCCCCATGAGCAGCGAGCTGGAGTCGGTGGAGCTGCCGGTCGAGCTCCTCGAGCAAGCGCGTGATGCCGCCCGCAGCGGCGCAGAAGGCAGCGTGGCTGACTACGTGGCGGAAGCCGTGCGGCGTCGTCTGGCCAAGGATCGGGCACTCGCGCAAGTCACCAGGCTGTTCGGTGGACCGCCTCCTGAAGAAGTCCTCGCCTTGGTCCGGCAGCGAGCAGGTCTTCCGCCTCTTCGTAGCGCTTCGTGATCGGTGGTCGAGTCCTCGATGTGAGCGCGATCGTCGGCTTCTGCACCGGACAGTCGGTGTACGCCGAAGCCTTGGTGATGACCGCGATCGAGGAGAACATCGTGTTGAGCATCCCGGCGGCGGCACTGGCCCGCGCCTGTGGGGTGATCCCCGAGGCCACGAACTCGGCGTGGATGTCCTGCTCGGCCTGCCGTGTGCCATCGTGGATCCCCTGGACACCGCGCAGGCGCGCGCACTCGGTGCGCTCGTGGGGCAAAGCGGTGATCCGGATCGAGATATTGCCGCCGCGCATGTCGTGCACTGCGCCCAGCAACGCGGCTGGCCAGTGGTGACAAACGACCCCAAACCACTGCTCAGCCTTGATAGCTCGATTGAAATCGAGAGCTTGCCCTAGCGCACGCCCTAGTGTCTCGTAGTGGTAGTCAGTTTATCCTTACGGCATGAAGATCTTGCCTTGACTAGCTGCCATGTGAGCCAGCCGGGTAAACGAATTTCCATTACGAAACACTAGCGCGGGCATTGTCAGGTTGACGGGGCTGGGGTGTTTCGGTCTATCCGTGGGGGTAAGGCCTCCTTGTGTACCCTCGATGAGCTGATCGAGTATTACTTAGCCAAGCGTCGGGGGAGCACTGCGCTCGTGCGTTTAGGGGGCGCACATGGCGTATCCGAGCAAGGCCGGCCCGAGTGGTTCAGTCATGAATCCAGGACGCTCGTTAATGGTAGGGCCTCGACCCAATGACGACATTGATGGTGGAGACGATTTGTGTGAATATCTGGCGGGTTGCTCCCCGGATCAGGTGGCCGGCCGGTAGTGCTATGGGCGCGTGGCGTCTACAAGGGCCGCAAGAGATCTCTGACCCCCACCCAGGTCCAGGACCTGCATACCCGCGTCGTGGGACGAAACCGTAGCTGCCTACGACTGGTGGTACGAACACGACAACCCGACCCCAACCGCTTCGGAATGACCATGACCACCAACACCCAGACGGTGTGGCTTGACAACCCAGGCACCGTCGTGCGTATTTTCGAGACCGGGGACTGTGCAGCGAACGGTGTTTCCGGCCCGACACGCCGGGCGGAGATGCGGTGGATGGGGACTGTGAGTGATGACATCGGATCTGTGGAGGTGACTACGACGCGTGGCCTTGTCATGGATGTCGCGGGGTAAGTGAGCGTGCAGGAGCCCTCGGCCGCTCGTGGCCAACGGGCGCGGACGGGGTTCGACCACGTCTACGACGAGCCGGATCCCCGCGCGTTCTTTCGCGCGCTGGGCCCCTTCGAGTACCAGACACCCCACCATGCCCAGGGCGTGTTCCGGCGATTGGTTGCCGCGGTTGGGTCGAACGGTGCGGTCGAGCGGCCAGTGACGGTGCTGGACCTCTGCTGTTCCTACGGGATCAACGCCGCGCTGCTCAACCATGACCTGACCCTGGCCGAGTTGCACGCCCGCTACACCGGCCCGGACACCGCCGCACTGTCCACCGCCGAGCTGATCGCCTCCGACCGGGCTTTCTACGCCGCCCGCCGACGCCCTCAGACCGAGGCGGCCCACGTGATCGGCCTAGACCCAGCCGGTCACGCGATCGCCTACGCCCGCGCGGTGGGACTGTTGGACGACGGGTTCGCCGAGAACCTGGAAACCACGGCCCCCAGCCCGGCCCTGCTCCACGCGGCGAGACACCTCCGCCTGATCACGGTCACCGGTGGGGCCAGTTTCTTGTCCGCCCGCACGTTCCGGCCCCTGCTGGACAACGCCCGCCATCCCGTGTGGGTCGCGGCGTTCGTCCTGCGTACCGGCCCCTACCAGCCCATCGCCGACGAACTGGCCACCTGGGGGCTGGTCACCGAGATCTCCACCGGCACCTTCCCGCAACGCCGGTTCACCAGCCCCGCCGAACAGCAGTACGCCCTCGACGCAGTCACCGCCACCGGCCACGACCCCCACGAGAAAGAAACCCACGGCTCCTTCCACACCACCCTGCACCTATCCCGGCCCACCGACGACACCACAGCGTTCCCACTCACCCTCCTCCTGCCGAACACCTGACCATGTCAACGCGTCTCGGACACGATGGCATTGTCAGGTTGTTTGACAGTCGAGGGTGACTGGCGTCTTGACCCCGAAAGCGTGGTTCAGTGCCTGTGGTCAGGCGGCGGTGCGCAGCCCGACGATCTCGTTCCAGGTGGTGAATCGGGTGGTCATCTTGTGTCGGTGCTGGGCCGCGGTGAGCCGGTGGCGGCGGGGTCGGGAAGTGCGGTGATATCCCGCTGAACACCGAGAGGAACCGCTACGCCCCGCCGGGAGAGCGGAACCCTTTTCATCGCTCGTTCCCGCTGCCTGGTCGGTTGATGGAAGTTCTCGGCTCGGTTGTTCAGATACGTCGACCGGCGATGCTCCACCCCGGGAATCAGCCGCCGGTGGGCCACACCGTAGCTGGCCAGCGTGCCAGTGACCAGCACCCAGGCACGCACCGCGGTCCCTTTGAGCAGCGTGCGCAAGAACCTGGTCGCGGCATTGGCGTCCCGCCGAGAGGTGACCAGAATGTCCAGGACATTGCCGTGCTGGTCCACCGCCCTGCCGACCTCCGCCCCCGCCCCACTTCGCGGCGAGGCGAAGCCGACGAAGCCGCGGCGACGCGAAGCCGGCGAAGCCGCGGCAGCCGGCCTACTCCGCGCCGACGGGTGAGTGTCGAGTGTCGTGGTGGCCGAAGCCTTCGCGACGGATGCGGGCGACCTCTTTACGGGCGAACATCCAGCCGATCACCAGCAGCACCACGATCGGCGGGATCCCCGCGATCACGATCCTGCCGGTGGATCCGTTGAACCAGGTCAACCCCAGCACCGCGAGCAGGAAAACCAGCGTCAGGAAGTTCGTGTACGGAGCGCCGGGCAGCCGGAACCGCGGGCGCTCGATAAAACCGCGCTGGGCCGCCCGCCACATCGCGTAATGCGCGATCATAATCATCGACCACATACCAACAATGCCCACCGCGGCGAACTCAGTGGTGATCTCGAAGGCTTCCTTCGGGAGTACCAGGTTGAGGAAGACCCCGAAGAGATAGATCAGAGCCGTGAGCAACACCCCGGCGTAGGGCACACCGTGCCGGCTCATCTGGCTCAGGAAGCCCGGTGCGGAGCCGTTGAACGCCAACGAGCGAAGCACCCGGCCCGTGGTGTAGAGCCCGGAGTTCACGCTGGACAGCGCGGCGGTTATCAGCACGATGTTCATGATCCCGGCGGCGGCGGGGACGTGCAGCTTGGACAGGACGGTGACGAACGGGCTGCCAGCCTCGGAATAACTCGAGAACGGCAGCAGCATGGTCAACAGCAACACTGAGCCGACGTAGAAGATCGCGATCCGCCAGCCCACCGAGTTGACCGCCTTCGGGATGATCTTGCGTGGGTTGTCGGTCTCACCGGCGGCCACACCGACCATTTCCACGCCGGCGTAGGCGAACACCACACCCTGCAAGATCAGCAGTGCCGGCCACGCCCCGTTCGGGAAGAATCCACCGTGATCGAAGATCATCTGAGGGCCGGTGGACAGCCCCGGGGTTAACTCGGTGCGGGCGATCAGCGTCCAGATCGCGAACACCATGAACCCAACCAGGGCTATCACTTTGATCAGAGCGAACCAGAACTCCAACTCACCGAAGTACTTCACTGACACCAAGTTCACCGCCAGCACAATGGACAGCGCGATCAGCGCCGGGATCCACTGCGGCACGTCGGGATAGAAGAAGCGGGTGTACACGGCCGCGGCCGTGACATCGCCCATGCCGCTGCACGCCCAGTTCAGGAAGTACATCCAGCCGGCAAAGTAGGCCGCTTTCTCCCCGATGAACTCCCGGGAGTAGGAGACAAACGAGCCGGAGGTCGGCCGGTGCATGACCATCTCACCCATCGCCCGCACCACCAGGAAGGCGAACGCCCCGGCCACCGCATAGATGATCATCAGGGACGGGCCGGCCTCGTATAGCCGCTTACCAGCGCCGAGGAACAGACCGCTGCCGATCGCGCCACCGATGGCGATCATCTGAACCTGGCGATTACCCAGGCGTTTTTGGTAGCCCTGGTCTTCGAACACCGCGATGTCAGTACGTGACTCGTACTGTTCGGCGTCTTCCGCACGGATGTCTTGCGTCATAAACTGCCCCTTCTTAGCCCGAAGGCCAACCCCAAAGACACGAAGTGGCCTTGGAGTGAATGATCTCTTACACTTCCGGCGTTACGTAGCTATTTGGGTCCCAGGATATGGCCGATCACCCGAAGGCGCCGCCATCGGAACGGGGTGCCCGCACGCCGATCGGTCCGCACCGCTCCGACACACCGTCGTCGTCGGCTCGATCGCGGACGATCGCCGCCGCCCAGCGGTGCTCCCGCCCAACGTGCGTGACGAGGTTACACAGCGTCCATCCGGGGCAGGTGGGGCACCGGAAGCGACTTGTCGGCGGCCTCGGTGAGCTCGCCGAGTAGCCGGTTTCGTTCGACGAGAGCAGCGGCGTGTTCCATAGACGGAGACAGTACTTCGGTGCACCGACGAGTTCCGCCGCTGTAGCCCGGTTAGCCCGCCGAGCGCCCACCGAAGCGGTCGGGGGAGATGTCGGGCGAGATTCCGACAAACGCGGTTATCGTTCCAGGACCCAGGCGCTTACGGTATCTGCCAGTATCACAGGTTTATGGAGACATCAAGCATGCGACGGCCCGAGGCGCCGGATCGCAACCTGGCTCTGGAACTGGTACGGGTCACCGAAGCGGCCGCGATGGCCGCCGGGAGGTGGGTCGGGCGGGGAGATAAGAACGGCGGGGACCAAGCCGCTGTGGACGCGATGCGCAAGCTCATCGCCGGGGTGTCGATGCGCGGCGTGGTCGTCATCGGAGAGGGCGAGAAAGACGAAGCACCAATGCTGTACAACGGCGAGCGGGTCGGCAACGGCGATGGGCCGGAACTAGACGTCGCGGTGGACCCGATCGACGGCACCACCCTGATGAGCAAGGGCATGCCGAACGCGCTTGCGGTGCTCGCGGTGGCCGAACGCGGAGCGATGTTCGATCCGTCCTCTGTGTTTTACATGGAGAAGATCGCGGTCGGCCCGGAGGCCGCTGGCTCGGTGGACATCACCGCGCCTGTCTCGGAGAACATCCGACGGGTGGCAAAGGCCCGCTCCATTGATGTAGCCGATGTCACCGTCTGCATTCTTGACCGGCCGCGACACGACGAGCTCGTCCGGCAGGTCAGGGCGACCGGCGCCCGCATCCACTTCATTTCCGACGGTGACGTCGCCGGCGCCATCTCGGCGGCCCGGCTGGGCACCGGTGTCGACATCCTGATGGGTATCGGCGGCACCCCAGAGGGCATCATCGCGGCGGCGGCCCTGAAGTCAATGGGCGGGGCTATGCAGGCTCGCCTATGGCCGCGCGACGACGCTGAGCGGGAAAAAGCCATCGCGGCCGGACACGACCTGGACCGGGTGCTCGTCACCGATGACCTGGTTGCCGGGGACAACGTGTTCTTCTGCGCCACCGGAGTGACCGATGGCGACCTGTTGCGGGGTGTGCACTACACCCCAGGCGGATGCACCACCCAGTCGATCGTGATGCGATCCAAATCCGGCACCGTGCGCATGATCGATGCCTATCACCGGCTGAACAAGCTGCGAGCTTACTCCTCGGTCAATTACGATATTGAGAGCGCCGGCGAGGAGATGGTCCCTCTTCTGCCATAGTCGATCAGAGTCATCGCCACGATGAACAGCGCGGACGACAGCGGCGGGCCACGCGGCGCAGCCAGGAAAGCCAAGGGGTTCCGCCGGATCGAGCACGACAGCATGGGCGAGGTCCGGGTTCCGGTCAATGCCATGTAGGGCCGCCGCGCGGGCGATCACCAAGTGGATGGCCGACCGGTTCGGGGCCCCGACCCTCGCCCACTACCGGCGGATGTACGAGTCCCGCGGTCGCTCCTGGCCAACCGTGGCTGCGTCCCCGAATCGCTGAAGCGCTTGGATTTCGGACGGGTCCAGGCGGCTCGTACCCAAGTAGCCCAGTGTGGAGTGCCTTCGGTGCTCAGGGGACTGGACGAACGATTGCACGCCTATGGCCTCAGTGGCGCTCAAGCGGTAGATCGCGCACCATGATGTCGAACTCGGGCGCAAAGTCGGTAGCAGGCCCACGGAGACGGCCAACGACTCGCCAGCCCCACCGTTCATAGAGTGCTCGCGTTTCATGGGCAACGGGCTCCACCGCGAGCGTGGCTCGTGATTCAGGACGGTCGCCAAGTAGGGTGTCATGGAGCCTCCGGCCAGTTCCATAGCCGCGCCACGATTCGGCCACCACGAAGTCAATGAGCGCGAACGTCCGTCCCTCCCATTCCTGGGTCACGTCCTCGGGTACTGGCGTTATGAAGCCGTCCCACCAATGGGTATCCGGACGCAAGGTATGGCCGTAGGCGAAACCGATGAGCTCGTCTCCGGCCCGCGCGGTGACAATGCCGAGCGTGGCGTCACGAGCAAGCCGCGAGAGACCCCGCCGAAACTCTCCCTCCCCATGCTCCGGCCATGTATAGGGTGGTCTTGAAAAGGCGTCATAGTACAACCGGAAGAGAGACTCCTCATGTTCTCGTACGGTTTCTGACGTGCCGAGCTGCACGTGGACGCCGGACGGAGACGTATGAGCTTCCCTTGTGGAGCGCTGATCTAAGCGTTGGCAAGGGAGGTCATCGGTCGGGGTCATGGGGTGAGCGTAGGCCCCTTGGGCGCGCCCACATCGAGTTTCGCTGTCATGCGGCGGCCAATGCCCGGGCTTGCTGGACTTCTAGGAGAGGACCCCCAGAGTTGATCTTCCTGCTGCCCGAGCTGGCCGTCATCGAAGTGCGCACCCCCCGGCCCGCTGAGAAGCGCTTGAAATGAGGCGATCAAACGATACGCTTCAAAGGTGGCCACGACGAAAATGTCCCTGACCCTGGAGTCCACCGCCGCCTTTCTGGCAAACCCTACGACGGGCAGGATCTGGCCATTGCTGAGCTGGAACATCAGCACATGATTGCCGAAGCGTTGACCGGACGGGGGCGGCGTGCGGCGGGGTGAGTGCTGGCGTTACCGGCCGCGTGCGATCCCGATTGGTCCGATGGTCCTCGTCTCGGCTCAGTACCTCATCGACGACCGGGCCGTTGACATGCTCTACGGCGTCCCGCTGGTTGTCGACGATCCGGGAGGGCTGACCGCCATTCCAGTCACAATCGGCACCGCCTCCGGCTGGCTGAACATCGCCCGCGATATCACCCGGATCTACCGAGGCGCTCTCGTCGAGCACCTCGGCACGTTGGATCCCGCCGACCTCGACCGCGTCGACAAGGCCATTTACAACACCTTCGGCCTTCCCCTGTGATTCACATGCGCGCAAGATTGCGCGACACGGTCTCCTCCCAGTTTCGTGTTCTGGCCGAACTCAGCTCGTGCCCTGCACGCAGCGGCACCGCGGCTACGCGATGTCACCCTCCAGCATCTCGGTGACCAGTGCGGCGATCGCGGAACGCTCGGAACGGGTCAGGGTGATGTGCGCGAACAGCGGATGGCCTTTCAGCTTCTCGATCACTGCCGCGATCCCGTCGTGCCGGCCGACCCGCAGGTTGTCGCGCTGGGCCACGTCGTGGGTGAGCACCACCCGTGAACCAGCGCCCAGACGTGACAGCACGGTGAGTAGCACGTTGCGCTCCAACGACTGCGCCTCGTCGACGATGACGAACGCGTCGTGCAGCGAGCGGCCGCGGATGTGGGTCAGCGGCAGGACCTCGAGCATGCCCCTGGCCAGCACCTCCTCGATCACTTCCGAGCTGACCAGCGCGCCAAGGGTGTCGAAGACAGCCTGCGCCCAGGGCGCCATCTTCTCGCTCTCGCTGCCAGGCAAGTAGCCCAGCTCCTGGCCGCCGACCGCGTACACCGGGCGGAACACCACTACCCGACGGTGCTGCTGACGTTCCAATACCGCTTCCAGCCCAGCGCACAGCGCCAGCGCTGACTTGCCGGTGCCGGCCCGCCCGCCCAGCGAGACGATGCCAACTTCCGGGTCAAGTAGCAGATCCAGCGCGATGCGCTGCTCCGCCGAGCGACCGTGCAGCCCGAAGGCCTCGCGGTCTCCCCGCACCAACCGGACTCGCTTGTCCGGGCTGACCCGACCCAAGGCCGCGGTACCAGCGCCAACAAGCCGCAGACCGGTGTGGCACGGCAGCTCGGCGACCCAGTCGAGCTCGGTGCCCGCGACATCCACCGATCCGTCCCGAAACAGCGCGTCGACCACGTCCGAGGAGCTCACCCCGACATCAGCCAGCCCGGTCCAGCCCGACGGCACCACGTCCTGGGCCCGGTACTCGTCAGCGGCCAGGCCGACGGCGGCAGCTTTTACCCGCAACGGCATGTCCTTGGTGACCAACACGACGCGCTGGCCGGCCGGGAGCTCGTGCGCCAGGTTGAGCGCACACGCCAGAATGCGGCTGTCGTTGCTGTCGGTTCGAAAGCCATTGGGGAGCACATCCGGGTCGGTATGGTTCAGCTCTATCCGTATCGTGCCGCCGACATCGCCGATGGGTACCGGGGCGTCCAGCCGCCCGTACCGGATGCGCAGGTCATCCAGCAGCCTCAGCGCTTCCCTGGCGAACCAACCCAGCTCGGGGTGATGCCGCTTTCCCTCCAGCTCAGAGATGACCACCAGCGGGAGCACCACGTTGTGCTCATCGAACCGAGTCACTGCCCAGGGATCTGACAACAGCACCGAGGTGTCCAGCACGTAGCAACAAGGGCCCAGAACGGGGTGGCTGACATCGGAGCTGACACACGGCTTGGCGCCGAACCCGGCGATCCAAGACGGCTGAGGGGCGGGACGTCGTGCGATCACGGCAACTCCCTAGCGGGCGCGGCACCGCGCCCGCGGTGGTGGTGGGACCGGCGACCCTGTCCGGAAGTGGCATCAGGAGTCAAGGACGTCCCTCACCACCGCCCGCAAGGGCCGGGTGCCGGCCCCCCGTGCCTGTGACAGCCACGTTCAGGGCCTCCCGAGCGGCCCGCATCGGATACGACCCGCCAGGGCGAACGGTACCGGCGAAGGCCCCAGTGCGGTCAACAGTCAACTGAGACTTTCGACAGTCAAGCCCGGGCCGATAACCGAGGTGGGTTACCGTGGTCGCGGAGCGTCAACCGCAAGCCGCGCTAAAGATCGACAATAGCTACTCCCCGTTTACGAGAGTTTCACTCAAGCGCCGCCACGACCGCCGCTAACCGAACGCGCAAGCCAGCGGACCCACACACGGACCCACACATGGAACCCACACACCGCCGCGCCCACACGCGCTGCCCGTACCGCCACGCTCAACGACTGCCTCGTCGCCGCTGACCCGGCGCCTGGAGCACTGTGGCCCGCGCGGCGCAACACCCCCAGCCACAGTTCGCCCACTCGGGTGGATTCTCGTGACGCCATGTCGTACCGCTCGTTGAAGGCCACAGAGATGCCGATAACAAAGCCACCAAATGGAGGGAATAACCAGACGGAATGCGCACCATAAACACGATAGTGGTACGCGGTTTTGTTTGCGGCATTCTCGACACTATTTTCGGAGCAGTCAGCGCGGGCTCCCCAAGCATCGCTGGCGTCGTGAAGGGGGCCGCCGCCTGAAGGCGTCGGTTTACTCAACAGGAGATGAAAACTGTGCTGAAAAAGGCTGGAATTATTGTGGCGGCCGCCGCAGCCGGTCTGCTCGCGGTGAGCCCACTCGCTTTCGCGGGAGAGTACGAGGGCGAGAGCGAAGGACACCACGGTCACCACGAGCACCACGAACAGGGCGTCCGCTGCGACCAAGACAACAGGGTGAAGAACAACTCCGACTCAGATGCCGACAGGGCACTCATTGAGGTTAACCACCTCACGGTTCAGGTGCCGGTCCAGTTGTGTGGCAACAAGGTTGTATCCGGTGTACTCGGAGTCATCGCCAAAGATCAGTACAACGAAGATGACCAGTGAACTAGCAGCTCAAACCATCCAGACGCGCCTCGCTCTCGTCTCTTAGATACGCTGAGCGTCGGCAGTCGCTGAAGCCTGGTGGTGGGGCCCCGAGTCCGCCACCAGGCTTTGGCGCGTACTTAATGCAGTGAGTTGTTTTGCGTCTCAAATCCGCCTGGAGCCGCGGTGTCCGGTCAGCCCGTTCTCCGGCTCGCACTCGCCACTCACCGCAGCCACTGATTCACCCAATAGAGATCGTAACTTTTTCGAGATAGTGACCGCGACGAAATTGCTGACCCCGGTTTGATTACGGGGGAACACCCGCTATATTGGTCTCTGTCAGCGAGGGCTCCCCAAATCACCGCTGACAGTCAGGGCGAGCGTCAAGCGATGCCGCCGATTGAACAGGAGAGAAACTGTGCTGAAAAAGGCTGGAATCGTGGTGGCTGCCGCCTCCGCCGGTCTGCTCGCTGTGAGTCCCCTCGCGTTCGCGCAAGGAGGACTCATCTCCGTTGATGACGACACCGTGCAGGTTCCGATTCAGGCGTGTGGCAATGACATCATCACGGGCGTCATCGGCATCCTTGCGAAGGACCAGAAGAACAAGCAGGACGGCGACGTCCACTGCGACCAGGACAGCAGGGTCACCAACAACTCGCACTCCGACGACGACTGATCGTTCTGGCTGTCTGAACGAGCGCCGGGCGGCCAGTTCGGCGCTCGTTTCGCGAACCGAGCGGGGGCGCTAGGAACCGAAACGCCGGTGGCGGTTGCCGTAGTCGCGCAACGCACGCAAGAAGTCCACCCGGCGAAACTCCGGCCAGTAAGCCTCGCAAAACCAGAACTCCGAGTGGGCCGACTGCCAGAGCAGGAACCCGGACAACCGCTGCTCGCCAGATGTCCGGATCACCAGGTCAGGGTCTGGCTGGCCTGAGGTGTAGAGGTGCTCGGCGATCTGGTCGACGTCCAGCACCTCGGCCAATTCCTCCATCGACGTACCAGCCTCGGCGTGCTTGAGCAACAACTTGCGCAGCGCGTCGGCGATCTCCTGGCGACCCCCGTAACCGACAGCGACGTTGACCGCAAGACCTCCACGATCGGCGGTCCGCCGCGCGGCGCTGGTCAGCCGTTCAGCCATCTCCCTCGGCAACAGGTCGAGCGCACCCACGAGGCGGACCCGCCACGGGTTGCCTACGCCGCACAGTTTGTCGACCACGTCCGCGATGATCTCTAGCAGCGGCTGGATCTCACATTCTGGACGGTTGCGCAGGTTGTCGGGGGAGAGCATCCAGAACGTCACCAGCTCGACGCCGCCTTCGGCGCACCACCCCAGCAGCTCGATGATCTTGGCCGCGCCAACCCGGTGACCGTCGCTGACGTCGGCGAAACCAGCCTCACGGGCCCAGCGCCGATTACCGTCCATGATGACCCCGACATGGCGGGGGCGCTGCGCGCCGACCAGCTCGCGGCGGAGTTTGCGCTCGTACAGCGAGTACAGCAGGTTGCGCATGGCCACCCGGCGAGGGTACGCCGCCGGGTGTGAGCTAACGCGCATCCGCCCCACAGTGGCTCGGTGGCCGCGCGATGCTGCGTACCCTTAAGCCTTGTGCCCAGCGGGACCGCCGACATCGATACTCCGGTACTGGTGCCCAAGCCCAGATTCCGAGGCTGGCTGCACCACTGGTCGTTCGTCGCGTCAATGGCGGCGGGCGCCACCCTGATCACAGTAGCCGCCACCGTGATCAAGTCGGCTACCGCCGTGGTGTCCACCTCGATCTACGTGACCACCGTGCTGGGGCTGTTCGGCATCAGCGCGCTGTACCACCGCTATCCCTGGCGCAGCCCCACCGCGCGGGCCCGCATGCGTCGGCTAGACCATTCGATGATCTTCGTGTTCATCGCGGGCACGTACACACCGGTGGCCGCGCTCGCGTTGACTTCGGCTACTCGAGCGGTAGTACTCGCTGTGGTGTGGGCGGGAGCGCTGGGCGGGGTGGCCTTGCAGCTGGCGTGGCCGGGCACGCCGCGCTGGGTAGGTGTGCCGGTCTACCTCGCGCTCGGCTGGGTCGCCGTCTTCGTGCTCCCTGACCTGCTGCACCGAGCCGGGATCGCCACGCTAGCCCTCTTGCTGGCTGGCGGTGCGCTGTACACGGTCGGGGCGTTGTGCTTCGCGTTCAAACGCCCCGATCCGTGGCCGACGACGTTCGGCTACCACGAGTTCTTCCACGCGGCCACCGTGTTGGCGGCCACCTGCCACTACGTTGCCATCTGGTTTGTGCTCATGGCTTGACCGGCACACGCTGGCCGGGACTCGGCCGGGACTGGTTGTCGCTACGTCCCCGGACCCTGTGTCCGCAGCTCATCGACCTTCGCCATCGCCGTACGCAGCTCGACCAGCCATTCATCGGCATGTTGACCGACCAGCCGCACCGTCCACGCCAGCGCGTCCGACCGAGACCGCGCCACCCCAGCATCAACCAAAGTGTCCAGCACGATGCGCTCCGACTGGCGCAGCCGGGTCATTACCGGTACCGCCAGTGTGGTGAATAGCTCCTCGACATCCTCCAGGCGGGCGCCCCATGCCACCTTGCGCCGGTAGCGGTGCTCGGCCTGCCGAGCAATCTCGATCCGCTCCTCCCGCGTCTGTTCCCGGAAACGGGCTATCCGGCCGCTCACAGCGGCGGCTCGGTCAGCCCGGCCAGCGTCGCTGTCGGCGAACTCGCCCTCCAACGCCGGCAGCTCGCCGACCACCAGGATCTCTTCGCGATCCACACTCACGTCCGGGACGCCGACATACCACCCGTCCGGCAGCCGGCCGCGCAACCAACCAACGGCGTCGGTGGCGGCCGGGAGATCAGCATGCTGCCAGCCTCCTCGCCCACCGCCCTTGCCTCCTGGTCCCCGACCCGGCCCTGGCCATCCTTGGTGTGTCCGTCCGACCATCGCTGGCCTCCTCCGCAGTCCTCCTCAGTGGATGCAACAGATATTACATTATTACGTTCGTTCCTTGTGCTCGCGCGCTACGGGCAAGGGCGCCATCGCCCTGACACGATTGACCCATGCGCTACGTCGAACACGTCATGGATCTGGTGGGCGATACCCCCCTGGTCAGGTTGACCCGGGTGACAAACGGTCCGCGGCCGCTGGTCCTGGCGAAGGTTGAGTACTTCAACCCCGGAGGTAGCGTCAAAGACCGCATCGCGCGGCGGATGATCGAGGCCGCAGAAGCCAGTGGAGCACTGCGCCCCGGTGGCACGATTATCGAGCCGACGTCGGGAAACACCGGCATCGGCCTGGCCATGATTGCCCAGCGGCGCGGCTACCGCTGCGTGTTCGTCTGTCCGGATAAGGTCAGTGAGGACAAGCGCGATGTGCTCAGGGCATACGGCGCCGAGGTCGTGGTTTGCCCCACGGCGGTACCTCCTGATCACCCCAACTCGTACTACTCGACCTCCGACCGACTCGCCCGCGAGATCGACGGCGGGTGGAAGCCGAACCAGTACACCAACGAAGCCAACCCGACCAGCCACTACCTGGACACCGGGCCCGAGCTGTGGGCCCAGACCGGCGGCCGCATCACTCACTTCGTCGCCGGTATCGGCACCGGCGGCACAATCAGCGGTGCCGGGCGCTATCTGAAGGAGGTCAGCCGAAATCGAGTCAAGATCATCGGTGCCGACCCGGAGGGCTCGGTGTACAGCGGGGGTACCGGTCGTCCGTACCTGGTGGAGGGGGTCGGCGAGGACTTCTGGCCGTCCACCTACAACCGGGAAATCTGTGACGAGATCATCGCGGTGCGCGACGCCGATTCGTTCGCCATGACACGCCGGCTGGCCCGCGAGGAGGCACTGTTGGTTGGCGGCTCATGCGGCATGGCGGCGGCCGCGGCGCTGCGGGTCGCGGCCTCGCTGAGCGGACCCGAAGCCGACAACGCGGTCATCGTGGTCCTGCTGCCCGATGGTGGCCGTGGCTACCTCGGCAAGGTGTTCAACGACTCGTGGATGGCCACCTACGGCTTCCTGTCCACCGATTCCAGTGAGGCGCTGGTGGGTGACATCTTGCGCGGCAAAGACGGCCGGCTACCGGACCTGGTGCACGGCCACCCGAACGAGACAGTCGCCGACGTGGTCGGCTACCTGCGCGAGTTCGGCGTGTCTCAGCTGCCGATCGTGGCCGCCGAACCGCCGGTGATGGCCGCCGAGGTCGTTGGCTCGGTGAACGAGCGCGAGCTGCTGGACGCGCTGTTCGCCGGGCGCGCCAAGCTGGCCGACCGGGTGGAGCGCCACATGGGTGCGCCACTGCCGACCATCGGGTCCGGTGAACCGGTCGCCGCCGCCATGGCCGCGCTGGCCAAAGCCGACGGCGCTCTGGTCCTGGTGGACGGCAAACCAGCGGGCGTGATAACCCGACAGGATGTGCTGACTTTCCTCTCCGGATGAATCCGGATGAACCACCACCGCGCGAAAAACGATCAGTCTCCGTGATACTCGCACAGTCGCCGCGACCGCCGCGCAAGCCCCACTCGGACGCGGCGGCAAGCGCGGGGCGTACCGTCGGGCGGCATGAACGGCTTCTCGACGCGCGCCATCCACGCCGGTCAGGAACCTGACCCGACCACCGGGTCGGTCATCGTGCCGATCTACGCCACCTCAACGTTCGCTCAGGACAGTGTGGGCGAGACGAGAGGCGGCTACGACTATTCCCGCACCGCCAACCCCACCCGAACCGCGCTCGCGGAATGCCTCGCGTCGCTGGAGCGCGGCCGACACGGGTTCGCGTTCAGCTCCGGTATGGCGGCCACCGACCTGCTGCTGCGGACGAGCCTCAAGCCGAACGACCACCTGCTCATCCCGCACGACGCGTATGGCGGCACGTTTCGGCTGATCGACAAGGTATTCACCGAGTGGGGCGTGACATACACACCGGTCAATCTGGCCGACCTGGATGCCGTGCGAGCCGCGCTGCGTGATACCACCCGCATGATTTGGTGCGAGACGCCGACCAACCCCATGCTAGGCATCGCGGACATCTCGATGCTGGCGGAGGTCACCCGCGACATCGGCGCGCGTCTGGTGGTGGACAACACGTTTGCTTCGCCCTACCTGCAGACCCCGCTGTCCCTCGGCGCGGATGTGGTGGTGCAGTCCACGACGAAGTACATCGGCGGCCACTCCGACCTGGTAGGGGGAGCGGTAGTCACCAATGACGACGAGCTCGCCGACGTGATCGCGTTCGCGCACAACGCGACCGGCGCGGTACCCGGGCCGTTCGACGCCTGGCTGACGTTGCGCGGGCTCAAGACTCTCGCGGTGCGGATGGAGCGACACTGTGACAACGCCGAGCGCGTGGCCGCCGCGCTGGTCGGGCATCCGAAGATCACCCGGGTGCACTACCCCGGCCTGCCCGACCACCCCGGCCACGAGGTGGCAGCCAAACAAATGCACAGGTTCGGCGGAATGGTGTCGTTCCAGGTCAGCGCAGATGGGGGCACCGCAGCCGGCGGGGCAGACCCCGCGGCGGCCGCGCTGAGGGTGTGCGCGGCCACGAAGTTGTTCACGCTGGCCGAATCGCTGGGCGGCGTGGAATCACTGATCGAGCACCCCGCCCGGATGACCCACGCCTCCGTCAAAGGCTCCGCGCTGCAGGTGCCCGCTGATCTGGTGCGGTTGTCGGTCGGAATCGAGGACGCCGACGACCTAATCGAGGATCTACTGGCCGCGCTCGGCTGAGCGGAACTTACAGACAGCTCACAAACAGCTCACGGACGCAGTGGGGCTTGCTGGTCGAATGTCGACACCCGCGGCGTCGGCGATGTAGCGGCGGTTACCGGCAGATCGTCTGGTTCCACGCAACCACCGATCAGCTCGTAGCCTCCCGCGCCGACCACGTAGCGGCCGGGGTTCTCACAACCCGCCCGCGCTACCGTGACCACCGCAATCGTGGTCATAGCGGCGGCGACCAGCAAGGACACAACAACGGACCAGGCACCAGTACCGGCCCTTGGCCCCGTCATACGTCCTCCTTCGGCACTGCTTCTTTCCAACGTCTTTCCGGGAAGCACGCATCTTCCGGCTGGCGGGAGCATTCGCTTTCGGCACCTGTTTCGGTCGGCGCCAGACACGAGCCACATCCGCGCTGCCGGGCAAGAGGCTACTCCGACCAGTGCAAGGATGCGCCGATGGGCACCTCACCGGCTTACCAGGTCGAGTTCGCCGATATCACCGCCGCCGCCACCTTGTTGGAAGGGGTAGCGCTCCGCACCCCGCTTTCGCCGTCCCAAGACTTGGCGGCAAAGGTCGGCGGCCCAGTCTGGCTCAAATGTGAGAACCTGCAACGTACCGGTTCGTTCAAGATCCGAGGCGCCTACGTCCGGATGCATGCGCTGTCAGCCGCCGAACGAACCGCCGGCGTGGTCGCGGCCAGCGCGGGAAACCACGGTCAGGGTGTGGCCCTGGCGGCTAAGTTGCTCAAGATACCGGCCACGGTGTTCATGCCGAGGCTGGCGGCGCTGCCGAAGGTGGCCGCCACCCGCAGCCACGGCGCGGACGTGTGGCTGACCGGCGACACGTTGGATGAAGCGCTGGCCGAAGCGGCCGAGTTCGCCGACCGCACCGGCGCGGTGTTCGTACACCCGTTCGATCATCCGCTGGTGGTCGCCGGTCAGGGCACGGTCGGTCTGGAAGTGTGCGCGCAGGCGCCGGACGTGCGGACGGTGCTCGTGCCGACTGGGGGCGGCGGCTTGATCGCCGGCGTGGCGGCGGCGGCGCGTGAGCTCGCCCCGGCCGCCAAGGTAGTGGGCGTGCAGGCCGCCGAGTTCGCGGCGTGGCCGGCCTCACTCATCGCTGGGCACCCGGTCCGGATCACGGCCAAACCGACCATCGCTGACGGCATCGCCGTTCCCCGACCAGGTGAGGTTCCGTTCGCGCTGATCTCTGGGCTGGTGGACGAGATGCTCACGGTGAGCGAGGACGCATTGGCCCGTGCGCTGCTGCACTGCCTTGAGCGGGCCAAACAGGTCGTGGAGCCGGCGGGTGTCGCGGGTGTGGCGGCCCTGCTGAATAACCCTAGTCGTTTTGAACCACCGGTGGTGTGTGTGTTGTCCGGCGGCAACATTGATCCGCTGTTGCTGTTGCACGTCATCCAGCATGGGCTCGCCGCTACCGGTCGCTACCTCAGCATCCGTGTGCGGCTGGTGGATCGGCCCGGTGTACTGGCCGAAGTGCTCGGGTTAGTGGCCGAGCACGGTTGCAACGTGCTCGACGTCGAGCATTCACGAATCTCGGGCGCACTCGCGCTGGGCGAAGTGGAGGTGGCACTACGGCTGGAAACCCGAGGCCTCCGACACCAGGCCGAAGTACTTGAGGCACTGGAGGCCTCAGGTCACCACGTTATCTCCGCCTAGATCTCCAGCTAGCCGCGAAACGGTTCGGCGTCCTCCAGCGTCACCTTCATTGAGCCGCCGTTAGGCAGCTGATATTGCCTGGTCTCGCCAACCTTCGCGCCGAGAATAGCAGCGCCCAGCGGAGAGTTCGGCGAGTAAACCTCAAGGTCGCCGTGGCTGCCTTCCTCGCGCGAGCCCAACAGGAACCGCTCAGTCTCGTCATCGCCGTCATAACGGACGGTAAGCACCATACCCGGCTGCGC
Source organism: Pseudonocardia sp. (assembly GCA_019244295.1). Classification (GTDB taxonomy): domain Bacteria; phylum Actinomycetota; class Actinomycetes; order Mycobacteriales; family Pseudonocardiaceae; genus Pseudonocardia. The sequence goes on from JAFASX010000068.1 coordinate 26,219, forward strand.
GATGCCGGTCTCCGTCGGCGCCTGGCCGACCTTCGCGGTGCGCAGCAGCTCCTGCAACTGGCGGATCCGGGCTTCCTGCTGGCCTTGCTCCTCGCGAGCGGCGTGGTAGCCGCCATTCTCCTTGAGATCACCTTCCTCGCGCCGGGCGTTGATTTCCGCCGCGATAACCGGCCGATTCGCGATCAGCTCATCGAGCTCGTGCTTGAGCCGGTCGTAGGCGTCCTGAGTCAGCCAGGTCACCTGGATCTCGGTCACGGTCATCACTCCTCCAACCTTCCGGACCAGCGGGTTGCGGGTCGGCAACTGTGCTACGCCGCCCATCCCAGGGATGCGACCTGAGAAGGAAAAACACGACCAGACCACGGGTCGTGCGAGGGGCAACGGTAGCACGATCACCACCGCTTAGCGCAGCTTTTCGACGAACGGTCGAGTTCTTCCGGAAGTTCCCGAAACTGATATCCAAACAGGTCGTTTTAAGAAAAACAACCCTGTGAGCTACAAGCTAGCGCCTCCCCGCGGCGGGAAGAAACACCGGGGTGCGAGGGGTTAGACCTGGCAGGCGGCACCGCCGGGGCGATCAGGGCAAGGGTGACCAATAACCGTCTGTGTCCGGACCGCTCCAGTCCGGACCGCCCCAGCGGGCCGGCTCCCGACGGTCTGAGTGAGACGAGGAACGAAGGTAAGGTATGGGCAGGCCACTACGTCTGATGACTGTGCACGCGCACCCAGACGACGAGTCGAGCAAGGGTGCCGCGACGTGCGCCCACTACGCCGCCGCCGGCCACGAAGTCATGGTGGTGACCTGCACCGGAGGCGAGCGAGGCAGCGTACTCAACCCGGCGATGGACCGGCCGGATGTGTGGACGAACCTATCGGCGGTTCGCCGCGCCGAGATGGCCAAGGCCGCACAGCTGCTGGGGGTAGCGCACCGGTGGCTGGGCTTTGTGGACTCCGGGTTGCCCGAAGGAGACCCGAAGCCGCCGCTGCCCGAGGGGTGCTTCGCCACCGGCGACCTCGCCGAGCAAACTGGGGCATTGGTCAGGATAGTGCGTGAATTCCAGCCGCACGTGCTGGTCACCTATGCCGAGAACGGTGGTTACCCGCACCCCGACCACATCCGCTGCCACGAGATATCGGTGGCCGCCTTCGACGCGGCCGGCGCCCCGGACCGTTACCCCGGCATCAGCGAGCCGTGGCAACCGCTGAAGCTCTACTACTTACACGGTTGGCCGCGGGCGAAAATGGTGGCGCTCCACGAGGCTATGCAGGCCATGGGCCTGGAGTCACCGTACGCCGAGTTGCCGCGGAATGGGACCGAAGACCAGCGCTTCCCGCGCGGCCGAGTGACCACCCAGGTGGAGTGCGCCGACTATTTCCCGGTACGCGATGAGGCGCTGAAAGCGCACGCCACCCAAATCGACCCGACCAGCCGTTGGTTCGCGGTGCCGTTCGAGATTCAGCGCCAGGTCTGGCCCACCGAGGACTACGAGTTGGTTCACTCGCTCGTGGACAGCAGCGTGCCCGAGGACGATTTGTTCGCCGGTATCCGGGAACGGGTGTCGGCATGAGCTGGCTGGCTCCCCTGTTGCTGACGCCGCTGCTCGGCCAGGAGCAGCCACCGGCGAACGCGCCGGAGTTCGGTGGCTCCTCGCCGATCGGGCTAGTCGTCATCCTGCTGCTGTTTATCGCGCTGTTCTTTCTCATCCGGTCGATGAACAAGCACCTGCGTAAAGTTCCGCCATCCTTTGACCCGCCAAAACAGGCGGACACCGACGGCTCGAACAACGCCGACTCCGGCGAACCCTGACACGTCGATGGCGCCAGTCCGTTCCGCCAGCGGACGTGAGCGTTCCGCCAGCGGACGTGAGAGGCTGGGTCCGTGAACCGACTTGGTAGCGCGACTTCGCCCTACCTGCTCCAACACGCCACCAATCCCGTGGATTGGTGGGAGTGGGGAGAGGAGGCGATGGCTGAGGCGCGGCGGCGGGACGTACCCATCCTGATTTCCATCGGGTACGCATCCTGCCACTGGTGTCACGTAATGGCACACGAGTCGTTCGAGGACCCCGAGACCGCGGCTCTGATCAACGCTCATTTCGTGGCGATCAAGGTTGACCGCGAGGAGCGCCCAGACATCGACTCGGTCTACATGGTCGCCACCCAGGCCATGACCGGCCAAGGTGGCTGGCCGATGACGTGCTTCCTCACCCCGGCGGGCGAGCCGTTCCACTGTGGCACCTACTACCCGCCAGCTCCCCGCCCGGGCATGCCCAGCTTCCGTCAGCTGATCACAGTGATCGCCAGGGCTTGGCGGGAAGACGGCGAACGGGTGCGGGAATCCGCCGCGAAGATCGCCGGTTCACTGGCCGGCAGCGCGAACGCCATGCTGCCCCCGGCAGCGCTGGACGCTACCGCGCTCGCGGCCGCCGTCGCCGCGCTGGCCAGGGACTTCGACCCGGTGCACGGTGGCTTCGGCGGCGCGCCGAAGTTCCCGCCCGCCATGACCTGCGAGTTCCTGCTCCGCCATCATGAACGGACCGGGTCGACCGACGCGCTGCGGATGGTCGAGCTGACCTGCGAACGAATGGCTCGCGGCGGAATCTACGACCAACTGGCCGGCGGGTTCGCCCGATACAGCGTCGACGCGCGCTGGGTGGTGCCGCACTTCGAGAAGATGCTCTACGACAACGCCCAGCTGCTGCGGGTCTATGCGCATCTGGCTCGACGCGCTTCGTCGGAATCGACCGCCGGGCTGGCCAAGCGGGTAGCCGAGGAAACCGCCGAGTTCCTGCTGCGTGACCTGCGCACCGACCAGGGTGGCTTCGCTTCCGCGCTGGACGCCGACACCAACGGTGTGGAAGGCCTCACCTATGCCTGGACACGTGATCAACTAAGGGCCGAGCTGGGCGACGCTGACGGCGAGTGGGCCGCTCAGTTATTGTCGGTGACCGAAACCGGCACGTTCGAGCACGACTCGTCGACCCTGCGGCTGCTTGCCGACCCGCAACCGGCTGATGCACCGCGCTGGGCCAGGGTTCGGGCCACGCTGCTGGCCGCTCGGAACCGGCGCCCGCAGCCCGCCCGCGATGACAAAGTGGTCACCGCCTGGAACGGGCTGACGATTACCGCGCTGGCCGAGGCCGGCGCCGCGCTGGGCCGGTCGACCTGGATCGACGCCGCGGTCGGTGCTGCCGAGCTGCTGCTGCGGCGGCATCTGGTGGACGGCCGGCTGCGGCGATCCTCGCGTGGTGACGTGGTGGGGGACGCGGCCGGGGTGCTCGAGGACTACGGTTGTCTAGCCGAGGGCCTGCTCACCCTGCACCAGGCCACCGGGTCAGGCCACTGGTTGGACGCGGCGGCGGGGCTGCTGGACGTCGCACTGACGCATTTCGCCGATTCAGCCAACCCGGGGGCCTACTTCGATACCGCCGACGACGCGGAGGCCCTGCTGCACCGTCCGCGTAACATCACCGACGGCGCCACTCCCAGTGGAGCGTCCACACTGGCCGGCGCGTTGCTCTCGGCATCGGTGCTGGCCGACCCGGCGCACGCGGGTAATTACGGCCAAGGGGCCCTGGCGGCGGTGTCGGCGGCCGGCACACTCGCCAGCAAGCACGCCAGCTTCGCCGGTCACTGGTTGGCGGTGGCCGAAGCGGCCACGCACGGGCCGTTGCAAGTGGCGGTGGTCGGACCGACCGGCGACACTCGCCGCCGGGCTCTATACACCTCCGCGCAACAGGCGGCGCCGGGTGGGGCCGTGGTTCTAGCCGGAGAGCCGGACGCACCGGGCGTCCCGCTGCTCGCTGGACGGCCGCTGGTGGACGGCCAACCGGCCGCGTACGTGTGTCGGGCCTACGTCTGCGAGCGGCCGGTGACCACCGTGGACGAGCTCGCCGCCGCATTAACAACAAAGTGATCCGGACTAGGACCGACAACCCCGAGATCACCTCCGCTAGCGGAGGTGATCTCGGGGTTCGAGGCGGCCGGGCAGGGAGATCAGCCGCGACGTACTTGCCTACTTACTGCTCTCGGAAGTAGGTGAGCAGCCGCAGGATCTCCAGGTAGAGCCAGACCAGGGCGGTCATCAAGCCGAAAGCGATGTACCACGCGGTCCGAGCCGGCGCACCCACCCGGATTGCCTGATCGGCCTGGTCGAAGTCGAGCAGCAGGCTGAACGCGGCCACCCCGATACAGAGCAGGCTGAACACGATGGCGATCGTGCCGCCGCTGCGCAGACCCAAGTCAGCGCCAAAGAGATTGCCCACGAAGTTAGCCAACATCAGCACCAGCACGCCGACCATGGCACCCATCAGCCACTTAGTGAACCTTGGCGTGACCTTGACCGCGCCGGTCTTGTAGACCACCAGCATGCCGACGAACACCCCGGCGGTACCGATCACCGCCTGCGCGCCGATGCCCGCGTAACGAGTTCCGGCGTGCTCCAGCGCACCGGTGATGCCACCCAGCGCGATTCCCTCGGCGATCGAGTACGTCAGCACGAGCGCGGGGTTGCTGGACTGCCGGAAGATGATGATCAGTGCTACCACGAGGCCGACCAGGAAGGCCGGCAGGACTAGGATATACAGCCCGCTCAGTGCCGTGAGCACACCGGCGACTAGCGCGGCGGCCGCGGTGATCGCGGTCTTGGTCACCACGTCATCAACAGTCAGTGAGCGCTGATCGGCCGATGACCGGCCGTAGCCAGTCGGCGCCGAAGCGTATCCATAGGCGGCCGCGCCACTGGCGGCACCGCCCATCCGGTCGAATCCGGCGTAGCCACCCTGCCCTGTAGGCAGGTTGCGGAAAGCCGGGTTACTGCTGGTGCGCACCGTTCTCCTCCTCAGACACCTTCGGGGAAGGCATCGTTGCCCGTCCATCAGACTAAACGCCCTTGGCGCTGAATCGGTTCCCGGACCAACCGTAGGTGTCATCATGCTATTGAGTGGACAACTAAACCACAGAGCGCGGCCTGTCGTTTACAGAGCATGACCGCGCTGCGTGATTGGGCCACCACAGTGCGAGCAGTGGACCGACCGGTCGATGCCCGGCCAGTTTCCACCTCCGGCGACAGTCCGGACCACACCACCTTGATGATCGGTGCCGAGCGGCAGCGCATCGCGCTTGCGCTGCATGACGAGGTTGTACCACTGCTGTTCGGAATGGCCAGCCGGGTCAGCCGGGCGCTGGCGGACGACCACGTCGAACATGAAGGCGCACGGCTTCGAGCCACCCTGCGCACGCTTGCCGACGAACTGCAAAACACACAGGATCGACTACGCGGCGTCATTCGCGACCGGGTCCCCGTGGCGCCCACGGAAGCGGTTCCCGCCGCTACCCAGCGTGATATCGAAGCGTTCACCGATCGCACGGGTGTCGCCTCGCACCTCGTGTTACGGGGCCGCCCGGAGCAGCTCCCGCCGTCAGTCGAACGAGTCGCCCTAAACGGCCTGCGGCAGGCACTGGTCAACGTCGAACGGCACGCCAAGGCCACCCTGGTGGTGGTCACGCTGAACTACCGACCAGACCGGTTCTGTCTGGTCGTGCAAGACGACGGGCTCGGTCTACCGGCCGGGTTCGAGCCGAGAGGCGTCCCGGTCGACGGCCACCACTGGGGCTTCACGTCCATGGCCGAGCAAGTCGAACGGCTGGGTGGCTCGCTACTGCTGCGGCAAGTGGAGGAAGGAGGCACGCAGTTGCGCATCGAACTGCCCGTGCACGGATGAGCACGCCGAGGCGGATCCTGGTCGTGGACGACCATCCGGTGGTGTGCGACGGGATCAGGAGCCTACTGGCCGACCTCGCCGACCTCCGGGTGGTCGGCGAGGCAAATGAGCCCACTTCGGCCGTGCGGTTAACCACCGAACTGCAGCCAGACGCGGTCGTGTTGGACCTGCGGATGGGTGGCCGGTTCATTCCCGAGACCTCTGGCGCGGTGAAGGCGGCCTTCCCCGGGGTCAAAGTACTCATCCACACCTCGTCGGAAGAGAACGAGCCGGTGCGCGCCGCGCTGCGGGCCGGCGCGGACGGCGCCGTATTCAAGGACGGCCGCGACCTTGTGCCGGCGCTGCGAGCCGTCCTCGACTCCGACGAGGGCTACCTCGACCCTCGGCTTCAAGTCGAGCGCGCCCCGCGCCGTACTGGGGAGGGGCCGGTGGTCGGTCCGCTGTCCCCTCGGGAGTACGACGTACTCTGCGCGCTAGCGCTCGGGCGGTCCACCGCCGAGATCGCCAAAGAGCTCTACCTCGCGGAGAGCACCATCCGCAGCTACACCAAGGCGCTGCTGACTAAGTTGGGGGTACGCAGCCGGATCGAAGCACTCGCGGTGGCCCGCAAAGCACAACTGATCTAGGCATCGTACGGTATGGATTCGCGGCGGCGTGAATCTTGCGGCAGGATCGACATTCGTTGAGGCAACCGGCTACGCCCCCGTAGCCCAACCGGCAGAGGCAAGCCACTTAAAATGGCCACAGTGTGGGTTCGAGTCCCACCGGGGGCACGTACAGCATCTACACAAGCAGCGCCTGCCGTCTGAGCAGGCGTTTCTTGTGTAGTGATCATGCTGTTGGTGATCCTTTCCGCCGCGTGGGCGATCTCGGGTAGCTGGTCGACGGGCAGCTTGATGGTGATGGTCACGTGGTCGCTGTCGTCGTGCAATCGGACGGCAAGTTGGGTGATCTCGAACAGGGTCCGGTCGGGACGGCATGCTGGTGCTCCTCGCGTGTCGCGGGATCGTCCAGCGCAAGACAGCGTCACGCAGCGCGGCGCGCAGGCGACCGGCCTGCAACGGCTCCGGCACGGCGACCTCGCCGGGCGGGAAGACCAGCGCCACCCGGTCATCGTCGGTGGGCAGCACGAGGATCTCCCGGCGTCGGCCGGCGACATCCCGGCACGCCGCCACACAGGAACCGGGCTTGCGTCGCGTTCGCCACATGACCGCTTTCCGCTCGCCGCACCGACCCGCGCGATGTGGGTCGGCTGGTGGTACCGGCGAAGCCGGGCCAGGTCGGGTTCCGGCCCCGCCGGGGCTAGGGGCCTGGCGATCGGTGATCGTCAGGAGGGCTACCGTGTGCCATTGACACGGCAACCATGTTAGGCATAATGCCTCGCATTATGCCTAACATGGAAGTGGCCAAACGGGTGATCGTGCAGGTCACCGGGCGTGACGGCTGTGATCATGGATATGAGGAAGCGGAGGCAGACGATGCGACCGACCGTGCGCAGTCGCCGCCTCGGCGGCAAGTTGGGCTTCTACCGACAACAGCGCGGCCTGTCCGGCACCGACCTGGCCGCCCAGGTCGGCATCCACCAGAGCACCTGGTCGAAGATCGAATCGGGCAAGGCCAAGGTGTCCCCGAACGTGTTTGCCCGCACCGTGGAAGTGCTGGGCATCCCCGCCGATGTGGCTGCCCAGTTGGAGGCGCTGCGCCGTAAGGCCGACGAACCCGGCTGGTGGCAGGACTACGGCGATATTCTGTCCGAAGCCGTGCAGATGCTCATCGAACTGGAAGCCGACGCCTCCTGGATTCGCACGTACGAAGGCGAGGTCGTCCCCGGCCTGATCCAGACCCGCGACTACGCCGAGCGGATCATCACCGCAGGATCGCCGCACATGCGCGCGGCCGACATCGATCGCTACCTCGAACTGCGGATGCGCCGCCAGAAGCGGCTCAGCGAGGGCTTGCGGCTGACCGCGATCCTCGGCGAAGCCGCCATCCGCCAACAGATCGGCGGCCCCGGCATCCTGCGCGAACAGCTCCGCCACATCACCCGCGTGGTCCGCGAACACGACGTCACCGTGCAGGTCGTCCCCTTCACCGCCGACGCACACGCCGCGCTCGGCGACTCGTTCGTGATCATCCAGTGGCCCGACGAGACCGATCCCGAAGCCGTCTACGTGGACGGAGTGACATCCTGGACAGTGCACGAGCGCAGCGGCGTGATCCGCAGCTACCTGCACGCCGTGGCCTCCGTGCAGAGCCAGGCACTGCCCCCGCGAGAATCACTGGACCTCATCCACGACGTGATCAAGGACCCGCAATGAACACCCACTCCCAGACGGCCCGCCCCCGCACCACGTGGCGCAAGAGCAGCTACAGCACCTCCACCGGCAGCTGCGTCGAGGTCGCCCCAGCAGCCGACGGCGTGGTCATCCGGCATAGCAAATACCCCGCCGCAGGCACGATTACCTTCCCTTACCACGCCTGGGCAGCCTTCGTCCGTGACACATCCGAAGACGGCCCCACCAGCGCAAACGGAGTCGCCTCCATCACCAAGATCGGCACCGACACCCTGGTCAAGTCGCTCACCACCGACGTCGAGCTTCGCTTCGACGACGGCGAGTGGACCGCCTTCCTCGCCGGAGCCGCCGATGGCGAGTTCGACTTCACTCCCCAACTCGCCATCGCCTGATCACGACCGGGGAGGCGGCGCGATGCCTGTACCACAGCGGCCTATCGGCGCGCTGCTGGACCTGGCGTTCGGCAACGCCCGCGTTCCGGGTGGCGGGCCACGGTGGATCACCCTTCCGCTGTGGCCCTGGTTCTGCCACTACTGCGACACCGGCGGAGGCGGGGACTTCGCCGCCGCGAAGATCGACCGCACACGCCTCGGGCGACGCCGGATCGTGTGCCAGCCCTACGAGTGGCGGCACGACTTCCAGGACACCGGTCTCACTCAGGATGAGCAAGATCGGGTGCAAGCCGCCGTCCGCCGATCGGGCTGTTGCCGCCCACTCTGTCGCATCAGGGTCGCTACCGGCAGCGCCGAGCTCGACTAAGGTCCCATAACGGCAGACCTTCAGACCTAGCCCTCAGCGGACGGGGAGCGATCGACTGACCATGTAGACACCTGAAAGCCAAGCGACGACGTCTACATTCGGCAGCTGAAGGCCGCCGCACCGATTCGGAAGATTGCCATGTCGACAGAGAAGCAAAAAGAGGCCGCGCGACGCAATATCGAAAAGGCTCGCGAGGTCCAGAGCGAGCGCGCTCACGGCGCGTACATCCCGCGGCGCTCAGAGGGCATGAGTACCGCGGAGAAAGATCGCCTGCCTGACTCCGAGTTCGCCTTTCCCAGGGAACGCAAGGAGCCCCTGAGCGACGCACGGCACGTGCGGAACGCGATCGCACGGTTCAACCAGGTGGAAGACGTGACCGACGAGGAGCGCGACGACGCCTGGCAGCGCATCCGGGCGGCAGCGAACAAGTACGGCATCCACATCGCGGAAGACGACTGGCGCGACCTCTTCAAGCGAGGAGAAGAAAGTTAACCGCGGTACGCCGCACTGTCCTGGCCATAGACCCGAGCGCGGGGTCGCCGTCGGGAATCGCGCCTTCGATGACCGCGATGTACTGTCCCTCGAGTTGCTGGACGGCCTGGGCTCATCGCCTCGGCCTGGTCCCCGGACCCGGCCATGATCAGTTCGTGATAGTTCCAGGCGAGTGTTTCCAGCCCTTGCCGAACAGCGTCGCCCATGGCACCGTCAGGCGGCCATCAGCGTAGCCCTCAGCTGCCGGGTGCAGGTCTTTCTCCGAGTGGACCCCGATGATGCCCAGATGCCCGGTCGGGTTGACCAGCCGCGCGAGATCACTGATCACCCCCGCGGCCGACAGTCCCCGGGCGCAGTTGATACACACCCCGCAGTACAGGCGGGTCGGGATCACCACCCGGTCGCCCGGCTTGACCATCTCCACCGCCGCGCCGACGTGCTCCACCACGCCCAGCGGTTCGTGCCCCAGCGGCAGGCCGGGCTCGGCACCCGTGCGCCCGTCGTACATGTGCGGATCGGTCCCGCAGATCGCGCTCGAACTGATCCGGACCACGACGTCCGTCGGATCTTCGAGCACGGCGTCGGGGACCTCCTGCACCGTGACCGAGCGCGTACCGGCGAATACGACACCTTTCATCCGAACCCCGCATCACGTACCGATTCGGAACCAGCGTCAGGTCCCACCCGTGGTTGGCGTGTCCGCATTCAGTCTGGCGGCATTCAGTCTGGCGGCCCGGCCGCGGGTTGTCAGATCGACCATCATGGGCGAGCGGCGCGAGGATTGCGCCATGGTGCCTGAGCGGGTGGTCGTACGGCTTCTCACGGTGCTCGCCGCGGCGGCGGGCTGCCTGGACGCGGTCTGCGTGACGCGGCTCGATGGCATGTTCGCCAGCGTCGTCACCGGCAACCTCGTGCAACTAGGCCGTGCCGTCGCGACACTCGACACCCGGCTGCTGGTCGCCGCCCTGACGGCGGTCACAGGCTACGGGCTGGGCGTGGCTGCGGGCAACGTCGGTCTGGGCCGAGGCGGTGCGGGCTGGCGGCCGCGGACCAGCCTCGTGACCGCGGCCGAGTGCGCGGTACTGACCGGCGTGGCGGCCGGTTGGGTGGTCACCCGCAGCCACCCCGACACGGTCCTGACCTTGCTGCTGCTCGCGCTGACCGGGGTGGCGATGGGCGTGCAGAGCGCGGTCGCGATCAGCTCCGGTGTGCCGGGATCGTCTACCACCTATCTGACCGGCACGCTGACCAACCTGGTCCGCGCACTGACGAGCACACCACTCCGGTTCGCCGCGGCGGCCGGCGGTGCCGCGCGACTGGCCGCACTGCTGTGTGGCGCTGTTGTCGGAGCGCTGCTGCTGCGGCTGGCACCGCTGTGGGCGCCCGCCCTGCCCGCAGTGCTGGTCGGCGCAGTCGCCCTGGTCATCGGGACCGCGAGCCGCGCTCGCCGTCACTGAACGCAGAGTTCGCTCCGATACCCAGCCCAACGTCCGCACCACACTTCGGACGGTGGTGTCCTCATACAACGCTGGCCGCGCTGCGACTATCGTCCGCGGCTTCGTGACGTCCGTCCCTACGGTTGCTCATCGTGAGCCAGCACCATCAGCTGGACGGTCAGCGGCGGTGTCGCGGTGAGCCTGGCCCGCCAGGGGCGGTTGCCGGCCGTGTACGACATCCACCCCGGCGTCACCCACGGGCTGCCCGGCGTGCTGCCCGCCCCGACGGCCAGCCCGGCTGAGGTCGCCCGGACCAGCGACGTGGTGCTGATCGCCGTGGCCACCAACGAGCAGACCAGGACCGTAACTGACCGGGGAGTACGGCGTGCTGTCCGCCGCGCGCGATGGGCTCAACGTGGTGCTGCCGTCCACCGTCTCGCTCGCCGGCTTCCTGGAGTTGGCGGCCACCCGCGCGCAGCACGGCGTGCCACTGCTGGATGCCGGCGTGACCGGCGCGGCCGCCGCCGACAATGCACCAACGGCACACGCGCCTCCATGACCAGCGGTTTTCCAGCCAGGCGTGTGTTACCTGAACGAGCCGGTCGGGGTGACTGAGCGGATCGGGAATCCGTGTGCATCCTGTGCGAGCCGCCTCGGGGGCACGTACAGCATCCACACGGGGGCCGCTGGCCTGGTGGCCGTAGTTCTCCCGTTGGCCACAAACCCTTGACAAACGTCCGCGATCGCGAATCCGGCAGTCCGGGTCAGTGCCCCCAACGCTTCAATCAGCTGTGTCGGGAAATACGGTGTTTGTGGGTTCATCAGCCCAGTGGCGATGAACTCCCTCAGAGATGGTGAGACCGAAGCGTCCTCGTCCTGGTTTGCCGAGCCGCAGCCATTCGGCAACGGCTCTTTCCGCGGTCGGCCAGAGGTGCCGTGGTCCACCTTGGGTGAGAGTCTGGTCAGCGATTTCGACCCAGGCGCCGCCCTGGGCGTGCATCCATCGGACCTCGGCACCGTTACGCGTGCTTCGGGAAGGCTTGCTGAGGCTGGGTTCGAGGATGCCTAGCAGCAGCCGTATCCCTGGCTCATCGAGTAGGCAAGCGTCGAAAGTCAAGGGGCCGACCTTGGCGCTATCGAGATCCATCACGAAGTTGAACCGGTCGGCGTCGAGTAATGGCGTGTGTGCGTCGGGGCGTAGCCACATGAAGTTGCCGGGTTGTTCGAGCAGCCGTCCAGCGGCCGTGTCAGGACCGGTCTTGTCCAACACAGCCAGGCTGCTTGACATCTCGCTGCGCAGGTCGGTCACGATCCGGCCACCGGGGGCGAGTTGCGCGATCCAGGCCGCCGGCACCGTGGCCACCGCGCACGTCGCGATAATCCGGTCGTACGGCGCACGGGCCGGAAGGCCATCGGCACCGTCACCGACCGCGAGACCGGGCCGGTATCCGAGGGCATCGAGACGCGGCCGCGGCGGCAGCAAGCCCGGGGTGAAGCTCGATACTTGCCACCTGGTCGGCTCCGAGCCGGTGGCACAGCAGGGCGGCGTTGTAGCCGGTGGCGGTGCCGATCTCCAGGACTCGCGAGTCGTCGGTGACGTTGAGCAGTTCAAGCATGCGAACCATGAGGCTTGGCATGGTCGACGAGCTGGTCGGCCAGTCCTCGACACCCGGAGCGTCCGCGCGCTGGACGACCAGGCTGTCATCGCTGTACACAGCGTCGAGCCACTCGCCGAGGTAACTGCCGTTCGTCCCATCGATCACGACGCCTTGGCCCCGGTCAATCCGCGG
>JAFASX010000082.1 GCA_019244295.1 Pseudonocardia sp.
GCCGACGATCTACCGGCGGTCGTCGCGCTTCATGTGTTGGTCGACGACCCCGGCGGTCTTTTGGCCGTTCGGATCGGCGAGCACGGCTGGGCCTACGCGATGGAGATCGACCGGCCGCTGCGCTCACGGCTCACCCAGAAAATCGGCGAGGCAAGTCCGGAGGAGATGGAAGCCGTCGATCAGGCACTGCGCGCCCTGCTTGAACTCTGAAAGCCCGGATCATCCACCTCATAGTCTGGCTTCGGCCATGCCCGCGACCTGCGGCCTCGCTAGTTGTGATGTCCGTCGAAGGGTGAGGCAGCTGCCATCGGCTGAGACCGCATCGGCGTGTGCAGGCGAAAAGCCTGTTTCAGGAGGTCGGTGAGATCGGTGACCGCGGGCCAAACCCGGCCGCTCAGGGTTCTGCTACCTTGTGTTTTGCGCCTGACTGTGTTTTGCGCCTGACTTCGTGAGCACGATCGGGTTCGGAAATACCCAGGAGCGCGGCTCGCCCAGCCGCGGCGCGGCGAGATCGGCTCCAGCGCTGGCCAGCTCGGTGGGGTCGGTGATGCCGGCCGGTCGAGCTGGCCGCCAACAAGATCTCGTTGGCCCGCTTAAGCTCGCGGGCCTCGCCTCCAGCTCCTTGATCCGCTCAGCGTCCGCGCTGGTCGTGCCTGAGGCCTGAACGTACCGGGGGGGCGTTCCGGGCGGGGCGACTCCGGCGATGTGGATGGCCATGCATCGCGTCATCCCGGATCGGCCGCGCTGTCAGGCCATGCTCTTGGCTCCGTCCAGCGCTTCGCGGATGATGTCGGCATGCCCGGCGTGCTGAGCGGTCTCGGCGATGATGTGCAGCAGCACCCGCCGCGCTGACCAGCGCGTTCTCGGTTCGAACCAGGGTCTGTCGGGTAGTGGGTGCGCGGTGTCGAGATCCAGAGTTGGGACGAGTTCGTCGGTCTCCCGGGCGACCTGCCCGTAGTTCGCCAGCAGGCTGGCTAGCGTCTCACCCGGCTGCATGCGGAAAGTCATCTCGTGCGCCGCGATGATCTGGTCCTTGGACAGCTCACTCCAGTCCTTGCCGCCATCCATTGCGCTCGGGCCATGCTGAATGAACTCGACCCACCGCCGTTCGACTTCGGTGACATGTTTGATCAGACCGCCCAGACATAGCTCACTGACGGTGGTGCGCAGCCCAACCTGTTCGTCGGTGAGGTCACGCGTCGTGTTACGCAGGAAGAAGCGGGCTTTCGCCAGTTCGGCCAACAGGTCAGTCTGCTCGATGGACAGGGTCTCGGTGGTGGTCATCGGTTCGTCCCTCCCGTTGTTGTTGATAAACCCACGCTACGGCCCATAAGTGTCAGTTTCTGTCCTCAACCGCGACAGAATCGAGGTCATGGCGAACACCAGTTCCCGCACCCTGCGGTTGCTCTCGCTGTTGCAGACCCACCGCTACTGGCCGGGGGAGGAGCTGGCCGGTCGGCTCGAGGTGTCCATCCGCACCGTGCGCCGTGACGTCGAGCGGCTGCGTGAGCTCGGCTACCCCGTGCAAGCCACTCGAGGTATGGATGGTGGCTACCAGCTCGCGCCCGGTGCCGCCTTGCCACCGCTGGTACTCGACGACGAGGAAGCGGTCGCGCTCGCCGTCGGGCTGCAGACGGCCGCGCAGAGCGCGGTGGCGGGCATCGCCGAGTCGTCAGTGCGGGCGTTGACCAAGCTCGCCGGGGTGATGCCGGCGAGGCTGCGTCGACAGGTCGACGCGGTACGCACCATGACCGAGGCCTCGAGCTGGGACTCTGGCTCGGCCATCGACCCGGCTTCCTTGATTATCCTGGCGCAGGCGTGCCGGGACACCGAACGTCTGACGTTTGGCTACACCGCCGCTGACGGTACCCACACCAAGCGTGAGGTCGAGCCGCTCAAACTGGTCAGCCTTGGGCGGCGATGGTATTTGGTCGCCTACGACCTCAGCCGGCACGATTGGCGCAGCTTCCGGCTCGACCGGCTGAGCCAGCCCGCCACCACCGGCGCGCGGTTTCGACCAAGACAGCTGCCGGCACCGGATGCCGCGGCTTTTGTGCGCGCCGGTATTAGCGCCCTGCCAAGGACGTACACCGTTGAGGCGCTGGTGGCCGCGCCGCTGGAGCGGGTTCGCCAGGCGATCGGGCGCCACGCCGACGTCGAGGCCGCCGACGAGCGGCGCTGCCTGGTGCGAATGCGCACCGACACGCTGGACTGGCCGGCTATGGCGTTGGGTTCGCTCGGCGCGGAGTTCAGCGTGCTCGCCCCGGCGGAGCTGCGCGCGTACCTCTCGGAGTGGAGCCAGCGGTTCGCCCGCGCCGTCGGAAACTCGGTAGAAGATCACCCGCCGTCCACCTAGCCTGGCAGGCGCTCCCGGCACGACAGCATCCCTCACGAAGGGCGATCACCTATGCACCGGACAGTTCCGGTAGGTCAGATCCTGAGCTTTTATTGGCGGGCAGCGTGGCGCTACCCCGGGCTAGTCGTCGGTTGTTTACTTTCTCTGCCCGTGACCGTCGTCGTCCAGGAGGTGCTGCCACCGCTCATTGGGCAGTCCGCCGATTTCCACGCGAACAGGTTCGGCGGCTCGCTGGTCTCGCAATCCGGAAAACTACTGAGCAGTTATACGCGCATCGCGGAAACTACGTTTTTTCAACTCTTGCCGATGGTCGGCGTGCTCGGCGGGATAATGGTGATTATAGCGACCAAGGCCGCATTGTTCGCGATCATCTTGGCTGTATTCTCGCTCGCCTATATGGTGACGGCTGTCTTCATCACTCGGCCAGTCCGGCGTGCGTTCGGTCAATACGCGACCGCCGAGAGCGCCCAAACCGGTAGTTTGGCGGACGCCATCACCAATGTGATGGCGGTCAAGAGTTTCGCGCACGAGCGGTATGAGCGTCAGCGCTTCGCCGAGCGGACCGAGCAGGCGCGTCATTTGCTGCTGCGGCTCTCCTTTGCGTATATGCGACTGATGGCCTCCTTCGGCGGGATGACCGCCGTCATTTCCGTGACGGCACTCGTGGTCGCGATCTATGGCGTGGTGTCGGATAGCGCCGAGGTTGGCACAATGTTCCTGATCGTGATCTATACGATCTCGGCCGCTCACCAGCTGTTCGAGTTCAATAACAGGGGTCTCCGCACCTACAACTGGGCATTCGGCGAGGCCGGAGAGATAATTGAAATTTTGGCGCTGGAGTCGGCCATAGCGGATTCGGTGGAGCCCGAGCGGGCGCGAATTGGTGCCGGCGCGATCACGTTCGACGAGGTCACCTTCCGACATACCGGGTCGCCGGACAACCTATTCGACGGGCTGAACCTGCATATCGAGCCAGGCGAGCGGGTGGGTTTGGTGGGACACTCCGGCGCTGGGAAGACGACCTTCACTCAGCTGCTGTTGCGGTTCTCCGACGTTGGCGGTGGACGCATCCTAATCGATGGGCAGGATATCACCCGGATCACCCAGGCTGATCTGCGTGCGAATATCGCGTACGTCCCACAGGAGCCGTTGCTGTTCCACCGCTCGATCAGAGAAAACATCGCCTACGGTCGGCTCGACGCCGAGGCGGCGGAGGTTGAGCTCGCGGCGGAGCGCGCCAATGTCACGGAGTTCGTGCGTATGTTGCGCGACGGCTTCGACACCCTGGTCGGCGAGCGCGGGGTGAAATTGTCTGGTGGTCAACGCCAGCGCCTTGCGATCGCTCGGGCGATGCTCAAAGATGCGCCGATCCTGCTGCTGGACGAGGCGACCTCGGCGCTGGACAGCGAGAGCGAGGTGCTGGTTCAGGACGCGCTATGGACGTTGATGCAAGGCCGTACCGCGATCGTGATCGCGCACCGACTGTCCACCATCCAGCGGATGGACCGGATCATCGTGCTTGAGGAAGGCCGGATCGCGGAGATGGGCTCGCACCGCGAGCTGCTGGCGGATCCGAACGGGATCTACGCGTCCTTCTGGGCGCACCAGTCCGGCGGGTTCTTGACCGAATCGGGACGGGTTTGACAACGTCTGCGGGCAATCGCGGCCCGATTTCGTGCGGCTGCGCCGGCACGGGCTTAATCCGGCCAGACCGGGCGGCGTTTCTCCAAGAACGCGGTCATCCCCTCGCGCGCGCCAGCGGTCTGGGACGCCGAGGCCATGACCTCCAGTGCGATTGCGTAACCGTCGGCCTCCGGCCGGTCAAGCTGGGCATACAGAGTCTGCTTGCCGATCGCCTTGCCCAGCTTGCTACCTCGAGTGGCCCTGGTCAGCAGGTCGTCGACGTGCTTGTCCAGCTCGGCGTCGGGCACCGCGTAGTTGACCAAGCCCCAGTCGGCGGCGGTTCGGGCGTCAATGACGTCGCCGGTCAGCGCCAGCTCCATCAGCCGTTTGCGCCCGACGCTGCGGGCCACCGGCACGGCCGGGGTGTGGCAGAACCAACCGCCTTTGCCGCCGGGCAGCGCGAAGCCGGCCGATTCGGCGACCACCGCGAGGTCACACGACGCCACCAGCTGGCACCCGGCCGCCGTGGCCAGCGCATGCACCCGGGCGATCACCACCTGCGGCAAGGTCTGGATCAGCCGCATCAGCGCGGTGCACTGTTGGAGCAGCTCACGCACCCCGGCGAGGTCGCGGGCGGCGACGTCGGCAAAGTCATGCCCGGAGCAGAACACCGGGCCCTCAGCACCCAGCACGATTCCGGTGGCATCGGTGCGCCCGGCGGCACTGAACGCCTCGTGCAGCTCGCCGAGATGGTCGGCGGACAGCGAGTTGCGTCGCTGCGGCCGGTTCATCGTGATGCGGATGGTGTCCCCGTCCTGCTTGACGAGCAGGTGCTGGTACTCCGACATGTCTACGACGGTAACCTCCGCCACGCGGCGTGCAAAGTTGGCCGAGCGGGGATCGGCGAAGCGCCTCAGCCATCCACGTTACGGCGAAGTTACGGCAGCCGTGAGCGAGAAGTATGGTTAAGCGATGCTAGGCGCTCACGAGCTCGTAGAGCATCAGCAGGCCATAGGCCGCGATGCTCTGGGCGTCGGTGATCTCGCCGGTACGCATCATGGCGGTGACCTGCTCGCGGCTGAACCAGGCGGTGCGCATGTCCTGCTCGGTGTGTTCCCGTTCCGGAGCGCCAGCGCTTAACCCGGTGGCCAGGTATACATGACCACGTTGCGATGACATCCCGGTGCGGTGTCCAGCATCCCGAGCGGGATCAGCGCGGCGGCTCGTAACCTGGTCTCCTCGCGCAGCTCACGGCGGGCCAGCTCCAGGGGGTCGGTGTCGACTCGGTTGGGGGCGGTGCCTTGGGGGAACTCCCAGCGGCGCAGCCCCAGCGTGTAACGGAACTGCTCGACCAGGTGCAGCCGGTCTCCGTCGACCGGCACTATCAGCGCGTAGTCCGGCTTGTCGATCACGCCGAAGATGCCGGCGGAACCGTCGGCGCGACGGATGCGGTCCTCCCGGACCACCATTCACGGGTTGGCGTACACCTGTCGAGTGCTCAGCTGTTCCATGTCGGGTCAAGGTATAACGTGACTTCGTGCGCCTTGTCATTGCCCGCTGCCAGGTGGATTACGTGGGGCGGCTCACCGCGCACCTACCGATGGCGCCCCGCCTGCTGCTGATCAAAGCGGACGGCTCGGTGAGCGTGCATGCCGACGACCGAGCTTACAAGCCGCTGAACTGGATGAGTCCGCCCTGCTGGCTCGAAGAACGGCCGGGGGTATGGACGGTGCGGAACAAGGCGGACGAGTCGCTCGTGATCACTATTGATGAGGTGATGCACGACTCATCCCACGAGCTTGGCATCGACCCCGGCCTGGTCAAGGACGGCGTCGAGGCGCACCTGCAGGAGCTGTTAGCCGAGCACACCGGCGTCCTCGGCGAAGGGCTGACCCTGATTCGCCGGGAGTATCCGACCGCGATCGGGCCGGTCGATTTGCTCTGCCGTGCCGCGACCGGCGGCACGGTGGCGGTTGAGGTGAAGCGGCGGGGCGAGATCGACGGCGTGGAACAGCTCACCCGGTACGTGGATCTGCTCGGGCGTGACTCGTTGTTGTCGCCGGTCGTCGGGGTATTCGCGGCGCAACAGATCAAGCCGCAGGCCCGCACGCTCGCGCACGACCGGGGCATCCGGTGTGTCGTGGTCGACTACGACGAGTTGCGCGGCATGGATCGGGACGACCTGCGACTGTTCTGAGTTTGCGGCTGGAATCTGCTGTCCTTGCGTGACGACTTTCCCGCGCTGGATGGGGGAGGATGGCAGAGTCGTCAAGGCTCGTTGAGGAGGTACGGGCGCGTGGGTCGAGGGTTCAAAACGGTCGGCGTAGTAGGTCTGGGCACTATGGGCGCCGGGATCGCGGAGGTCTTCGCGCGCAATGGCTTGCGGGTGGTCGGGATCGAGCGGGACGCCGACGGGGTCGCTCGGGGTCGGGCCCACTTGGAGCATTCGACGGCGAGGGCTCAGGCAGGTGGAAAACTCAGCGCCGAGGCCGCTGCCGCGCTGTTGGGTCGGATCGCGATCAGCGCTGAGCTGTCCGACCTCGCGGACGTCGACTTGGTTGTGGAGGCCGTGCCTGAGCGGCTTGAATTGAAGGCTCAGATCTTCGCCGAGCTGGACAAGATCTGTCGCCCTGACGTCGTGCTAGCTTCCAACACCTCTTCACTGTCAATCACCAAGCTAGCCGTGCGCACGAGTCGGCCCGGTAAGGTCGTTGGGATGCACTTCTTCAACCCAGCACCGGTGCTGAAATTGGTTGAGCTGGTCCGGACGGTGGTCACCGAACAGGACGTGGTTGAGGACGTTAGCGCGTTCGCTGGCCAACTTGGCAAGGTCCCGGTGGTGATCGGCGACCGGGCCGGCTTCATCGCGAACACGCTGCTGTTCGGCTACCTCAACCACGCGGCGCGGATGTACGAAAGTCGCTACGCGTCCCGCGAAGACATCGATGCGGCGATGCGGTTTGGCTGCGGCTACCCAATGGGGCCGCTGGCGCTGCTCGACTTGATCGGCCTCGACACCGCCTATGAAATCCTCACCACGATGTACAACCAGTCCCGCAGCCAGATGCACGCGCCGACGCCGATCTTCAAACAGATGATGACCGCTGGCCTGCTCGGCCGGAAGAGCGGGCGAGGCTTTTACACTTACGACGGTCCGGACTCTTCCAAGGTGGTCGGCGACGCCTTGTCCCCGTCTCCAGTGGTGATCAGCGCCGAGCCCACCCGCGAGATCGGGACGGTCGGTGTTGTCGGCACTGGTGTCATGGCTACCGGCATTGCCGAGGTGTTGGCTAAAGCCGGCCTGGACGTGGTGCTCCGGGGACGTTCGGACGGCAAGACCAATGCGGCCCTGAGCAAGCTCAAACGTTCGATGGACAAGGCTGTCGCGCGCGGGAAGATGTCCGAACCCGACCGCGATGCCGCGATCGCCCGGGTGCGCGCCACCACCGACTTCGACGGCCTTGCCAGGTGCGACCTGGTGATCGAGGCGGTAGCCGAGGAACTGGACGTCAAGCGCGCGGTGTTCGAGACGCTCGACGAGGTATGCAAGCCAGGAGCGATCTTGTCTACCACGACATCCTCGCTGCCCGTGATCGAGTGTGCGATGGCGACTTCGCGTCCAGCGGACGTGCTCGGCTTGCACTTTTTCAACCCGGTGCCGGTAATGAAGCTGGTCGAGGTGGTAAGCACCATCTCCACCGCGGCCGATGTGGCTGCCACCGGGCGTGCGTTGTGTGTCACGCTGGGTAAGGAGCCGGTGTCCTGCCGGGATCGCGCCGGGTTCATCGTCAACGCTTTGTTGTTCCCCTATCTGAACGATGCGGTCAAGATGCTCGAGGCCCACTACGCCAGCGCCGACGACATCGACACCGCCATGAAGACCGGGTGCGCGTTGCCCATGGGCCCGTTTGAGTTGCTCGATGTGGTGGGGCTTGACGTGTCACTGGCGATCGAGCAGACGTTATTCGAGGAGTTCCGCGAGCCCAGTTTCGCGCCCGCGCCGCTGTTGGAGCACTTGGTCACGGCCGGCCGGTTGGGTCGTAAGACAGGCCAGGGCTTCCGGGACTACGCAAAGTAGCGGCGTAGCTGGTGTCCTAGCGGCGACGCGCGGTCGGGACGGGCGGCCAACGCCGTGGGCGGGGAGTCGGGTGTTGTTCGGGACTCGGACGAGGCATTGGCGTGGCTTCGGTGATTGTCCCGGTCTTGGTAGTCGAGGACATGTCTTCCTGAGCTGAGCCTGATCTGTCGTGCGGTTCGTCGCTGTCGTCGGAGTGTCCGGCGGCGGTAGGTGGTGGCCGCTGCGCGGCGGAGGAAATCGTTGCCTCTTCCGCCTGACCGATACTTGATCCATCGGCGCTGGTGCTGTCCGCATGGGAACCGTCGACGCCGAAATCTGGTTGAACGCCGTTCCGCTGGACAGCGGACGCCCGCTCGGGGCTTGGATCAGACAGTTTCGGGACCACCTGATGAAGAACGTCACGCAGTTCAGCGAGCTGGCTGCGCAACCGCTCCCGAATCGCGTCCAGTTCGTTGACACGCTGTGCAGCTGCGGCGATGACCGCTTGCGCGGTCTGCTCAGCGTCATCGATCTGCTGTTGCGCCTGCGCAGCCGCGTCGTCAAGCCGCTTCCTCGCCTCGGCTCGGCTGCTGGCTTGGCTCTGCTCGATGGCGGCCATCGCCCCGGCCCGGCGATCGGTCATGGCGATATTGAAGTCTTCCTCAATCTGAGCGCGTTTGGCGGCGCTCTTGGCGTCCAGGTCCCGGCGCTCGGCTTCGGCGGCCTGACGGGAGCGTTCGAGCTCCTTGGCTGTCTCGGTCCGTAGCCGGGCATCCTCGGTGCGTGCCTGGGCGCGGATCCGCTCCGCTTCGTCGCGCGCCTCGGTGAGCACTAGATCACGTTCCACCGAGAGGGCCTTGCGCTGCTGCTCGAGCCGCATCCGTTCCGCCTCGTTACGCCGGGTATTCTTGTCGATCTCTGCCCGAGCTTTGGCGATGATCTCGGCCGCTTCGGCTTCTGCCTGTTTACGGCGCTCGACCACTTCGTCCTGGGCGAGCCGCAGCATGGACTGCAACCGCTCGCTCATGCCTTCCACGCTTTCCGGTGGAGCCGACAACCTCCGTAGCCTGCTCTTGAGCCGGTCGTTCTCGGCCCAGCCCACGTTCACTTGTCGGGTGAGTTCACCGTTCTGCTCGACGGCCGAGTCTCGGTCGGCCGCGAGCATTCGCAACTGTGCGTCTAGGTGACATAGATATTCATCGACCTGTTCCGGATCGTAGCCGCGACGGACAATTGCGAATGCAGATCCGGGCGCCGGCAGGTGATCGTCTCCAGCGAGCATGCTGCACACCGTACTCGGCCGGTGTCACACCGACGTGGGCAGTCATCCGCTCGACGGAGTGCTTCGCTACTGGTCGCGATCATACTTGTGCGACTTGTCTATACTCCGCGAAATCGGTTGATCGCGCTGAAGTGCAGCTCCCGCATCTGCGGATCGCGAACCCCCATGCCTTCCTTTGGGGCTAGACACAACACGCCGATCTTGCCCTGATGAGCATTCGAATGGACGTCGTAGGCAGCCTGCCCGGTCTCGGCCAGCGAGTACACGCGCGAGACTGTCGGGTGAATCTTCCCCTTGGCGACCAGCCGGTTGGCTTCCCAGGCTTCCCGGTAGTTGGCGAAGTGCGAGCCGATGATGCGCTTCAGGCTCATCCACAGGTATCGGTTGTCAAAGGTGTGCTCGTAGCCGCTCGTCGAGGCACAAGTGACGATCGTGCCGCCCTTACGGGTGACGTAGACGCTTGCACCGAAAGTCTCTCGGCCGGGGTGCTCGAAAACGATGTCCGGGTCATCGCCTCCGGTCAGCTCGCGGATCCTGGCACCGAAGCGTTTCCACTCCTTCGGATTCTGCTGGTAGTCATCCCGCCAGAAGCGGTAACCTTCGGCGGCCCGGTCGATGATCAATTCGGCACCCATGCGCCGGCAGATCTCGGCTTTCTCTGGGGACGAAACCACGCAGACCGGGATGGCGCCGCCGTTGAGCGCGAATTGAGTCGCGTATGATCCCAATCCTCCCGAAGCTCCCCAGATCAGAACCGTGTCGCCTTGTTTCATTCCCGCGCCGTTGCGGGAGACCAGCTGCCGATACGCGGTTGAGTTCACCAAGCCGGGGCTGGCCGCTTCCTCCCAAGCCAGGTGCGCTGGCTTGGGCATCAGTTGGTTCGATTTGACCAGCGCCAATTCGGCTAGACCGCCGAAGTTCGTCTCGAATCCCCAGATGCGTTGTTCCGGATCCATCATTGTGTCGTTGTGACCGTCGGGACTTTCCAGCTCAACTGAAAGACAGTGGGCCACAACTTCGTCACCGGGTTTCCACGCGTGCACTCCCGGACCGGTACGGACTACCACGCCAGCGAGGTCGGAGCCGACCACGTGGTAAGGCAGATCATGGCGCTTGGCCAGTGGCGAGAGTCGCCCGTACCGCTTGAGGAAGCCAAACGTCGGTAGCGGCTCAAAGATCGCGGTCCAGACCGTGTTGTAGTTGATCGCGCTAGCCATGACGGCAACCATTGCCTCGCCTGGTCCCAGCTCAGGTGTGGCAACGTCGTCGAGATGCAGGCTCTTGCGGGTATCCTTCTCGTGCGTCGGCAGACCCGCGAACATCTCAGATTCCTCTTCCCGGACGGTCACGCCCCGGTAGTGGTCTGGGATAGCGAGGCCGCCGACGGCGTCCAGCTCGTCAGCAAGGATCGCGTCGAGGATCTCCTGCACGGTTTGCCTCCAGGATCTGTCGGGATCGACTGAGGTCGCGGTGCCGCAATCGCCTAGCATTTCTGGCGAGTAGTTAGCTAGGGCTAGGGGCCGCCATCCCTCGCTTAGTGCGTTCAGCCGTCCGGCGACGCCGTGTGCTCCACCAGCTCGATGAGCACACCGCCGCAGCTCTTCGGGTGGGCGAAGTTGACTCGGGAACCTGCTGTACCCCGGCGAGGCGTGTCGTACAGCAATCGCACGCCCCGGGCGCGCAGGCGCGCGCAGGTAGCCTCGACGTCCTTCACCTGGTAGGCCATCTGCTGGATGCCGGGCCCTTTGCGCCCGATGAACTTTGCGATCGTGGAGTTCTCGTCGAGCGGGGCGAGCAGTTGCACAAGCGGGCCGCACGCGTCGCCGGGCGCGCTCAGCATCGCTTCTTTGACTCCCTGCTCTTCGTTTACCTCGATGTGGGTTGCCACCATGCCCAGCGTGTCGGCATACCACCGAATGGCTGCCTCGAGATCCGGAACCGCTATACCCACATGATCGATCGTCGTGACCGCACCTACCAGGTCGTCCATGTCGGCGTCGCCCATATCGGCAATGTAGTCGCCCATATCTGCAATGTAACTGATAGTGGCCGATTGCCTGATCGTTACCGACGACTGTGCCGTTCTTCACTGCTGTGCCCGTCTTCACTTCGGCCGCCCGCCGCGGCGCGGGTATCGTCAGCTCAACCCACCGCCGTCGCAGCCGCTGGAGGTCGCCGTGACCCAATCCGTGATCGTAGCCGGAGCCCGGACGCCCATGTGTCGCCTTCTGGGATCGTTGAAGGATTTCTCTGCGGCTCAACTCGGTGGCGTAGCAATCAAGGCGTCGTTGGAACGCGCGGGTCTCGCCCCCGAGCAGGTTCAGTATGTGATCATGGGCCAGGTACTCACGGCGGGAGCTGGTCAGATACCAGCTCGGCAAGCGGCCGTCGCGGGAGGCATCCCGATGGAAGTACCCGCGTTGTCGATCAATAAGGTCTGCCTGTCTGGTATGAACGCCATTGCTCTTGCTGATCAGCTCATCCGGGCTGGGGAGTTCGACGTTGTCGTGGCTGGTGGCCAGGAATCGATGACGCAGGCTCCGCACCTGCTGATGAAATCTCGGGATGGCCACAAGTTCGGCGAGATCACCATGTTGGACCACATGTCGCACGACGGCCTGTTCTGCGCGTTTGACCAGTGCGCCATGGGGGCCTCGACGGAGAAGTTCAACTCCCGTTACGAGATCAGCCGGCGAGACCAGGACGAATTCGCGGCGCGTTCGCATCAGCTGGCGACCAGAGCGGTCGCCGCGGGAGTCTTCGCTGAAGAGATCGCGCCGGTGACTGTGCCGCAGCGCAGGGGTGACCCTAAAGTCGTCGACGCTGATGAGGGCATCCGAGGAGACACCACAGTTGAGAGCCTGAGCAAGCTCAAGCCGGCGTTCTCCTCGGATGGAACCATTACGGCCGGTTCGGCATCGCAGATTTCGGACGGCGCGGCGGCCGTCGTGGTGATGAACAAGGCGAAGGCCGAGCGGCTCGGGCTTCGGTGGTTGGCTGAGATCGGGGCCCACGCCGCTGTGGCTGGACCTGACGCCAGCCTCCACGAACAGCCCGCGAACGCTATTACGGCCGTCTGCCGCAGGGAGGGCATGCGGCCTACCGAGCTGGATCTGGTCGAGATCAATGAAGCATTCGCGGCCGTCGGTGTCGTGTCGACCCGCAAGCTTGGTCTGGACCAAGAGAAGGTCAACGTCAACGGCGGTGCCATCGCGCTTGGCCACCCCATCGGGATGTCGGGAGCGCGGATCGTGCTCCACCTGGGGTTGGAGCTGCGTCGACGCGGTGGGGGAGTCGGCGTGGCCGCGTTGTGCGGTGGCGGCGGCCAGGGTGATGGACTGCTGCTCCGGGTTCCCTCTTCGGTCTGATCGTCTGGCTCGGATCACCCGCCTAATGCCTCGCCAACAAAGCGTCTCGGACCTTGTGAGCAGGGCCCAGAACGGCGAACCTCGTTCGGTCGCCCGGCTGATCTCGATGGTGGAGGATGGCAGCGCGCAGCTTCGAGAGGTCGCCGCCGCGCTGGCCCCGCATACTGGCCGAGCCCAGGTCGTCGGGCTGACCGGGCCGCCCGGCGTGGGGAAGTCCACCACAACGTCGGTCTTGGTCAAGGTCTTTCGTGAGCGGGGCAGCCGGGTGGGAGTGCTTGCCGTCGATCCGTCGTCGCCGTTCTCTGGCGGCGCCTTGCTTGGTGACCGGGTGCGGATGCAGGACCATGCCACCGACAGCGGAGTTTTCATTCGCTCAATGGCCACCCGAGGCCATCTTGGTGGTCTTGCGTCGGCTACCCCCCAGGCGCTTCGGGTGCTCGATGCGGCGGGTTGTGACGTCGTGCTGCTCGAGACGGTAGGTGTCGGGCAATCCGAGATCGAAGTAGTCGCATTAGCGGACACCACGATCGTCTTGCTGGCGCCAGGCATGGGCGACGGAATACAAGCGGCCAAGGCCGGTATTTTGGAGGTCGCGGACTTGTTCGTGGTGAATAAGTCAGACCGTGAGGGTGCCGACCAGACTGTACGCGATCTGCGGTACATGCTGTCGTTGGGTGAGCACCACAAGCGTGATGGTTCCGTCTGGAGGGCGCCGATCGTCAAGACGATAGCGTCGAAGGCCAGCGGTATCGATGATGTCGTTGCTAAGATCGAGGAACACCGTGACTGGATGAATCGCAGTGGCGAGCGTGAGCGCCGTCGCCAACGGCGCGCGGAGTCGGAGATCGAGGCAATCACGCTCGAACAGGTTCGGGCGCGTATCGGTGATGTACGTGGCGAAGACGCACTGCCAGAGCTGGCCAAGCGGGTAGTTGCCGGCGAGATCGACCCGTTCACGGCCGCGGCGGAGCTGATAAACACCGTCAGCTCCCGGTAGCCGATGGCGTCCGAGACTCGCTCGGTCCTGCGTCGAGCCGGGCGGCCAGACGGGTCGAACCGATTCGGACGGCCAGTTCGCGGGCCGACTGGGCGTGTTCCCGCGCCGCTAATGTCTGGCCAGTCGAGGTGTAAGCGTGGGCAAGGTCGACATGCAGGCTTGCGATCTCTCGGGCCGAGCCGCCGCCTACTCGCAACGCGAGCGTGAGCTCGACTATAGCTTCCTCGTCGTCGTGCAGAACATGCAAAGCATGGCCACGTTGCTGGTGTAGCGCTGCACGGTCAAACCGCGTGACGGAAGGCTCGAAGAACTGGGTGTCCACGCGAGGCGGATGAGCAGTGAGCTGATCTTCAGCGACGTTGAATGCCGATCGAGCCCTTCTCCCCGCGCCAGAAGCGGCCAGCGCCGTGCCCTCACTCGCGGCCAGCCACGCCCGAAATGCCGGCGGTGACTTTGGAGTGGCCAGTTTCATGGCCTTTTCGACGAGTTCGAGCGCGAGCTTGTCCTCGCCGATTTCAAGGAGAACCTCTGCCTGCTCGATCGTTGCGCAACCGACCATCACCGCTGACTCTGCGACATGACCGGCTCGTTTGGCGGTCTCATAGTGCCGCCAGGCCGTCGCTGGCCGGCATGTGTCCACCGCGATCCGGCCAGCTAGCGTGGCGGCCGCTGCGACGAGGCGAGCCAACGCTCCCCGAGCATGATCGGCAACCGCGTGTGCCAAGGCGCGCTCGAGCTGAGACAGCTGAGCTCCCACGGAGTCTGCTACAGCCACCGTGCCCAGTCGGTGGTCCAGAGCAGCGGTAGCGGAGAGCTGTGCTCGCAGCAGCTCGAGGGCGGGCTCGTCAACCGCGGCGGCTGCCGCGAGCTCCGCGCGTAAGGCACCGGCCTCATCAAGGTCGTTCTCCGCTGTCGCCGACGCCGTAAGCAGGCCCAGCTCCTCACTGGAGCTCCCGTACAGCTCGCAGAGCAGGACGCGGTAGTGATCCTCGGGAGCGACGTGGTGATTCTCCCATCTGGAAAGCTGAGTCTTGAGGCTTGCGGGGGCCGCCACCGAGATTCCGCGCTCGGCGGCCAACGCGGCGAGAGCTTCCGCTACCCGCGCTTGAGACCAGCCAAGATTCAGGCGCGCCGCCCGAAGAGCTCCACTTCCAGTCGTCACGCAGACCATCGTGATAGACCCTACGAAGATTGTCAACACGGTTGACTCAATCACCTGTTAGCAACATACTGATCGAAGTGCGGTGCTGAGGGCCGCCGGAACTTGAGACCTTTGGGGTCAAAGGCACGAGTTGGAGGGGTTGCCGTGACAAGCGTGCCGGATCATCCCTGGTGTGTGGCTGGGATCGGCTCTGCGGGCGCTTTGGGCGCCGCGGCGGGCTACCGCGCTGGCCGTCGCAAGCGACAGTCGGTGCGCGAACCAACCGACATTCCACGCGGGACGCCGCCCAGACCCAGCCAACATGGCCGAGCCGGTCGACGCGGTGGTCCTACCATGCGGTCATGGCCGGGGTGGCGCCTGGCGCGTCGTCGACGCGGCAGCGGTCCGCCGGATAATCCGCCGGATAAGTAGGGTGTTTGCGCACTGACCCGGATGGGCTGGCGTTGGAATATCGACTGCGGGAGGTGGATTGATGGTGACGAGTGCTTGGTCTCGCTGGTTGCTGTGGTGGTTCTCGGCGCTCGTTGTTCCGGCGGTGGTCTTGCTGTCCAGTTGCGCGGGAAGTGGCGATGCGGTTGCGGCGGCTGGTCCTCCGCAGCGGATTGAAGTGGATTACTCGGCCGGGATTGTTCAGGGCGGGGTAAGTCGTATCCCGGTTGCGCAAGGCCGCCGGGTGCAGCTAATGGTCCGGAGCGACGTAGCTGACCAGGTGCATGTGCACGGTTACGATCGCAAAGTGGACGTGCCAGCTGGCGGCTCAGCGACGATCGAGTTCGTGGCGGACCGTTCTGGGGTGTTCGAAGTTGAGTTGGAGTCGCGCAGTATTCAGCTAGCTCAGCTCGAGGTCAGCTAGCGCCCGAGGGCGCTAGTGTCGGTCAGACAAAGTCGCCGGCGGCCCGACGAACTCGTTCCAGCAGCTCGGTAAGCTGCTCGGCCTGGCGGTTGGTGAGGCCAACTAGTCCGAAGTCGATTTCGGTCAGCGCCTTCGTCGCGTCGGTCATCCGCGACCGGCCGGCCTCAGTGATGCTCACTAAGGTAGTACGCCGGTCGGTTGGATGCGGTGATCGCACGGCGAGAGCATCCGTCTCTAGGCGGTCGACGATATTGGTGACACTGGTCGGGTGTAATTGAAGGCGTTCACCCATGACTCGCATAGGAAGGCTGCCGTGGCGCGAGAAGGTGAGTAGTACGAGAGCTTCGTAGCGGGCGAAGGTTAGGCCGTGCGGGCGCAGGGCGCCATCGGCCGCCGAAAGCAGGATCTGCTGTACCCGCATCACGCTGGTTACCGCAGCCATCGTGCTCGAAGGGCCAATCCGGGCCTCCCATAGGGAAGCGGCCCGGGCGATCGGGTCGAAAGGTAGCGGGCTTGGCGCCATAACTAGCGACGCTAGCAGTGATGCGAGCGCCCAGGCGTCAGCCGTGCGGCCGTAAGTTCACTCAATGCCAGCCAGGAGCGGTGGCCGTATGGACGGGTTGCTCGGCTGACGCTCGAGCTCCGACTGGGGCATAGTTGGGCGCATGCTCATTGCTTTCAGCGTGGCGCCATCAGGCGGTGGATCGGACAGCGTCGGCGATGCGGTGGCCGAAGCGGCCCGGGTAGTACGTGAGTCGGGGTTGCCAAACCAAATGAAACAACCGCGATGTTCACGACTATCGAGACAGATGATTGGGACCGAGGGATGGATGTTGTCACGAGGGCGGTGAAGGTCGTACAGGCGTACGGTCCACGGGTGAGTCTCGTGTTGAAGGCTGACATCAGGCCAAGACATACTGGCCAACTTTCGGCAAAAACCGAGCGAGTGAACTGTCTGCTTGATATCGAATCCGGATTAATGCCGGTTCTTGTGAACGACTCAAAGACCTGAGAAGAGACCCAGGGCGGAGGGATCAGCCGCCCCAGGTCTCTTCTCAGAGCCCTCGCTCAAGAGATAAGTAGCGTGAAGCGGAAAGTACCAAGCAGAATCGACAAACCGCCCACTACGAGGGCGATCTTGGCGAGGTTGGCGCCCGTCTTGCGTTGAATGCTCACCGATGCCATGCCTACCCCAAACACGCCGAGAACCCAGCCGATCAGCGGAATCAGCCACGCGCCGATCAAGCCGACGGCGCCTGCGATCAGAGCAATTTGAGCCAGCTTAGGGCTCTCCAGCCTGGCGGTCTTCTTGCGGGCATCGGTCAGCAGCTGATCCGCGACCGGGTTGTCTGTGCTCATGCGGGATACCCTCCATGGGCGGAAGTGGCTCGGCCGACGCTTCGGCCGAATACATGGGTCTAGCGGGCACCACAGCGGCCCCGGAGTGTTCAACGACGGTCTCCTCCGTGTAGGTATTCCGCCATCTAGGTGATATTGCGGCGCGCGGACACGTGACTGACGCCACCATCAGGAGACGTTTGCTAGGGCTTCCAACTATCTTGACCCCTCGTACTGTAACTGCTCCGCAGCCGTAGCATCGGAGGTTCCGCACATGACCGACACCGGCCAGCAAGACGGACGGCAGCGCTGGCGTGAGCGCTACGAGGCGGCCGAGCGCGCCGGAAAGATCCGTGATGCGGACTTCACGACGCTATCCGGCGTCGAGGTCGAACCGGTATATGGCCCACGTGAGGGTGAGACCGTGCCTGGCTTCGACCGAATCGGTTGGCCGGGTGAGTTCCCGTTCACGCGGGGTTTGCATGCTTCGGGGTACCGAGGTCGAGTCTGGACCGCCCGGCAGTTCGCTGGCTTTGGCAACGCCACGCAGACCAACAAGCGCTTCCGCGACATACTTGCTGGTGGCGGCGGTGGGCTTTCGGTAGCCTTCGATATGCCGACCCTGATGGGTCGCGACTCCGACGACCCACGCAGCCGTGGCGAAGTCGGACACTGCGGGGTGGCAATCGACTCCGCGGCGGACATGGACGTGCTGTTTCGTGACATCTCGCTGGAGCGGGTCACTACGTCTATGACCATTTCGGGTCCCGCTGTTCCGGTATTCTGCATGTATTTGGTGGCCGCCGAGCGGCAAGGCGCGCAGCTGTCCAAGTTGGACGGTACCCTGCAGACCGACATATACAAGGAGTACATCGCGCAGAAGGAGTGGCTGTTCGCTCCAGAACCGCACCTGCGCCTGATCGGCGACCTGATGTCGTATTGCGTCGCGGAGGTCCCGCGATACAAGCCGCTCTCGGTGTCGGGTTACCACATCCGTGAGGCTGGCTCGACAGCCGCTCAGGAATTGGCGTTCACGCTCGCCGACGGATTCGGCTACGTCGAGCTGGGGTTGTCCCGGGGGCTGGACATCGAGCAGTTCGCGCCGGGGCTGAGCTTCTTCTTCGACGCGCACATCGACTTCTTCGAAGAGATCGCCAAGTTCCGTGCGGCCCGCCGCATCTGGGCGAGATGGCTGCGCGATGTGTACGGCGCGAGATCGGTCAAGGCGCAGCAGCTGCGCTTCCACACCCAAACCGCTGGGGTGTCACTGACCGCGCAGCAGCCGGACAACAACATCGTTCGTACCGCGATAGAGGCACTCTCGGCGGTGCTGGGAGGCACTCAGTCGTTGCACACCAATGCTCTGGACGAGGTATTGGGGTTGCCGACCGACCGGGCCGCGCAGATCGCGCTGCGTACCCAGCACGTGATCGCGGAGGAGACCGGCGTGACCAATGTGGTCGACCCGTTGGGCGGTTCCTGGTACGTCGAGGCACTGACCGACAAGATCGAAGCGGACGCTGAAGCGATCTTTGACCGGATCAAGGACCTGGCTCGGCTGGAGGTGCCCAGCGGTGAGTATCCCATTGGGGAAATGACTTCGGGCATTCTTCGCGGCATTCAGGACGGCTGGTTTACCGGGGAGATCGCCGACGCGGCTTTCGCTTACCAGCGGACATTGGAAAAGGGCGACAAGAAACAGGTCGGGGTCAACGTGCACACCGCGACCGACGCTGAGGAGCTGGAGATTCTGAGAATCAGCCACCAGGTGGAGCTGGACCAGAACGAAACGCTGGCCAAGCGCCGCGCAAACCGCGATGATGCCGAGGTGAGACGCCGGCTGGCGGCTATGGTTGAGGTCGCTAGAGGTGAGGGAAACCTGATGGAGCCGATGCTGCATGCCGTCCGCGCTGAGGCGACCCTGGGCGAGATCTGTGGCGCGCTCAAGGAGGAATGGGGCGAATACCGTGAACCTGCCCGCTTCTGACTCGGCGCTCGCCCGCCGCATGTGGCGAGCGCTCGAGCCGTACCACGCGGTTACCTACTTCGCGCCAGAGTCTCGGGTGGCTACCGATGAGCTGGGCTGTAAAGGCGGATGGATGAGTTACTTCGGCTTGCGTGCGGCCCCGATGGGGGCAGTGCCAGGTGAGGTAGTCACCGCGTTGTTCTACAACTTCCACCCGAAGCGGGTGGCCAGGGCCGTGCCTGCGGCATGGCAAGCAGCCGCGCCGAGTGCGTTCCTGACAGCCCGAATGCGTAGTGTGGATATCGCGCTGCGACGCTTACTGGGCGACTTGATCGCTTCGGGCGACATTGCCGAGGCGGCCGAACTTGCCAGGGAGGCCGCGGCGGCGGCGCCGACCGCCGGGCGGCCGCTGGGCGCGGCGAACGCCGCGTTGGACTGGCCCACCGAACCGCATCTCGTGCTGTGGCATGCACAGACAGTGCTGCGCGAGTCCAGAGGTGACGGCCATGTGGCCGCTCTCGTCAGCGCGGGGCTGGATCCTTGCGAGGCGCTGGTTGCCTTCGCGGCGGACAACGGAGTCGAGGCGGAGTCGCTGCGTGAACGACGAGGATGGTCACCCGCTGAGTGGTCAGCGGCGGCCGAGCGGCTTGCGCGGCGTGGTTTGCTAGACAGGGGTGATCGACTTACCGAGAAGGGAGCCGAGCTGCGGGCATGGGTGGAGCGGCGAACTGATCGTGGTGCCTCGCCATCCTGGACGGTGCTCGGGGATCAGCGTTGTGAGCGGCTCATTGAGTTAGTCAATCCGCTGGTCGAGGCTATCGTGCGCGGCGGCGGATTCATGGCGGACAACCCGATGGGGCTGAGGCCGCTGGCCGGGTAGCTCAGCCGAGGCTGCTGGCTGGGGCAGCCGAGCTCTGGCTTGGCCCGCTAGGCAAACGCCTAGTTTCCCTCCTGGAGCAGACGGGTGCGGTGGGTAGACGACACCCAACTGAGAGAGGTATCAGTGGAGATGAACCCGTTTGGCCGAGTGGTGGGGCTGAGCGTCGGCGACGAACATGAGCTGAGGCGTCGACAACGAGCAGGAGTCGGTGATGACCGAACAGGACCCCGCCCGCGAGCCCCATTGGGACTCTGCCGATCGGCTGGACACGGGCGATGGGGCGTTTCGGCCCTATCCGCCAACAGCGTCTTACGAAGCACCGCCGCCCCCAGACTATCGGCCGCCGCCGACACCGTTACAGGGTGGCTTTTCGTTCGGGGAGGGCGGGCGGCCTGTTGGTGGGCAGCCTGGCCCTCCTCCCACCGAGTTTGTCCAGCCCGGTTATCCGCCAAGCGGGCACACCCAGCCGGGTTACCCGCCAGGCGGGTACGGCCCGCCGGGATACCCGCCGAGCGGGTACGGCTGGCCCGGATACCCGGGCTCCTATCCCGCCGGATACCCTGGCCAAAGCTGGGGGCCGCGTGGGCCAACTAACGGGCTGGCGGTCGCGTCGATGGTTCTCGGGATCCTCTGGGTCTATGGGTTGGGCAGCATTTTAGCTTTGATCTTCGGCTACGTGGCACGCAAGCAGATCAGGGAACGAGGCGAGTCGGGTAACGGCATGGCGATCGCCGGGATCGCGCTCGGGTGGGTCGGCGTGGGAATAACGATCATCGTCTTGGTGGTCCTCATGATTGGGGCGGCCAGCCAGAGCACCAGCTAGGCCGATCCGGAGGGCGTGACCCTGGTGGGTGCGGCACCCAGGTGGCCGAGGTGCCAGGATAGAGAGCGTGTCTCGACCCAATCCGCGAAAGGCGGCTGCCCTTACCTCGGCGATGGCGGGCGCGGTGGACCTCTCCGCGCTCCGCGCTCGAGCCGAGGCTGCTCGTAAAGCTCCAGCCGCGGCCGGCGCGACCAGAGCGGATAGGCCGCAGGCTGGTGGCTCCTGGGTCATCGATGTCACCGAGCAGACGTTTCAGGCCGAGGTGCTCGAACGGTCTCTGCAGGTACCGGTCGTCGTCGACTTGTGGGCCACCTGGTGCCAGCCCTGCAAGCAGCTCTCTCCGGTCTTGGAGCGGCTGGCCGAGCAGGGACGTGGTACTTGGGTCTTAGCCAAGATCGACGTTGATGCTAACCCTAGGATCAGCCAGGCATTCGGTGTGCAGTCAATTCCGACCGTCATCGCGCTGGCCGGCGGCCAGCCGGTAGAGGCGTTCAGCGGGGCTCAGCCCGAACCTCAGGTCCGGAAATGGATCCAGGCGCTGGTCGAGGAGTTCCGCGAGCGCCTACCCGGCATCAAAGCGGCTGACCGGGCAGCCGCCCGGTTTGATGCGGTGGGGGAGTCCCCGCAAGACCCCCGGTTCGCCGCGGCCGAGGACGCCGTCGAACGTGGTGACTATCCGGCTGCTGAAACCGCTTACCAGGCTATTTTGGACGCTGAGCCGGCCAACGAGCAGGTAAGGGCGGCGCTCGCCCAGGTTCGATTCTTGGTGAGGGCTGAGCGGGCGGATCCGGCATCGATCGCCCGGGCTAAGGCCGAGCCGGCGAATGTCGATGCGCAGCTTGCCGCGGCTGATGTGGAACTAGCGAGTGATCGGGTCGACGATGCGTTTCAACGTTTGGTGGCGGCCGTCGGCCGCACGGCAGGCGAAGACCGCGAACGAGTGCGTGAGCACCTGTTAGAGCTGTTCGAACTGTTCCCGGCTGATGACCGGCGGGTTATCGTCGCTCGGCGAGCGTTGGCGAGAGTGCTGTTCTGAGGTCTCTGACTTTGGGCTTGGACGAACGGGACGAACGGGACTTTCGCACGCAAACGCTGGCCGGGTCAGCGCGCGGACGCCGGCTCGGCGTGAGCTAGACCCCGCATGCTCCGGGTCCGCCGAATACGCCCACCTGGAACTGCTGGACGCGCTGGAAGCCGAGATCGTCGCTCGGCGGTCGGCCTGCGGCATCCCTGGCCGCGAAGTTGTGCGCGAGCAGCTCGTCCACCGCCTCGTCCAGGTCGCCGGGTGACAGCTCGAAGGCGCCGCCGCGCTTAAGCCGGTCACGCCGGTCAAGCAACGCGCCGGTGTACGCGCCGGTCAAACACACAGCCGTCCGGCCCGCCCCGGAGCCGATTACTGGTTTTCCGAGCGTGGCTAGGGCTCCCAGTGCGTACCTGCTGGCGACCAGGATCGCACTGGCGTAGTCGCCGAACTGGTTATGCACCGAGGCGAGCTGCTCACGGGAGACGGTTACGGCGGAGGTGGCTGGGCAAAACCGCACTGGTCCCTGATCCGCCACTTCGGTCGGCCCGCATTGGTGCTCAACCCGCGCCAACGACAGCACCGGCGCGGACCAGGCGTGTCCTCGCCCGGCGGCTAACTGACCAAACCAGTTCCGCGCGTCCGGTCCCACACTCTCCAAGAGGGGTCCCAGCCCCAGGTTGCCACCCCTGGCCGCGTCGGTCATCGATCTGTAACCGCGTTCGGTGAACCGAGGCGGCCGTGCCATCATGCTGGCGCATTCGCGCGCGCCCCCTTGGTAGCCGTCAATCAGGGCGACAGCCCGGTCGAAGGCATTGCCGTGTGCCCCCGAGCCGACAGGGGCACCGACCGGATCCCGGAAGCTGATCAGGGCATGTAACGCTCGGTCCAGGTCTGGTGGGCTCGTGCGCAGTGTCGGGATACGACCATCGGACACCGCATGCAGCACGACGCCCGCGTAGCAGTCGGCCATGCCTTCCAGCAGGATGGTCGGGTAACGCTCCGGCTCGCGCTGCGTAGCGGAAGCGTCGATGCCCAGCCGACTCTGCACGGCGTGCCCGATCTCGTGCGCCAGCGCGACGATCACCGCGCTGGCGCCGTAGTTGGCCCGCAGGTTGGGTATCAGACCAACACGGTCCCAGGCCACGGTGTCCAGCCTCGGGCAGTACAACGCCTGGTTGAACAGGTCAAGCGAACGACGCAGGCATGGTGGCGGATTAGCGGCGTCCCGGGGGTCAGACGCCACGAAGCGTTCGATGCTAACCCAGCGCCGGCCGAACTGGGCGGGGAACTCCTCACGCCAGAACTGCTCCACCCCGGTGACAACGTCA
Organism: Pseudonocardia sp.; assembly: GCA_019244295.1. Lineage (GTDB taxonomy): Bacteria > Actinomycetota > Actinomycetes > Mycobacteriales > Pseudonocardiaceae > Pseudonocardia. The sequence continues at coordinate 23,058 of JAFASX010000082.1, forward strand.
GCGGCCAGCCGGTCGTCCGCTGACCCCTCGCCGCCGATAACTCGGGACGTCGGTGCTGGCGCGGCCGGTGCCGGCGCGGCGGAGGCGGGTGCCGGCGCGGTAGCGGGTGGTGACGACGGATGCGGCGGCTCGCCGCTTGCGCTGGGGGGTGAGTCGGCCGGTGCCGCGCCGGTGCAACCGCTGAGCACGGCGAGCATGAACGTCAGCACCAGCGCGACGGCGCCGGTTACCCCCGTCGCGCTGCCTCGATGACCCCCAGTCGCGGGCACGGTCACTATTGTGCGGAATCATGATCTGGTTGGCGCTAGAGAGTTTCACCCATATGAGGGGGTGGCTTAGTCAAAACGTGTTCGCTCCGGCGCGTTTTGGGAGTGGGTAAGGGCGGTGATGTGCTCATTGAGGGTCGGCCTGACCCGTCGAGAGGGTTCCGGTTAACGTCGTGGATGTGCTATTCACCGACGAGTCACAGTCACAAAATCGATCATTGCGGACGAAGACAGCCGTTGCGGCGGGTCGGTTTGGCGGCGCAACGCTGACTGCGGCGTGCGCGATCGGAGTTACCGTGTTGGCTGGCGCGGTGGCGGTGTGGATCTTCGTCCGCTACCCGGATGTGCTGGTCAGCAACGTGCTCAACCCGGACATCAAGGGACACGTCGACTTCGAGACGTTCTATCGCTCCTCGGTGGCTTTACTGCATGGCACGGACACCTACCGCACCGGCGCGCTGTTGCCGAACTTGAATCCGCCGTTGCTCGCCCTCTTGCTTGCCCCGTTCGGGTTGCTGCCGGCCCTGTCGGCTTACTGGGCATTCACCGTGCTTAGCCTGCTGGCGATGACCGCGGCTGTCGTGCTCGTGGCGCGCGAGCTGCGGTTGGCCGCGGGCTGGATCCTGTTGGGGGTCGGCACGCTCTGGGCCAGCTCGCCATTGCACGGCACGCTCGTGCTCGGTCAGATTTATGGGTTGTTGCTGTTCGGTCTAGCGTTTGCGTGGTTGGCCGAACGCAAGGGGCATCCGTTGCTCGGCGCGGTTGTGCTTGGCGTGGTGGTAGCGCTCAAGCCGTCGTTGGGCCCGTTGTTGTTGGTGGCGTTGGTACAGCGTCAGCCAGCTTCGTTATGGGCAGGCATCGCGAGCGCCGCGGTCGCCACCACCATCGGGGTGGTCGCGGCCGGCCCGTCGAGCGCTCTGGAGTGGGTCTGGCTTGCGTCTGGCACACCCGCCCCCGAAGTGGACGCCAACGCCTCGCTGCCCGGCCTGGTTGCCCGGTTTGGCGGTCCTGGCGTGATCGGCTGGTTGCTCACCGTGCTGATGGTGGCCGGCACCCTCTGGTGGATCGGCCGGGCAACGTCCCAAGAGATGATCGCGATCGGCCCAGTGAGCATGGACGGCACGGCAAGCACCACGCGCCCGGTCGTGACCGGTTCCGTGCGGCCCGCCGATGCGGCGGTTTTCGCGGTCACCGTTGGCTGCTTGCTGGCCGCGCCGATCGCGTGGCTGAACTACACCGTGCTGCTCTGGCCGGGGGCGCTGATGCTCCTGCGGGCCGGATGGTGGCGGGTCGGCGTGCCGCTGCTTGTGCTCCCGGTGATTCCGGTTGCCTGGGGCAATTTGTGGCTGGCCGACCCGCACGCCGGCATCTCGCTGCTTGGCCGTTCGTTGTATTGCCTGGTGCTGCTGGGTTACTGGGTGGCGCTGGCGGCGTTTGTCGCTTCTGGTAGCTCGCCCAGCGGCTCGCCTAGCAGCCAGAGCACCCCGTTGGGCGGCAGCCGCAGGACGGCCGAAGCGGGGCGGGCATGCGATGGCTCATCGACGGCCAGCACAGCGCCGAGGTTGCCGACTCCCGAGCCGCCGTAGTACTCCGCATCGGTGTTGAGCAGCTCGCGCCACCGGCCGGCGAACGGCAGCCCAAGTCGGTAGTCCTCATGCGGGTTCCCGGCGAAGTTGGCCACGCAGGCGACTACCGAACCGTCCGCCCCCCAGCGCAGGAAAGACAGCACGTTGCCGTCGGCATCATTGGCGTCGATCCAGGAGAAGCCGTCAGGTGAGTTGTCAAGGCTATAGAGCGCTGGGGTGGCCCGGTAGGCCCGGTTGAGGTCGCCGACCAGATGCTGAATGCCGGCATGCAACGGTTCAGCGAGCTCGTCCCAATCCAATGACCGCGCCTCGGCCCACTCCCGACTCTGGCCGAACTCACCGCCCATGAACAGCAGCTGCTTGCCGGGATGAGCCCACATGTAGGCCAAGAGGGCGCGCAGGTTGGCGGCTTTGTTCCACTTGTCGCCGGGCATTCGGGTCCACAACGACCCCTTGCCGTGCACCACCTCGTCATGCGACAGCGGCAGAATGTAGTTCTCGCTGTAGGCATACGCCATCGAGAAGGTCATCTCATTGTGGTGATAGCCGCGGTGCACCGGATAGCGTGCCATGTAGTGCAGAGTGTCGTGCATCCAGCCCATGTTCCATTTGAAGCCGAAGCCGAGGCCGCCCAGGTGCGTCGGGCGGGTCACCCCGGGCCATGCGGTGGACTCTTCAGCAATCGTGATCACTCCCGGGTGTGTCCGATAGACGGTCGCGTTCATTTCCTGCAGGAACGAGACGGCCTCCAGATTCTCTCGCCCCCCATAAATGTTCGGCTCCCACTGGCCTTCACACCGGGAGTAGTCGAGGTAGAGCATCGAGGCAACCGCGTCCACCCGCAGCCCGTCGATGTGGAACTCCTCCAGCCAGTAGAGCGCGTTGGCCACCAGGAAGTTCCGCACTTCCTTGCGCCCGAAATCGAACACGTAGGTGCCCCAGTCGCGCTGCTCGCCCCGGCGTGGATCGGGGTGCTCGTAGAGCGGTGTTCCGTCGAAGCGGGCCAATGCCCACTGATCTTTGGGGAAGTGCGCTGGCACCCAGTCGACGATGACGCCGTATCCCGCTTGGTGCAGGGCGTCCATGAAGTACCGGAAGTCGTCGGGGCTGCCATATCGAGCGGTCGGCGCGTAGTACGAACTGATTTGGTAGCCCCATGAGCCGCCGAACGGGTGCTCGGCGACTGGCAGCAGCTCGACATGGGTGAAGCCGGTGCGGTCCAGGTACTCGATCAGCTCCCGCGCCAGTTCCCGGTAACCCAGCCCCTGGCGCCACGACCCGAGGTGCACTTCGTAGATACTCATCGGCTCCGCGACCGGGTGAGCGGTCGCTTGCCGCCGCATCCACTCAGCGTCGCCCCATTCGTGCTCGGAAGCGGTGACGATGGACGCGGTCGCCGGCGGCACTTCCGCGCTGCGGGCCAGGGGATCGGCCTTCTCGTGCCATTGGCCGTCCTGGCCTAGTATGCGGAACTTGTAGCGGTCGCCGACCCCGATGCCGGGCAAAAAGATCTCCCATACTCCGGAGCCGCCCAGCGAGCGCATCGGTTGGCCGAGCCCGCTCCAGCCGTCGAAGTCCCCGCATACCCGGACTCCGCGCGCAGTGGGCGCCCACACCGCGAACGAAGTGCCGGTGACCTTGCCACCCGGAGTGTCGTAGCTGCGCACATGCGCACCCAGGACGTCCCAGAGCCGTTCATGCCGGCCTTCGCCGATGAGGTGCAGGTCGACCTCGCCCAGCGTGGGCAGCCAGCGGTAGGGGTCGTCGGTGTGCTCGATTTGATCGTCGTATTGCACTATGAGCCGATAGTCCACGGCTTCATGCGGGATGAGCGCGGAGAACAGCCCAGCGTCATGCACCGGGGATAGCGGATAGGACTCGTCATCGCCGACGCGAACCCACACCGCGTCGGCCCCTGGGCGCAGTACTCGTACCACCATGCCGCCCTCAGCCGGATGGCTACCCAGCACCGAGTGTGGGTCATGGTGGTTGCCCGCGATCAGGCGTTCGATCTCGCTGGTAGCGGGCGGGCAGGTAGGCAGTGTCATCAGATCTCCAGGCACCTCGTGACCTTAAGCTAGCGGACCGAGCCAGCCCCAGCCTGGGCGGCGACGGTTCGGCGCGGCGGTTCCATTCGCCGATCTCGGCCTTCGGGAGCGCGGTTTCGAGTCCCACCCAGAGCATCAGTTGCTGGCCAGCCACGACTACCCGCGGCCGCCCCGCCCTCAACCACCATGGTGTGCTGTTGATCATAACCGCGCTGATCACTGCCCGGACCTGGCGGTTGTACCAAGACGCTCATCTTTCGCACCTCGTCGACCTTTCGGTGGCCTACGCCGCCTCCTCCCGACGGCCAAGCTGGGGGGAGAACCGGCGAGAAAAGATCATCAACCGCGATAATCGCGCAGCGCGGCCAGGAATGCCCGCAGATCGGCCGGTCCGCGGAGAGCGATCGCATGTACCTGACGGAGATCGAGCTCAGCGTAGGCGTGCACGATCAGATCGCGAAACCCAGCCGCCCTGGCTAGCCGCTCACCCAGGTCACGATCGATGACACCGCCATCGGCGAGGGAACGGAACGCCACCGCGTAGGTCGGTGGGCTACCCAAGCCGAGGCGAACGCAGTTGGACACCGCCAAATCGATGACCACCTGGACCGCCTGCCACAAATGAAGCACCATGGCGTCGGTCTCCGCGCTGAGCGGTCGCAACTCGGAGGGGTCGGCGGAGAGATGCCGCGCGACCCGGTTCAGGTGCCGTCGGACGGTGGCCGCGCGCTCGGCGAGTAGCTCCAGATCTACCCTTCGGGTCATCCGAGCGTGGCTAACACGTCGCGTTGGGCCGCTCGGATGACCGGCCCGGCGTCACACCAGAACTGGACCGCCTCGAGCCGAAAGCCCAGAAACTCACCCGCTGGATGTTCCCACAGCAGGACGCCATCCCTGGCCGCGCGATAACGCAGCAGAGCGCTGGCCCGCCGCAGGTCGACAAGATCCACCGCGTCCGATCCGACCACTGTGGTGATGGCCACGACCAATGCCGCCGGGTCGGCGTCTTCATCGAACAGGGCCGCGAAATCCCAGTCCGAGTCTGGGCGGTGGTCGCCCCGTGCCCGGGAGCCGTGCAGCACCAGCAGCCGCACGCCGATCATAGCCGGATCACCGACCAACCGTGACGCGATCTCCTCCAGGCTCACGGCCGCAGGCTAGCGCCTGTCCGCTCCGCGCGGTGGCCAGATCCCCGGCGAGATCGCGCCTGTCCACGTCGCGCGGTGGCCGGATCCCCGGCGAGCTAGCGCCTGTCCGCGCCGCGCGGTGGCCAG
>JAFASX010000093.1 GCA_019244295.1 Pseudonocardia sp.
TGATGCCGGGCTGTGGGCCAGGCGACGGCGCACTGCCGCGACATGAGCTGCCAGGGCGGAACCGGCCGCGCGCTTGCGGGTCCATAGCACGTCCAATCGGGCGGGCGCACCAGGCTTGGTGTCCGCTGGCCTGGCCAACCGCGCGGCGGACGTGCCCAGCCCCGTCGGGCCAAATCCGTGGCGTGCCGATCCTTGGCCCGCCCGCCCATCCTCGTATGCATGGACGCGCTCCGCTAACGGATCGAGGACATCACACTCATACCTTAACTGATCCGGAGTGATCAGCCGGCTCCCTGACTCTTCCTGAAGCTGATTCGGGAGGCACGAGCCCGGCCCACTCCGGTGAATATCAGACATTTGAGCGGGGTGCGACGACACGAAGCCTCCTTTGTTCACTGACGGTAGTGACCTCATACGGGGCGATCCCGTGGATGTCGATAAGGGATTGCCGAACCAACCATCCGGTCCGGTGCACGGATTCGATGAGTATTTGTGCGGTCCGACTGCCGCAGGTAGAGGATCGACCTTGCGCCAGGCTGACATCAGGTGTCATCTCAACGGCCTCACTCACGCATCAGATCCACCACGTCAACGGCATCACGGGCGGTGATCCGCCTGAGTGGGGTCTGCCGGGCGTCCATGACCACGATGGTGACGTCCTGCCGGGCCTCATCCGGCTTACCTTCCGCGAGGGTCTTCTTGATCCAGTCGGTGAACGCCGTGCTCTTGTCCATGCCCCGCCTGATTGGACGGACACGTTGGCGGCAGCTTGGGCCAGCGCTGGATCCGCTCGGTGGTCGCCGGTGATCGCGTCCAGGGCCCAGAACATCTCTCCACGCTGGACGACGGCTTCACCGGGCGCCGTGCCCGCCAGGTCTTCGAGCGACCCGCGGACGGCGGCGGCCTCCGAGTGCCAGCCGCTCGCCTCCATGTGTTCAACCGCCTGGGTAACGGCATCGACGAGCGGCATGGGAGCGGTTGGAACACAGGCAAAGGGTACAACCGGCATCATCAACTTGGGCGGCGGCCTGGCGACTGGGATGATCGGCGGATCGTCCGTGTGGAGGGTCGAGGGGGGCTGGGCTGGTGGGCATCGGTACGCCGTCGTACAGGGGGTTCCGGTTTCCGGTGGAGATCATCAACCACTGTGTCTGGCTGTACTACCGGTTCCCGCTTTCGCCGGGATCGCGGAGCCGGCGACCGGTGTGCTGGCGAGGCGTGACCAGTATCAGCCACCAGCGATTCACCCGTCACCACGTATCGCGGATCGGCACCGCGGCGAGGTCCTCGTGCTTACTGAATAACTGGCAAGACCTCGAACATGTCTTCCAGTCCGGTTATTTTCAGTGGACGGGCCACGATGCGTCGGCTGGTGCCGCTGAGTTGCAGCCTGGTATCTTGCCGAGCAGCGGCGTCCCTGATCCTGACCAGCACCCCTAGCCCGCTCGCCCCGAGGAATGAAACTTCGCTTAGATTGACGATCAGCCGTTTAGGCAAGGCCACGAGATGTTTACGGAGATGTTCTTCAAGTAGGGACTCGGTGAGCATGTCCAGTTCGCCCGCTACGCGGACCACGGGGACTGCCTGGGCTAGGTGTGTCACGGTGACCTGAAGCGGCGGTACGCCGAAGGTGCCTATGGGTGACTGTGGTGTCAGTGTGCTCGATAGTTTGGGTGCACCTTCGGCGATCATGAAGTCCTACTCTCCATAGGCAGGCGCGGTTGACGCCACAGTCCGATCAATTCACGGTCCTTGCATCACAGCGGCATTCGCATGATCAGCCGAGGTTCCGTGGAGTGATCAGCCGGTAGTTGTGGTGTCGTCAGCGCCGGCCGTTTCCGGCGTGTGCTGTCCGTCCTGCTTACCTAGCGGCACCAGAAGACTCCCATCAAACTGCCCGCCATCCTGTTCCATTTCCATCAGCAGGATGGCGCCGCTGGCGGTGCCCTCGACGCCGTCCAGCGGGCTTCCGGCCACTCGTACCTGGATAGGGCGGCCGCGCCGGTTCACCGCCGAGAGCAGCATCTCGTGCGGGCCGGGGTCGCCAGCGAGAGTTCGGCGGATCAGGGGGCACAACTGCTCAGTCGGCAAGCCGATGTCCAAATTGAGAAAATGCTGGCCGACGGTTTCTTCCTGGCGCAGCCCCCACAGATCCTCGGCATGCCGGTTCCAGACCAGAACACGCATATCTCCGTCCAGCACAGCCACCCCGGCGCGGAGACCTGTGAGTATCGTCTCCAGGAAATGCTTGGCCTGGTTGAGGTCTCCGGTGCGATCCCGGAGTTCGTCGTTGATGGCTTGCAGCTCGTCGTTGGTGGACTGGAGCTCCTCGTTCATCGTCTCCAGTTCCTCGTTCGTCGATTGCAACTCCTCGTTAGTGGTTTCCAGTTCCTCGACGGTGGACTGGAGCTCTTCGTTGGTCGTCTCCAACTCCTCGTTGGTGGATTGGAGTTCCTCGTAGGCCGTTTCCAGCTGACGGTTGGCCTGCTGCAATTCGTCCCGCAGCCGGCGGGACTCGCTGACATCATGGAAGCTGAGGATCACCCCGAGCAGGCCTGCGTCGTTGTAGGTAAGCGGGCTGATCTGCACGTCAAGATACGAGGTCTCCACACCGCGGATGTACTCAATGTCGGTGACCCGGAAGGTGCGCCGCTCGACGTGCGTCTGTTCGATGTAGCGGCGCAATTCCACCGGACGGTAGGACAGCGCGACGTCGCTGAACGGCCGGCCCACGTCACGACTGGATACCCCGAACAGGTCCTCGGCCTGGCGGTTGCACAGGGCGATCAAGCCATCCACGGTGACGACGACCTGGGCCAGTGGGCTAGCCAGTAGGGCCGCGTGACGCAGCAGGTCCAGGCCGCCTATGGGAGGTCTGGCATGCGCTGGCGGTGCCTCGGTCAGAAAGCCGCCGTTCGGTGGCACCGGGCTGGCCACCTTGCGGAACACCCGGCGCTTGAGGTCGATCGGGTGGAACAGCTTGGTGTGCGAGAGCAGCATCTCGGCCTTGCCCAGAAACATCACCCCGGCGGGTGCCAGCGCGAAATGGAACCGGGACAGGACGCGCGACTGAGTCTCGGCGTTGAAGTACATCAACACGTTGCGGCAGGCCAGTAGGTCGATTTTGGAAATCGGGGCGTCCTGCACGAGGTCGTTTCGTCCGAAGATGACCGACCGGCGCAAATCCTTGTGGAAGGCGAACCGGCCGCCCACCTGATCGAAATACCGTTCCAGCAGCGGTGCCGGTACCGCGCGGACCCGCCGTTCGTCATAGGTCGCGTGCCGGGCGTGGGTCAAGCCCTCTTCGTCGACATCGGTGGCATACACCTTGACGCGTTGGCGGAACTCCTCCACACCCAGCGCATCGGCCAGGCTCATGGCCAGCGTGTATGCCTCTTCACCCGAAGCGCACCCCGCGCTCCATACTCTGATCACCTCGTCGGGCGCCTTGGCCGCCAGCACGCTGGGCAGGATCTCCGCGCGCAGGTAATCCCAGGCCTCGGCATCCCGGAAAAAACCCGTGACGTTGATGAGAATCGTGTTGAATAGCGCCGTGAATTCCTCGGCGTGTACTTCCAGGTAGTCGAGATACTCAGCGTAGTTACTGATTCCGACATGGGCCATCCGACGATTGACTCGCCGAGTCAAGCTGGAGCGTTTGTAGCCGGTGAAGTCGAAACCGCGATTCTCCTTCAGATGCACCAGCAGCGTCTCAAAAGACGCATCGGGCTGTGACACGTCTCGCCTCCACGGCTCGTTGATCCAGGTAGCGAGAGCCTATCCACTCGCGCGTCCCTGCTTCTCGCTGACAAATTATGGTTCATCCTCAGCGGGGGATTCCAGCGCTGAGCTGATCCGGCCGATCAGCTCACGCAGCATCACCGCCTCGGTCTTGTTGGCGTCATACCGCTGCCGGTACACGGTGGCTGCCCAGTGCCGCTCACGTCGTTCGGCGAACTCAGCCAGCCGATGGTTGATCGCCGCGTTTTCCTCCAGGGCCCGCAACGCCACCCACAGCGCGTGCTCCACCGCACCGTTCTGCTCAGCGGCCAGGCTGCCCGGTGACCACGCGTGGCCCACCCGGCAGCGATAGCGCGGCGCCGGTTCACCATCCAGCTCGAAGAGCACGCCCTGACAGTTCGGGCAGGAGAACCCCGAAGGCCGTGACGAAAGCAGCGCATCAGTGGTCAGCGGTGCCAGGGTAGCGATCTCGTTCTCCGCGGCGAGTTGGCAATCCGTGCCGGACGACGCGTCCAGCGGAAGGTCCCGTACCAGCTCCCCGAGCAGCGCGCCGATCTTCGATGCCGGCAGCACGTGGGCACTCGCGACATGCTCCAGCGCGCTAGCCGGCATCGACCGATGCAAGGCTTCCTCCGGGTCCTGCACCACCGCCTGTCCTCCCCGTTCGACGATCGCGGTCAGCCCGGCGGCTCCATCGTCCCGGGCACCTGAGAGCACCACACCGATCGCACCAGCCCCGCAAGACAGCGCCACCGAACGGAACAGCGGATCAATGGCCGGCCGATGCCCGTTCTCCGCCGGGCCGACCGAAAGCTCCAGGTGCCCCTCGCGCACCAGCAGGTGATGATCGGCCGGTGCCACATAGATCATGCCCGGCAGCAGCCGCACGCCATGACGCGCTGAGTGCGCCCGCAGCGGCCCGGCGCGATCCAAGATGTGGGCGAGCGCGCTCGGGGCACGCGGAGGAATATGCAACACGACCAGGACGGCCGCCGCCAGATCGGGGGGCAGCCCGGCGACCAGCGCCCGCAGTGCTTCCACACCACCCGCGGAGGCACCGATCGCGATCACACGCGGTGGGGTCGGTGACGACATATCCGATGCCATAGCTTTCCTGCCCGCTCGATGGCTGCGGCCATGATGGACGCTGCGACCAGCATGGCCTTCCTCTCGCCCGCGCACCAGCCCGCCCGGGTGCTCCTCAGCCCTGACGGCCGGCAACTCCGTAAGCGCACCAACTCACATCGTGCTTCACTAATCGGACCATGTCTTCGAACTCACCCTGGTGGGATCATGCCCAACGACCTTGTGGTCGAGGTTCGCGAAACGCTCGGGCACGCCGTGCTCTGGCTTTCGGGCCACTTGTCCATTCGAACCTCACCCAGGATCCGCGAAGCCATCGCGAAGTGTCTACTTGGCACCGGTTGTGCGCTGATCGACGTCTCCCGGCTCCGCACGACCCAGTCAGCTTTCCTCAGCGTCTTCCCGGCAGCGCTGGCAGCCGCCGGCGGTTGGCCATCGGCCAGGCTGATCCTGTTCGGCGCGGGCCCCAACCTGCGCTCGATGCTCGTCTCGAGCCGGGTCACTGAAACGGTACCGCTGGCCCCTGGCCTCGCTTCGGCCATGGTCATGCTGGAACAGCGCCCGCCGGAGCTGCGGCGCCAGCGGGATCTGCCCTCGCACGACACCGCTCCATCCGCTGCTCGGCTGTTCGTCCGCGAGTCCTGCAAGGTCTGGCTGGTACCCATGGCCCTCCAGGAGGTCGCCGAACTGGTGTCCTCTGAGCTGGTCAGCAACGCGGTCGAGCACGCACGCAGCTCCAGCCAGCTCACCCTCACCCTCACCCGCTCAGCGTTGCGCGTCTCGGTCCGGGACTTCCGCCCGGGGCCCATCCCGCGAACCCGGCCGATCAACATCGATGCCTGCCGTGGCCGGGGGCTGCAGCTGGTGGCCACGCTGGCACAGGCCTGGGGTGTCGAGCCGCACTCCGACGGCAAGACCATCTGGGCCAGCCTGCCGCTCGAGACCGATTAGAGGACTTAGAGCCCGAACGTTCTCGCCGCCACCGCCGCCCACCTGAGTTGCTGGCCGCGTTCGTAGGCGCTGTGATCCCGTGCGCGCTGGGCCCGGCGCCGGTGATCCCACGCGCACCGGATTGCGCCGCGCCCAGCGCTCAGCCTGTACCGCTATCTGGTCCTCGGTATCCCCGATCTGTCCGGCCAGGCACGCGAGCTGGCTGGCCAGCTCCCGGTGACGCCGGCCGTAGAAAGCGATCTCCGCGTGCAGCTGACTACGCCAGCGCTCCAGGTCTGGGGTCATGTCAGTGGTCGCCATCCGCGCATCCATCCGGATAACCAATCCCGCGCGTGATCCAACGGCGCAGTGAGCACCGAGATCCACGTTTCCGAGCAGGGACCGGGGATGAGCACAGCGCCCGAGGTCATGCCCTGTCCCACCTACCCCCGTGGCGGTGCCATTTGGCATACCTGCCATGGTGACAGTCACGTCCCGGTCTGGTTGGCGGACCCGGACATTGACGGCGAGGAGGCAGCCTGTTCCTGGGGCTGGGCGGCAGACAAGAGCGGATGAGCATTCGAGGAGGACTGGGATGGATGATCTGCAAAGAGACGACGTTGAAGGACCGTGCTCGGTATGCGACCAGCATGCAGAGCTGATCACAATGGATGGTAAGTGCTGGTGCTGCTGGGAGACCACTTACCGCGGGTCGTTCACCCCACACGCGCTTTACGCTTACGCCTGCCGTGGTTGCAAGCAAGAGCTCGGTGAATCACTCGACCCGACACGCGCGTGGAACCTGGCCCAGGCACACGTCAACCGATACGGGCCGGGACACCACGTCTGGATCATCTCGAACAGTCGGATCGCCAACCTGCGGTTCTTCCAAGCCAACCGGGATCGGCTGGCGGCATGAGCGCGCGAGCGGTTGTTCGGAGGAGTCGCTGAGGTTCAGCCCGTAGTCCGCTCCAGCGGTCGTCCTGGCCACTCTGCTCAGAATGGCCAGCGCCCACCAAAGCAGCGCCCACCAAAGCGGGCATCCGGAGCCCCCCGAGCGCGGCCGCCCGGAATGCCATACCGAAGATCAAGCCCAGGCTGACCCCCATTGAGATCGACGTCAGCGTGGCTATACCAAGATCGAATCACTCTCCTGTCGATGTCGAACGGGCCCGGAACGCCGGGCCGACCAACGCGCCAGCAACTCCAGCGCAATGGCCACCAAGGGGGAGCTACCCCGACACTGTGCGCTCCGATCATGGTCGGTGTGGCGAGCCGGCCCGACGCGGGATCAGCTGGCGGCGACCACTCGCATCAGATACCGCAGCGCAGGCGCTTCTGGGTTGCCGGGCAATGTCGCTTCAACAGTTGCCTCCCCGACCGCGTCGCCGTGTAAACCGGACGCCACCGCACGACCGTGGTTGTTGGCCTCAACATCAATATGGTCTGCACCGCCTTTGAACGACGCGGCGGCGCCGAAGACGGTGAACCGGACGGCCGCGTAATGCACAATCACCCCGTGCTCATCGACCGTCTCAACCTGAGGCCAACCGTCGAGCACCTGGTCAACCAGCAGCTGATGAACCTCGGTGAGTGGACTCAACGGAAACAACCGCGCTGCCTGGCCACCTGCCACCGTCATCAACTCCCCCCGCAACGCCGTGCGCTAACGTTCACCCTACCTCCGCGCCCCGACCACACCAGCCGTTTATGTCGCGTGTACGGGTCGGCGCAGCACGTGTGTGGCCGGCACAGCCGCTACAGGTGCTGTGCCGGCCACACACGTGCTGCGCGAACGAGGTCAATGGCCGATAAATCGCGGTTTCCGCCGTTCGATCACCGCGGCCAACCCCTCCCGGGCGTCCGCGGTGCCGGACAGCTCAGAGACCGTTCGGGCCTCCTCCGGCAGCTGCGCCTCAACTCTGCCGCCGAGCCCCGACCACACCAGCCGTTTAGTCGCGCCCATGGCCAGCGGCGCGCCGGAGGCCAGCTTCCGGGCCAGCGCATAGGCTTCGTCGCGTAACGAAAGATCCGGCACCACCCGGGTGACCAGGCCGATCTCGTAAGCGTCAGCGGCGGTCAGCGCTGGGTTGGTCAAGAAGATCTCCATCGCCTTGCGCACGCCGACGATCCGCGGCAACGTCACCGTCGAGCCGGCGTCTGGGATCATCCCGACCCGCGTCGCGCCGGAGATGAACTTCGCCGACTCGGCGGCCAGCACGATGTCAGACGCGCAGACCAAGCCGAATCCGCCACCCCCCGCCACATACCCGTGCACCGCCGCGATCACCGGGGCCCGCAGGTTGAGCAGGCCCTGCGCACAGATCTGCAACCACGATGTGACTTCACGCAGATAGTCTGGCAGCGCCTCGCCCTTGCTGGCGAAGGTCTTGACATCCCCACCGGCACAGAAATGCGGGCCCTCCCCGCTGAGCAGCAGCACCCGCAGATCCGGGTGCCCATAGGCGATCATGATCGCGTCGTAGAACGCCCGCAGGAATGGCACGTCCATCCCGTTGGATGCCTCCGGGCGGTTGAGCCGCAGATGACCCACGCCGACGGCGTCAGCTTCGGTATCCAGGTCGAGCAGAACCGGACCGCTGTCGATCAGCTTCACGTGTCTCCTTACTTGGGTGGGTTACGAAAGGGCAACGCGCGCAGATGTCCATCGGGCAGCCAGAGTCGTCGGCCAGCCGGGCCTCCCCGTACGAGGAACCGCTCGATGACTCGGACGTCGAGTTGCGTCTGGGTCACGCCAGCCGTCACTGAGCCATCAACTCCTTGTAGTGGTCCCAGAACCTAAACACGTGATCGGTGCGCGGACAAACGTGACCGAGCCGCGCTTCGCCGGCACTCGGCTGTCCGACATCGTTGAACAGGCGCACGTGCAGGCACCGGCGATCTACTACTATCCCTATCCGTCGCGGGAGGACCTTATTGAGGAGGTCATGTACGTCGGGGCGGCCGCCATGCGCTCTCATTTGCTCGACTTGCTCGACGCGCTGGCTGCTCTGCCCGACCACGCTTCCCCGGTAGACCGCATCGCCACCGCCGCCGAGGCCTAGTCGAATGACCATATTGTGCGCTCAACAGCAGATCGCGACGCTCGGTTCGCGGCTGACCGGAATGGACGCGGCCCGAGGCGTGGCGTTGCTGGGCATGATTGCCGTGCACGGGCTCGGCGCCACCAGCGGCTCTGGCGGGCCGAACGCCGCTTACTTGATCGCCGGAGGGCGTTCGGCTGGCACCTTTGCCCTATTGACCGGGGTTGCCGTCACGTTCATAACGGGTCGAGCCCAGGTCAAGTTCGGGTCGGATGCCCGGGCAGCGGCGGCGACACTGCTGGCCAGGGCGACGGCAATTGGGCTGCTCGGGCTCGCGCTGGGCTATACCGACGCCACCGTGGTCGAAGTCATCCTGCCCTACTACGCGGAGCTATTCTTGCTAGCGATTCCGTTGGTGTTCTTGCCGACTAGGGTGCTCGCCGCGCTCGCGGTACTGATCGCTGTGGTCGTGCCGACACTCAGCCAGCTGTTGCGCCCGCGACTGCCAATCCCGACCCTGGACAATCCGGACTTCGCCTACCTGCTGCGTGATCCGCTGGCCCTGCTCAGCGAGCTGAGCCTCACCGGCCACTACCCCGCATTGCCGTGGCTAGCTTATATCTGCGCCGGAATGGCAATCGGCCGCTTGCGGCTGTCGCGGATGGACACCGCTGCCGGATTGCTCGTCGGCGGCACGGTCTTGGGGATTGCCGTATCCGCGGCGTCCTGGGTGTTGCTCGGCCCGCTAGGCGGGCTTGCCCATATCCAGGCCGCTACCCCATTGGACCAGTTGGCTACCGCCCCAACCGTAGCCGACTACGTCGAGGTTTCCGGCGAAGGCACTACGCCCACCACGACCTGGTGGTGGCTAGCGTCGGCCGCACCACACAGCGGTACCACACTGGATCTGGCCCAGACCGCCGGGGCGGCAATGGCGCTGCTCGGGGCGATGCTGCTGCTCACCCAGCTGATCCCGGCCAAGACCACCCGCCGACCCGGGCTGGTTAAAGCCGCTCAGGTGGCCTCGCGGCCGCTGGCCGCCGCCGGCGGCATGACCCTGACCTTATACACCGCTTCGGTCGTGTTCATGAACTCTCCACTCGACGACTTCAGCCCCCTCGGCGGTTATCTACTGCAGGTCACCGTCGCACTGCTGTTCGCCCTGGCTTGGCGCTACACCATCGGTCGAGGCCCACTCGAAACCGTTGTGACCACGCTCACCCGCGTCGCGCGAAATCTGGCCCGTTGATCTCGAGGCCGAGTTTCGCCGGGCCAAGGCTACGCCTAGTCACCGCTCGCACAGCGGGTGTGTGGTCCGCGCAGCCCCTACAAGTGCTGCGCGGACCAGAAAGCTGCTGTGTCGAGTCAATACCCTGCGTCCGTGGCGACCAACGACACCGCGCTGACGTGACCACACCGCTGCCCGCCGTCGCGCGGCCGGTTCTGGTGCTGATGGGCGTGTCCGGCTGCGGCAAGTCCACCGTGGCCGGGGTACTGGCCGGCCAGCTGGACTGGGAGCTGGTCGAAGGCGATGACCTGCACCCCCCGTCCAACGTGTCGAAGATGGCCGCCGGACACCCGTTGGACGATGACGACCGGTGGCCGTGGCTAGAGCTGATCGCCACCTGGATCCGGGAGCGCACCGAGAGCGGCCGGCCCGGCATAGTCACCTGCTCGGCGCTCAAGCGACGCTACCGGGACGTGCTGCGCGGCGGGCGCGTGGTGTTCGTCTACCTCGCCGGCACCCGGGAACAGATCCGACGGCGGTTGACCGCGCGTCACGGGCACTTCATGCCGACGGCGCTGCTGGACTCGCAGTTCGCCGACCTGGAGCCACCAGACTCAGGCGAGGCCGCGATCACCATCGACATCACGGCGGCGCCCGGCGCCGAAGCGGACGAGATCATCCGACGATTACATCTCACTTAAGGCTCTCGAGACCGAGCCCGGTTACACGGCGGACCTTCCTTACTCAGGACAACGCTCCTCGGTCGGGTACACCTCGACCGAGGTTGAATGTGGCGGTTGTCCATTAGCAGGAGGTGGGCAGACTTGTGACACCAAGGGGTGGCTGTCCGGGTCGCTGTCGTCGCGGTTGCCGTTGTTGTCGAAGGTAAGGGAGCCCTGGGCCGCGAACGGGACAGGATGCCCGCGAGAGAACGATCCGATCGAGCTGTTGATGGCGCCGGGGGTAATCCGCGACTTGGCGGGCAGGTATTTCAACGTATCTGTCACTGTGGTTAGGGAATCGTAAGCGTTGATCGCCCAGCCGTCGTCGAGATCTGTCTGGCTGAATTGGAGGTTGGCGAACTGATTCCAGAGATTGGCGAAGCCGGCAATCCCGGAGTTTTTCTTTTTCAGTACGTCCGGGTTGGCTAGCCCGGTGTAGAACAATCGCACTTTGCCATTTCTGAGCGACGCTAAAGCTTTTGCACGTAGGTTTTCGAGTTGGGAATCTGGTTCGGGTGCGCGGATTCGGGAGGCGTCAGAGATGCTCGCTACAGCGATCGACCTCGCTTTGCAAGCTTGATCTTGGTATCGCCTGTCGATCGCGTTGAGGAAACTGCTAAGGTCCCCGGCGCGGGCCGCGTAGATGGCTGTGACATCTTGCTCACTATCGCAGAGTTGCTGAACGGCCACATTCACAGTAGATGGGTCGGTGGGATCGAACCGGACCTCGTGAACGGTAGAGCCAAATTTCCTGTGTATGAGCGGCAGAGCCGTGCATGTGAACGGGTCGGTCGCGGTGGTTGGTGTGATGATAAGGTCGGCTTTCTTGAGGTATTCACTAAGCCGCTGGACTTGGGTAGCAATTCTATAAGCGACCCGGTAGTAAAAGCCTTTCCCGATTCCCTTGTCGAAGATGTCGTCGTCGGTGCAGGCGGTGAAGTCGGGGTTGTCGTCACGGGATCCGTTCTGATCGAAGCCTTCCGCCGTGATGAGGTCGGAAACCATCGGAATGTGTCCCATAGCCAGTGTTTGGACGGCCTCAGCCGAACGTTGGTTGCTTTGTCCCAACCCGACCACAGCGACGATGCCGGGGGTGTTCGCCAAGAGTTGCGCGACTTGTTCCGCCGCCTGTTCGGTCGCGCCCATCTGACCAACCAGAAGTTGGATCGGATGGACACAATCGGACGAATTATTAGCTTCTGCCTGGCTAGCGGCGAAACCCTCAAGCTCGTGCAGGCCGCGGCCGCCATTGTTCGGTGAGCTCAGGGTTACGAGCACTCCGACTGTTACAGGTGCGGCGCCGGCACGACACGGTTTCCCTTGCGCTTGTTCGTTCTGGCTGGCGACTGTCTGGAAGACTTGATCGAAAGCTGATAGCCCAAAATCGTAGTTCCCGTCACTCACCCCGACACATTCGTCGTTCTGCGACCAAATACTTGATGTCGGTAGCGGCCCTGCCCGGCAGCTAATCCGCGTGAACAGCCAGGGACCGGCCAGGACCCCGGCGGTGACGAAGACTGTTAGCAAAACAACGGTCAGCGTAAACGGGATCCAGTGCGACCACCGCCTAGGGAATCGGTCTGGCCGAGGAATGAGCCACCAACGGTAGGTTTGCCTCCGTCTGATCTGACGGGTGGCAGGGGTCGGTCGCACCGTTTCACTCCCTCACTGATCGTTGCGAAACACGGGTGTGACCCGCGGTTAGGCGAGTTCGTTAGCGAGCCGCCGGTATCGATCCGAACGGGCGAGAAAAAGTGTCAAACCGTCGGGTGACGTGTCGGCGAGTCCATCGTAGTCGTGAACGATGAGCAGGTAGCCGCGGCGCAGTGTTTCCCGGTCGCTGAGGCAGGGATCTCTAATCGTGTGGAGTTGGCTGACTAGCCGAGTAACACGTGCGGAATTCTCGATCCCTGTGTTCAGCGGTTGAGCTGACGTCGAGTGATCACCATTAGGGTGTGGCGTCGCCACAGTCTGATCAAGCAACGTCAGCCAGTCCTTGCCTGGGCAATTTGGCAGGAGACGGCCAAGTTCTTCGGCGACCATGGTGATGTTGCCCAGCGCCAGATTGTGATGTAGCCGGCCGCCGAGATCAGATTTGCTGAGGCGGTCCAGCAAGGTACCGAAAACGTCGTGCCACCGCGGTTCCTCCACTCGGTTAGCGAGTGCGCGTAACAATAGGTACCGGATAAACGGTTCAAGCGCGAGGCGATTCCGCGGACCAGTACCGGACCACAGGGTGCTCGAAGCAAATAGCATTGGCGCTACCTCTACCGGGGTTCTCAACGACAGCCTGAGCTCCTGTGCTTCGTCACGGTCGCGCGCAGCGGAAAGCGTCACTAGATCCTGCCAAAGATCCGGGTCGACGCGCTGATGGAGGCTCAACCCGGCGACGATCCGGTCGAGTAGGAATTGCTCTATGCTGCGCTGGGCGTCCGGCGCCTGCCGACGCAGGATCCTATCCATATCGTCGATGAGTTGCGGCGCCGCTTGGAGGTCCCGCAGCACGAGCTTGGTCGCCGCCGCGTGCCCGCTAGTAAGCCGGTGCACCGCATTCGCGACAACGCGCGTGCCCAACGATGGCGGCCATTCATAGGCCATTGCCATCTGACGTACGTCGTCTACGGACAATCCACCGACAACGATGGACAACCACACCCCCGTTCGACGGACATCTTCAGCGGTCAGGTCAGCCAATTGCGACTCCTGCCACCGCGCACCCGCGGGAACCTGTCCGACCAGGCTAGCCGCAAGAGAACCACCGCTCGCGACGACGACCGTCACCGGATCAGGCGTTGCGCCCTGAGCCGCGAGATTTTGTCGCACCCGGACCAGCGCCGCGACTAACCACGCCGCCATGGGTGTATCGCTATTGTCCAGTGCGACAATGGCGTTCCACGGCCGCGCCGCGATCCGGTTGAGGCTATCACGCAAATCCGCGAGCAGAGCACCCACCAGAAGGTCATCCACATCATCCCGGACCGCGATGTTGTCGCTTTGCGCCTGAACACTGAGCTGGACAAGCGCACGTACCGGGTCGCGATGGAGCCGCTGGTCTTGGTGTCCGAACCACTCCAGGGCTTCTTTCCAGTTCAAGCGCGCCCGCCAAGGGAATTTCCTCAGTCGCTTGACAATTTGTTCGGCTATCTTCGTGAACACTTCGGAAAGGTCCCCCGCACCCGGCACCGAAGTCGCCACCAGGCCAGCCACAAGCTCGATTACCGCACCACCGTCCCGGTAAGTATTCAACCGCTGCACCATTACATCCACGGCACGCCGCGGATCAGGGTCCTGGACTGGCTCGGACATCGCGATGTACGCCAGCACTACCCGGTTAAACGACACCTTGTACCCATGTACGTCGGCGCTGAGACCCAGCATCAGCGCCGCGAGCAATGGCCGCTTTAAACCTGTCTGGTCATCCGGGAGAGCCAGCGAGTCCACCCGGGCTGTCGGCGTCCGTGCCGCCCACCTTTCTTCCAAGCTGCGTAGCAGCTCCGAACGTCCCGACCCACCGCAACCCTCCAGCACCAGGATTGGACGCCCGCTACCCGGCGTCACCTGGGGTCCGCCGTCGACCTTCACTAGCTGATCCAGAAACGAGAGCAGATCCGACCGCCCAGCGAAGCTCACGCTGCCCCCCACACACACGAACAAAGCAAAGACGATCATTAAAGGAGACCCCGCCATTATTACAAGCCTTACGGCGAGAGAAACCCCCTCGTTTCCCGGCCAATAGCCTGAGAGCTACACCCCTCCCACGAGTCGATTGACCGAGGTCTTACCAGGTAGATTGCAACAAACATACCACGGAGAGTGCCATGATGAGCTCACGATCCGGCAAATATTGCACGGTTCGGTCTAACATTAGCGACATTGTCTCACTCTTTGTAGTTACCGTCGCCTCCGTCACACAGGAGCAAGGACATGACTCACCATCATAGGGTCAACCTAGGCCAAGCGAACGCGGTTCAGGGACCAGCGGACGGGCTCCCGCCGGGATGGGCTTGACGCAACTCGCACCATCAACCCCGCCAGGCCATCCCGAGCACACTGGGTCAACCAGGTATACAAATACAACATCTGGCGCAAAAATCCGAACTGGACCGCCACCACCATCTTGGGTTCACCACGCTCGAGGGCCAGCGCAGCACAATAACGCCGCTCGACAACAGACAAGTCCACTAAAGCCAATCTCGGCAGTTTCGGGTTTCGTCATGCCGCTCAGGCGGTGTTCTGAAGCTCAGCCGGCGCGGCAACTCGCGGATACCCCGAACCGGTCGGCGACCAGCCGTTTGATCCCGCGCGGAAAGTCCTCGGCAGCGGCGAAGTGGGCAGGGACGAGACGGAGCTGGGCCTCGGCATCGCCGGCGAAGGCGGCCGCGCACAGCCGCGGCTCGGCGTTGGCCAAGGCGAGGATCGCCCCGGCCACGCCCAGCGCACCGGCTTGCAGGAGTATCGAGGCTGAGCCGACGTACAGTGGGTGCGGCCAGCTCACTAACGTGGCCAGCAGCCGGTCCATGTCTCCCGAGGAGTCCTTGCAGCCTTGTATGGGCAGCTTCGCCAGCAGCTCCAGCGGGATGCCCGGGGGTGCTACCGCCGGGTAGTGGTAGGCAAGCACCGGTACCTCACCCGCCGCCGAAGCGATCCCCTCGTAGTAGCCGGTGGGGTCGGCCACCCCGCGCGGCGAGCGGGCGAGCACCGCGTCGACACCGTGGTCTCGGGCAGCGGCGGTGAGTGCCCGTGCCTGCCGGGTCGAAGCGGCGCCCGTGCCAGCCACCACAACCGCTGAGGGCACGGCGGCACGCACCGCGGCGAACAGCCCGATCCGTTCCTCGTCGTAGAGCGTGTCGACCTCACCGGTCGTGCCCGCGACGATCACCGCGCGCACGCCCAGTGAGACCAGCCGGGCGGCGAACGAAGCCGTAGCGGAGTAGTCGACCGCGCCGGTGTCGTCGAACAGCGTGACGAGGGCGACACCGACTCCCGTGAACACAGGCATAGTCGTCCTTTCTAGTGGGACTCGCGGGGCACCTCAGCTCCGCTGGCACCGACCAGGAAGTCCAGGTCAGCGCCGCGATCGGCCTGCAGAACATGTTCGCGGTACAGCCAGCTCCAGCCCCGGCTCGCGAGTGGTGCCGGCGGGGTCCATTCCGTTCGCCGCCGGGTCAGCTCGGCGTCGGAAACCTCCAGGCGCAAAGATCGGGCCGGCACGTCCAGAGTGAT
Organism: Pseudonocardia sp.; assembly: GCA_019244295.1. Lineage (GTDB taxonomy): Bacteria > Actinomycetota > Actinomycetes > Mycobacteriales > Pseudonocardiaceae > Pseudonocardia. The sequence goes on from JAFASX010000093.1 coordinate 15,972, forward strand.
CCGGTCGCCGGTGCGTACCAACGCCAACGGCCCCCCGACCGCCGCCTCGGGAGCGACATGCAGCACAACCGTGCCGTACGCCGTCCCGGACATCCGCCCGTCGCAGATCCGAACCAGATCCCGCACGCCCTGGCGCAGCAGCTTCGTCGGCGGTACCACGTTGGCCACCTCGGGCATCCCCGGATAGCCACGCGGCCCGCAGTTGCGGATCACCAGCACGGTCGACTCGTCGACCGGTAGCGCCTCGTCGCCGGCCACCGCGTAATAGGACTCCGGCGAGTCGAACACCAGCGTCACGCCACTATGCCGCAGCAGGTGCGCCGAGGCCGCCGATTGTTTGATCACCGCGCCGTCCGGGGCCAGATTGCCGCGCAACACCGCTGTCCCGCTACCAGCTGGCTGGAAAGGCTCAGCGAATCCGCGAATGACCTCCCGGTTCCAACATGGCGCCTCGGCCACGTTCTCACCCACCGTGGCACCGTTCACCGTCATCGCTTTCACCCACAACAGATCCAGAATCTCCCGCATCACGGCGGGCAGGCCGCCGGCGTAACAGAAGTCCTCCATCAGGAACCGGCCCGACGGTTGCAGGTCAACCAGGGTCGGCACGTCACGGGCCAGCAGGTCGAAGTCGTCAAGCACCAGCTCCACGCCCAGCCGGCCAGCGAGCGCGAGCAGATGGATCACTGCGTTGGTGGAGCCGCCGATCGCGGCGTTGACTCGGATCGCGTTCTCGAACGCCGGCCTCGTCATGATTGACGACGGCCGCACGTCGGCTTCCACCAACGCGACGATCCGCTGCCCGGCCGCCTGCGCCGTCTCGTAGCGGCGCGAGTCAGACGCCGGCCACGTCGCTGAGTAGGGCAACTGCATGCCCAGCGCCTCAGCCAGGCAGGCCATGGTCGAGGCGGTGCCCATCGTCATGCAGTGCCCGCTGGAGCGAGCCATGCAACCCTCGGCGAAAGAGCACTCCCGTTGGGTCATCCGCCCGGCGGCCAGCTCCTCCTCGAACCGCCACACCTGAGTGCCGGAGCCGACGTCCGTGCCCTGGTACTTGCCGTTGAGCATTGGACCGCCGGTGACCATCATCGTGGGAAGGTCAACGCTGGCCGCCGCCATGAGCAGCCCAGGCGTGGTCTTGTCGCAGCCGGAAAGCAGCACGACGCCGTCCAGCGGGTTGGCCCGCATCAGCTCTTCGGCTTCCATGGCCAGCAGGTTGCGGTACAGCATGGCCGTCGGCCGGATCAGGGTCTCCCCCAGCGCCATGACCGGGAACTCCAGCGGAAACCCACCCGCTTGCCAGACCCCGCGCTTGACCGCCTCGGCCACGCGATGCAGATGGGAGTTGCACGGCGCCAGCTCTGACCAGGTTGTCGCGATACCGATCACCGGCCGGCCGTCGAACACCTCGGGTCCGAAGCCCTGGCCGCGCATCCAGGAGCGGTAGATCATGCCAGCGCGCCCGCTGGCCCCGAACCAGGCCGCGCTGCGCCGGGTCACGGCCGCGTCTGATTGCGCGTCTGATTGCGCAGCACCGCCTGTTCGGCCGCCGAGAGCGGATGCGCATCCGCCCGTTGTCGCAGTTGCGCGAGCCGTTGCCCGGCGTCGGCCGCCGACCATTCGCGGGCAAAGGCGCCGGACAGGATGTCTTCATGCAAGATCGAGGTGAACCGCGCGGCCAAATCGCTGGCATCCAGCCCGCACAGCGCCCGCAGCTGGCCGTACTGGCTGGTCTGCGAGTGCAAGGGCAATTGGCCCAGCAGGCCATCCCGAGCAACATGGGTGAACACCTCGGCCGGCTCACCAGACAGATACATCTCGTACAGCACGGCCTCGTCGGAGAAACCAGCTTTGTGGAGCACCTCGTAGGACGTGCGCAGCACGGACAGGATCGCCGGCCAGATCGCCTGCTCGGAGAACAGGTCCAGCGCCGCTTCCTCGCGCGCGGACGACGCGATCGCTCCAGCCCGAGTGCCGCCGATCCCCCGCGCGATGGCCAACGCGGTACGCCGCGCCGCCCCGGTGGCATCCCGCTCGACCGAGACGAAACACGGGAACCCGGCACCCTGGACGAACCGGGACCGCACGGCCGCGCCGATCATCCGAGGGGCGACCATGACCACGTCCACCCCATCGGGCACCTCCAACAACCCGAACGCCACGTTATAGCCAGAAGCCACGACCAGGGTGTCACCGGCGCGCAATCCCGGCGCGACCTGTTCGGCGAACACGGCGGGCTGCACCTCGTCCGGGATCAACAGCAGCACCACGTCACCGACCGCCGCCGCCTCACGCAGGGAGCTGGTCGGGAAACCGTCCTCGTGGGCGCGGGACAGGTAGTCGTCGTCGCGGTTGCCCACAATTACCGTGCCGCGCTCGCCACCGGCTCCGCTGTCGCGCAGGTTCAGCGCCTGAGCGCGGCCCTGGTTGCCGTAGCCCAATACCGCGATCCTCCGCCCGTCCACCGCGCGCAGGTCGGCGTCGCCATCAGTGTAGATCGTCGTGCCCATGGGTCCTCCTCCTGTGGACAGCCGCATTGCCGCCGCGCGCTTGCCGCCGATCTATCACCCGATCCGGACATGAACCGGTAGGACGGGCCGGTCTGCTCACCAGGAGTCGCCGCGAGGGAGTAGCGGTGGCCCTGACGGAGGAGCGGCAACCGCCCTAACCTACGAACTCACAGTAACCCGGGTCCAGCTCGGGAACCACGTGTGTTTCGTATCCGAGTCCGAGCGCCACCGACAACGCTCGCCGATGGCTGTCGAAGCCTGCGCATAACCGCAGACCATCGCCGGCCTACTGCGTGGCTGCGTCTCCGAGCGCCCGCTGCTGCTCGACGCCGCCGAATTGGACTTCACCGACGCGGCTGGCTTGGCGGTACCAGCTGAACTCGACTCCTCGGCGAGATCGACACCAGAGTGGTTCGGGCAAGATCAAATCACTCTCCTGTCGATCTCGCTCAGGGCTATCGGCGATATCGGCGCGGCCTCGACGAGCTGAAGTTGGAGCGGCTGATCTGGCCGGGTCAGACAGCGAGCCAGTCGGCCAGCTCGGTGATCGAGTCGACGATGTGGTCAAGCGTGTCGTCCGGGCCGGGCTCCGGCGCCTGCTGATCCGGCCCCCACTCGTAGGGCCGGCGGACGTAGGCGGTGCGCAGTCCGTGGCTGCGCGCGGCAGCCAAGTCGTCCAGGTGCGCGGCCACCATCATGATCTGCTCGGGGTGCAGGTCGAGGAGCGTCGGCGCGGACAGGTAAGTGGCCGGGTCGGGCTTGTATGCGCGCACCAACTCGGCGGAGAGCACTAGGTCCCAGGGCAGTCCGGCCCGCCGTGCCATCTCCACCAGCAGCGAGACGTTGCCGTTCGATAGTGGCGCGATGGTAAACCGCCGCTTCAACCTGGTCAGCCCGGCCACCGAATCCGGCCAGGGGTCAAGCCGGTGCCAGGCATGCACCAGCCGGGACCGGTCGGCCTCGTCCGCGGCCAGGCTGAACTCCTCGAGCAGCTCGTCCAGCGAGGCGCGGTGCAGCCCGTCCAGGTTGGTCCACGGTTGCACGCCGTGACGCACTCGGTCCATCGACGGGGCGTACCGGCCGCGCCAGGCATCCGCGAACACTGCCCAGTCGCGGCTCCAACCCCGCTCGGCCGCGAGCGCGGACGCCTCCCGAATTACCCCGCTCCGCCAGTCGACCACCGTGCCAAACACGTCGAAGACCAGCGCGCGAAGCTCCACACCGGCCAGTAAACCGTTTCCCGCCCGGAACCGCCGCTCGACGATGAAGTTAAGCTCGGTGGACGAGGTGGACGAGGTGGCTGCGGTTTCCACGTCGTTCACATCAACCCCAGCTGTGCCAGGGTGTGAACGTGACGCAGGATCAGCGCGGAGCCGATCGCACCACTACGGTCCACTCATGCGGGTTGTCATCGCGGGCGGACATGGCAAGATCGCGCTGCGGCTGGAGCGGCTGCTCACCGAGCGAGGTGACCAGGTGGTCGGTGTGGTGCGCAATCCCGACCATGTCACCGAGGTACGGGCGACCGGTGCCGAGGCCGAGGTGCTGGACCTAGAGCACACCGACGTCGCCACCTTGACAGCCAGGCTGACCGGCGCGGACGCCGTCGTGTTCGCGGCGGGAGCCGGCCCCGGTAGCGATGCCGCACGCAAGGACACCGTCGACCGAGCCGCCGCGGTGCTACTTGCCGACGCGGCGGTGGCCGCCGGTGTCCCTCGGTACCTGATGATCTCCTCCACTGGGGTGGACACGCCGCCGACGGCCGGCAGCGGTGAAGTCTGGGCCGCCTACCTGCGGGCCAAGAAAGCCGCCGAGGTCGAGGTGGCCCAGCGGGCGGTCACGCTGACCGTGCTGCGGCCGGGTCCGTTGACCGACGACCCGCCGGCCGACCGGGTGGCGTTGGGCCCACCTGGGCTGGCACGGGCGGCAGTCTCCCGAGGTGATGTCGCCGCGGTGCTGGTGGCGCTGCTCGACGAGCCGGCCGCGGCCGGGCTGACCCTGGAGTTGATGGGCGGGTCGAGCACAGTCGCCGAGGCGTTGGCCGGAGCGCTGGCCCGGTGAGCGCGCCCACTGGCCGATGGGCGCGACCGGCTAAAACCGGTCATAGGTCGAGTACCTGCAGGAAGAACGGCAGCTCCGACGGGTCGTACCAGGCCAGCTCGTGGTCTTCGGCGCTACCGAGGACGAACTCCGCGTCCGGGTCACCGAGATCGGCGGCGTCCACCACGGCGACCGCCTCGCGGACGGCGTATTCGGCGTCTGGCTCATCAATGTGCACCGCGGCCACCGCAGAGGACGGGATGACCCCCGGCACCCTGACTACCGCGTCGTCCAGGTCGGGTCGATGGCTGACGTCCGCGACGTCGGCGGCCACCACTACCCGTCGGTGCCAGCTCGGCTGGTCAGCCGCCGCTTCGATCGCCAACAGCCGCAGCGACGCTCGGGCGGCATCGCGCATCGCGATATACTCCAGCTCCTCCGTGTCACCGCTGGTATATGCCTCGCGCAGCGAGGGAGTCACCGCGAACGCGGTTCCCCCCATCGGCCGCAGCACCGAGTCGGCGACCAGCGTGCGCAGCATCGGCAGGGTTGCCGGAACGTAGATCCGCGTCATGGCGCACCTCTAGCTGCCTCTAGCTGAGCGAGCCGACCAGCTCGTCGAGCGACTCCGTAATCATTCCAGCGAGCATATCGACGTCACCCATCGCATCCCGGTCGGCGTTGAACCCGTAGTACACCCCACCGTCATAGGACGTTAGCCCAATGGCCAGCGCCTGTCCCTTGGCCAGTGGCACCACGGGGAACATCTCCAGCATCCTCGCCCCCGCCGCATACAGCGACACCTGCGGCCCAGGGACATTTGTGACGACCAGGTTGAACACGCGCTTGGACAAACCGCTGGCGGCTCGGGCGCCCAACGCATGCAATGTCGGCGGGGCGAAGCCGCCCAGCGCGACCAGGGTTTCCGCGCCGACCGAGCGACCGCTACTGGTGTGCACTTGCATTTGATGGGCGATTTGGTGCAGCCGGACCACCGCGTTCGGCTCACCCACCGGGAGATCCACCAGAAACGACGACACCCGGTTACCCAGGGTGCCCGCCATGGCACCGGCCGAGACGTCCGTGTCCGCTTCAGAGCGCACCGACAGCGGCACCAGGGCCCGTACCGTGCTCGAGTTGGTCACGGGCTCGCCCCGGGACAGCAACCAGGTACGCATTGCCCCGGCCACCACAGCCAGCACCACGTCGTTGACCGCGCAGCCCTGCACGGCTCGCACCCGCCGGTAGTCTTCCAAGTGGGTGCGAGCCACCGCGAACCGGCGTTGGGTCGAGATGGCCACGTTCAGCGGGCTGCCGGGCGCCCGGCGCATCGCGGTGCGTACCACGGTCGCCACCTGCCCGAGAACGTCGACCACCTTGCTCGCGGTAGCCGCCGCGTCCCCGGCCGCCGACCGCACGTTGTCCACCACCTCGCCCGGTCGAGTCCAGGCTTCCGCCACGGCGTCGGCAACCAGCCGGACCCGGCTCGGTTCACGGCGCGGGGTCCATGGCTCGCTGTAGTCCTCCCGAGGCGTCGGCGACACATCAAGGATCACCTGGGCGATGTCGATGGCGCTGATGCCGTCCACCAGGGCCTGGTGAGTTTTGGTCAGCACCGCGAGCCGTCCCCGGGCCAGCCCCTCGACCAAGTACATCTCCCACAGCGGCCGGGTATGGTCCAGCGGCCGCGACATCAGCCTGGCGACCAGGGCGTTCAGCGAGCGTTCCGAGCCAGGCTTGGGTAGCGCGGAGCGGCGGACGTGGAAGGTCAGGTCGAACTCCGGGTCGTCCACCCACACCGGGCGGGCCAGCGCCGCCGGCACGTGCCTTACCTTCTGCCGGTACCGGGGCACCAGTATGATGCGTTGTTCGACGAGGTGTAGCAGATCCTCATAGTCCAGGCCCGACCGAGGCGGCCGGAAGATCGCCACCGCGCCGACGTGCATCGGCGTGGTCGGCTGCTCAAGGTACAGGAACGAGGCGTCCAGCGCCGATAGGCGGTCCGGCATTTCGCGATACTAAGTGGTCCGATCCACCGGCGCGGTGTGAAGATGCGGTGATCCGGCCGACAGCCGACCGCGCGGACCGGCGGGCATGCCATGCTGGCAAGCGTGTCGACCCGGAGTCCCAAAGACACCTACATCACGGTGTACGGACGCAAGCCCGTGCTCGAAGCGCTGGCCGACCCGACGCTGGCGGTGGACAAGGTCATCGTCGCGGACACGATGTGTGGCGCCATGCTGGGCGAGATCCATTCGGCGGCTCGGCGACGCGAAGTGCCCGTGCAACGCGCCAGTGCGCATCGGGTCAAGGTGCTGGCTGGAAACGGCCGGCACGACCAGGGCGTGCTGGCTGATGTCGTGGCCCGCCGAATGCGCCCGATCACCGAATTCCTCGACGCGTTGCCTCGTGAGGCCGCGTGCGCGGTGCTGGTGCTGGACGCGGTCACCAACCCGGCCAATGTGGGCATGGTGCTGCGTACCGCGACGGCCGCCGGCCTGGACGGTGTGTTGCTGCCCCGCCGAGGCGTCCCGGCCATCGACCCGCTAGTGATCAAGGCGTCCGCCGGGGTGGCGTTCCGGGCGCCGGTGCTGCGGGCCGCCAGCGCCGCAGAGGGCTGTGCCGCACTGCGCGAGGCCGGTGTCACCGTGCTCGGGCTGACCAGCGACGCGGCCTGCTCGTTGCTGCGCGACCCGCTGCCCACCCGCGTCGCCCTGGTGTTGGGCAACGAGACCGATGGCCTGTCAGGCGAGGTACGGGCTGAGCTGGACGGCACGATAGCCATTCCGATGCATGGTGGGGTGGAATCACTGAATGTAGCCAGCGCCGCCGCGATCGCCAGCTACGAGCTGCTGCGTAGGCGGTCGGGCGACGTGCCTGCGCCTACGCCGTGACATCGCGCGTAGACCGCGAATCCGCGCCTACGCTGTGACATCGCGCGTAGACCGCAAGCCTGCGCCTACGCTATGAGCCATGGCGAACCGACGGCTGCCTCGCCCCCGCGAACTGCGCGAGCTGCTGCGCCCAGCGCCGTTCGAATTAGACGGCACCGCACGCCGGCTGAACCGAGCGGTCACCATCGCCGACCTTCGCACGTTAGCCCGCCGACGCGTCCCCCGGGCGGTGTTCGACTACGCCGACGGCTCAGCCGGCGAGGGCGAGCTGAGCCTGCGCCGGGCGCGCAAGGCGTTCCGGCGGGTGGAGTTCCACCCGTCGGTGCTGCGTGACGTGTCGAACGTGCGCACCGACACCATGATCCTGGGAAAGCCGTCCGCGTTGCCGTTCGCGCTGGCTCCCACCGGATTCACCCGGATGATGCATCACGAGGGCGAGCGGGCGGTGGTCGCGGTCGCCGAGCGGGTGGGCATTCCGTACGCGCTATCCACGTTGGGCACGGTCACGATCGAGCAGATGGCCGCCGCCGGTCCGGGGGCGCGGCGCTGGTTTCAGCTGTACCTGTGGCGCGATCGCGGTCCGGCGGTCGACCTGGTCACCCGCGCCGCCGAAGCCGGCTACGACACGCTGCTACTGACCGTGGACACCCCGGTCGCCGGGGCCCGGCTGCGTGACATCCGCAACGGTCTGACCATCCCGCCCCGGCTGACCCTACGCACGTTCGTGGACGGGGCACTGCACCCCCGTTGGTGGTTCAACCTGCTCACTACCGAGCCGTTGAGGTTCGCCAACTTTACCTCCACCCAGGGCACTGTGGCCGAGTTGATCGACCGGGTGTTCGACCCTGGGTTGACGATGGCCGATGTGGCCTGGCTGCGTTCGATCTGGCCGGGTTCGTTGGTGATCAAAGGTGTGCAGAGCGTGGCGGACGCCCAGCGGGTGGTCGACGCCGGTGTCGACGCGGTACTACTGTCCAACCACGGCGGCCGCCAGCTGGAGCGCGCTCCGGTGCCCCTGGAACTGCTACCGGACGTGGTCGCCGCCGTCGGCGAGCGCGCCGAGATCCTGCTAGACACCGGGATCATGAACGGCGCGGACATCGTCGCGGCGCTCGCGCTCGGCGCGAACACGGTGCTGGTCGGCCGGGCATATCTGTACGGGCTGATGGCCGGCGGCCAGCGAGGGGTGGCCCGTGCCGTGGAGATCCTGGCCGGGGAGGTGACCCGAACGATGCAGCTGCTCGGGGTCACCAGCGTCGAGGAGCTCCGCCCAGCTCACGTCACGTTCCGACGTTAACAACCGGCCCACGGTCAGTCACCGCCTGCGAGTCAGGCGTCGGACCGCGCACAGCGTGCATGGCGAGCAGATAGAGGCCCCAGTTTTTCCGAACGGCCCCGGGACGGGCCAAAGCCGTCTCATACTGAGCGAGCCCGCTCTCGTCTGGTCTCCACAGTCCCGCATCAGGGGGAGAAATGACCTCAACCACCGCCGCCCCAGGCATCGCGGACACCGTGACGTTTCAGCCGGTCATCGTCCGACGCCTGGCCTGCCTGGAGCCTGTGGACGAGCCAGAACGCGAGCCGGTAGCACCTGCTTCCATCGTCAAGCAGAGCGAGCACAGCGGCGAGTCCGCGCCCGGTGAGCACCGTCTGCGCCGCGAGGTATCGATGGTGGTGCGGCTGGCGCTGGAGGTGTTGGCGCAACGCCGGTCGATCACTCACCTGAACGGCCGGCTCAGCCCGTCGGTGGAGCGCTATCTGAGCGCGGCGGTGGGCCGCCTGGACACCACCGGGCCATCTCGGCCGCTCAATAAACAGGCCGCCCGGGGCGGGCAGCCAAGCTCGCCCGGCCTGCGTTCACTGCGGCTGTGTCGCCTGGCGTCCGACATTGTCGAGGTCAGCGCGGTGTGGCGGTACCAGGGGCGGCACCGGGCGCTGGCCGCCCGGTTCGAGTGGGCACCCGGCCCGGACTTGTGGCGATGCACCGCGCTACGCCTGGGCTGACCCGGGCCGACCGGAGCCAAGGTCAACCACGCGCGCCAGCGGGTGCCCCGTGGCAGTGCTTGTACTTGCGGCCTGAGCCGCACGGACACGGCTGGTTGCGGGACGGTTCGGGAGCCGAAGCGGTACCGACCCGGCTGCCGTTGCCACTTCGGCGGGCCGCCGTGCCGTCCTCGGCCGGACCGCTGAGCTGCAGCTGGCTCACCGGGGTGCGCTCCGGTCCGGCACCGCCAAACGCCCCCGGCGCACCCGCCTGACGCGGCGAGTCCTGGGCTGGCGCCACACGCCGATCTCGCCGCCGACCGGTATTCCGCGCGGATAGCTGATCAACCGGGGTCGCTGGCGCCGGCACCTGATTAGCGGCCGAAGCCAGCTGTTCCGGCCCAGCGGCTTGCTGCGGGACCTCGGGAACGGCCCCCTCCGCTGGGGCGACCTGGACGTTGAACAGGTACCCGATCACCTCTTCCTTGATGCCATCCATCATTGAGGCGAACATATCGAAGCCTTCGCGCTGGTACTCGATCAGCGGGTCTCGCTGGGCCCACGCCCGCAGGCCGATGCCCTCCTTGAGATAGTCCATCTCGTAAAGGTGGTCACGCCACTTGCGGTCCAGCACGGTGAGCAGAATCTGGCGCTCGAGCTCGCGCATACCTTGCGCGGGGATGATGGCATCGATCTCGGCTTCCCGCCTGGTGTAAGCGGCGTTCGCGTCGGCGAGCACCTTCTCGTAGATCAGCTCAGGGGTGAGCTCGGATGCCTCACCGTACGGGTCCGATTCGTCATCCTCGTGGTCAATCAGATCTTGCCACCGGATGCCGATCGGATAGAGCGTGCTCAGCGCGTTCCACAGCGCATCGAGGTCCCAGTCCTCCGCGTAACCGTTAGAGGTGGCGCCATCAACATAGGCCCGGATCACGTCAGCAAGCATGTGCCGGACCTGCTGGTCGAGGTTCTCCCCGGACAGCACCCGACGGCGCTCGTCGTAGATCACCATCCGCTGCTTGTTCATGACCTCGTCGTATTTGAGGACGTTCTTGCGGATCTCAAAGTTCTGCTGTTCGACCTGAGTCTGCGCGCTGCGGATGGCCTTGGTGACCATGCCGGCCTGGATCGGCTCATTATCCGGGATGTTGAACCGGTTCATGATTGATTCAACGGCTTGCCCGTTGAACCGGCGCATCAGCTCATCGCCGAGCGACAGGTAGAACTTCGACCGACCGGGATCGCCCTGCCGACCGGAACGCCCCCGCAGCTGGTTGTCGATCCGCCGCGACTCGTGCCGCTCGGTGCCTATCACATAGAGCCCACCGGCTTGGCGGACTTCTTCCGCCTCGGCCGCTACCTGACTGCGTGCCTCGGCCAGCGCGGCATCCCACGCGGCCTCGTACTCCTCGGGGGTCTCCACCGGGTCCAGCCCCCGAGAGCGCAGCTCCAGCTCGGCCATGAAATCGGGGTTGCCGCCGAGCATGATGTCGGTACCTCGACCGGCCATGTTCGTGGCCACGGTAACCCCGCCGGCGTGCCCGGCCAGCGCGACGATGGCGGCCTCCCGCTCGTGCTGCTTAGCGTTCAACACCTCATGCGGAATACCCCGGGCCACCAGCAACTTGGACAGGTACTCCGACTTCTCCACGCTGGTGGTACCCACCAGCACCGGCTGGCCGTTGCGGTGGCATTCGGCGATGTCGTTGGCCACGGCTTCGAACTTGGCGGTCTCGGTCTTGTAGATGACGTCGCTCTCGTCCCGGCGGATCATCGTCTTGTTGGTCGGGATCGAGACCACGTTCATCTTGTAGATCTGAGACAGCTCAGCCGCCTCGGTCTGCGCGGTACCGGTCATCCCGGCGAGCTTGGTGTACAAACGGAAGTAGTTCTGCAGCGTGATCGTGGCCAAGGTCTGGTTCTCGGCCTTGATCTCTACTTTCTCCTTGGCCTCGATGGCCTGGTGCATGCCCTCGTTGTACCGCCGCCCGGCCAGCACCCGGCCGGTGAACTCATCGACGATGAGCACCTCACCGTTGCGGACAATGTAGTCCTTGTCGCGTTTGAACAGCTCTTTAGCCTTGAGCGCGTTGTGCAAGTAACCGACCAGCGGGGTGTTCGCCGACTCGTACAGGTTGTCGATGCCCAGCTGGTCTTCGATGTAGGCCACTCCGTCCTCGGTGACTCCGATCGTGCGCTTGCGCTCGTCGACTTCGTAGTGCACGTCGCGGTTCATCAGCGGGGCCAGCCGGGCGAACTCGGTGTACCAGCGCGCGCTCTGCTCGGCCGGGCCTGAAATGATCAGCGGGGTGCGCGCCTCGTCGATCAGAATCGAGTCCGCCTCGTCCACGATCGCGAAGTTGTGTCCTCGGTGCACCATCTCCTCGGCCGTCCAGGTCATGTTGTCGCGCAGGTAGTCGAAGCCGAGCTCATTGTTGGTGCCGTAGGTGATGTCCGCGGCGTACGCTTCACGCCGTTGCCTGGGCTGCATCTCCGAGAGGATCACCCCGACGGACAGCCCCAAGAACCGGTGGATCCGGCCCATGTTCTGCGCGTCACGCTTGGCCAGATAGTCATTGACCGTGACCACGTGCACGCCCTTACCGGCGATGGCGTTGAGATAGGCCGCCAGCACACACGTCAGCGTCTTGCCCTCACCGGTCTTCATCTCGGCCACGTTGCCCAGGTGCAGCGCGGCGCCACCCATCACCTGGACCGTGAAGTGCCGCTGGCCGATGGTCCGCACGGCCGCCTCCCGAGCCACCGCGAACGCCTCGGAGAGCAACTCGTCGAGCGATTCGCCCTTCGCGTGGCGGGCCTTGAACTGGTCGGTCTGGGCCCGCAGCTGCGCATCGGACAGTCGCTGCACATCGGGCTCGTACGCGTCGACTTCCTCGGCGATGTGCGCGAGTCGCCGAACCAACTTCTTCTCACCGGCCCGGAGCAGACGATCTAGAACCACCGGATGACCTCAGCTTTTGTTCGCGTTGCGCCGCAAGCGCGGGCGCCTTTCAGTCACCATGGTATGCACTCAGCAGATACGCCGGGGGCACGGGCTTGCCGCCTGCGCCCCCGGCTCTTCAGGTGAACTCACGGTGACAAACCGTCCGCCGCGGGCGGCGGGCGCAACGCCTGTTGTTTGTGCGGAATTCAGGTTAGCCTGATCACGCCGTAGTCGTATCCCTTGCGGCGGTACACCACACTGGGCTGGCCGGTGTCCACGCAGGAGAACAGGTAGAAGTCGTAGCCGACCAGTTCCATCTCCGAGAGCGCCTGGTCCACCGACATGGGCTTGGACGTGTGTTCTTTCTCCCGGACGACGCGGCCTGGCAAGTGACGGTTGAACTCGGCGGTTTCGAAATCGCCGGCGCCCGTGTCTTCAGTGCCATCCTCAGTGGTCGCGATGTCCTCAGCGGTCGCGATGTCCTCGCTCGCCGCGCGAGGCCTTGGGATCGTTGGGAATCCCATCGCGGCGATCAGGTTCTGCTCATCCAAGCTGTGCTGATCTTCCACGGAGCCCTGATCGCCAACCGCGCTCGTCTCCAGCAGGGCTACATCCACTCCGTTCATGGTTCGCAGGCTGCCTGGGGCCCGACGACCGTAGGTCACCCGGCGCCGGTCGTGCGCGCGGCGCAGCCGGGACTCCAACTTGCCGATGGCGATGTCGAGCGCGGCATAGAAATCCGGGCCGCACGCCTCCGCGCGGGCGATCGGGCCACACCCGCGCCCGGTGATCTCCACGCGCTGGCAGCTCTTCGCCTGTCGGCGGTTGCGCTCGTGGAAGAGCTCGACCTCCATCCCCATGATTTTGTGGTCATACCGCTCCAGTCGGGCAATCTTGTCGGCGACATGGACTCTGAAGTGATCTGGAACCTCGACGTTCCGACCGGTAATGACTATTTCCACTCGGACCTCCCTCGCACGTGCGTCGGGAAAACGTCTCGACCGCCGAGCCCCTCCTCGGTCGATCGAGGTGGCCAGTTGCTCGTCCTTCACCACATGTTCAAGCGGTGAAAGGCACGGTAACGCGCATCACGCTTCGACAACAGCCCCTAGCCCTCAGGAGCCCCCGGCCGGGGGAAGCCTTAAGATGTAGGTTCATCGAATGACTCCATCCTGGAACGATGCTCTCTTGGCAACTGGCCGGTATCCCAGGCCCGCCTTCCTGATCAGGGTGGATGGCGGTGCGCGCCAGTCGCGTCGCAGAGCGTGACCGCGCCCAGGACTGGCACCCCGACGGCGGTTAGCGCCGCGACGCACGTCCGTAGCGTGGCCCCGGTGGTGACCACGTCATCCACCAACAGCACACCCACCCCGCGCGGTGGAAGCTGGTCGAGGCGCGCGACCAGCCGACCACGCAGGTTCGCGCAGCGGGCGGCCGCGTCCAGCCCCACGGAGTCCAGGACACCCGAACGCATCCGCAACGCCGGGCTCATCCCGATCCTTGCTCCGGGCACCCTGGCCAGCAGCTGGGCAAGGACGCTGGCCAGCGCGTGCATGTGGTCCCCGCCCCGGGCTCTGGCCGCCGCCGGTCTGGACGGGGCTGGCACCAGCCAGCAGGACGGCGGCGCCCGGTCGCTTGCCAACACCGCGCTGGCCAACATCTGGGCCAGCGGTTCGACCAACCGGTGTTGACCGCGTTCCTTGTAGGCCAACAGTGCCTGGCGCAGCGGACCGGTGTAGTCACCAGCAGCGACCGTCGGCGGCACCCCCGGCAACTCAGCGACCCAGTGCGGGTGCGCGAACAGCGCCGCGCAACGCGCGCACCACAGCCGGCCAGGGCCACCGCAGCCGGCGCATACCGCCGGCAATACCAGATCCAGCAACTCAGCGAACAGGTGGTGAAATGCGGTGAGCACTGTGGTGAGCACCGTTGCAGCATGCCAGCCACAGGGCCCGATCCGGCCCGCGATTGATCGACAGCGGCGGTGTTATGCACATCAAGGCCAGCTGTCCACAGCGGGATCCACGCGTCTTGCGCTGACGACTCAACCGGGGTAAGCGGCCACCGAACCGGCGACGCTGCCCACCAGCTGGCGCCAGCTGCCCAGGTCATCGGCGCCGAAGCTCCACAGACCGGTCTGGTCGGTCACCAACAGCGGGCGCCCCGGGGCGGCGGCAACCGCGCTCAGCGGCAGGGTGAGGTTGTTGGTCGGCAGCGGCTGGCATTCCAGGCCGTCCACCGTCACCACCTCCACCGCCCGGTCTGGTCGACGACCAACGACGACTATCTGGTCAGAGTTCCGCCAGGCCAACCCGACGAGCTCGGTCAAGTCGGCGGAGCGCAGCATCCGCACATTGCGCACAGCCACCTCGCCGCCCACCGAACGGGCCACCGCGCCGACCACCAGCTGACCGGCGACGACGGCGGCCACCCGCATCCCGTCCCGCGACAGCCGCAAGTCGGTAATCGGGCCGAGCGCGGTTAGCGCGGCGCCGTCGACGGTGCCGACGCCCAGGTGCCCGGAATGGTCCACAGTGAGCCTGGTCACCCGCGAGCCGTCCAGCACAGTCCACGCTTCGCTTCCAGTCGGTGTCCAGCTGGGGCGGGTCATCGACTCCGCCCGCAGCCCGGTCGCTTCCAGCGGTGCCCCGGGCCGCCCGACCAACAAGCGTCGGCCGTCGGCACGTGACACCACAGCCAGGCGTCGACCATCAGCGGTCGCCGAGGCCGAGGCCAGGTCCAACCCGCCGGAGCCGGCCGGACCGGGCAGCGGGTCACCCAACCCACCGGTCCGCAGGCTGCGCACTCGCCCGCCGGCCACCACCATGCCGGGTACGTCCGGCGTCGGTTCGTCTTCGGCGTCCATGTCAGCAAAAGCGTCCCTGGTCAGGTCATCACGATCGCTCAGCAGACGCGCGCCGTCGTCGAGCAACCGCACCCGGTTGACGTTCACTTCGGCGAGGCTGAGCACGACCTGCGCGGCCAGCAACCGGCGACGGCCCTCGTCAAGGTTGCCGAGCTCGGTGAGATCCACGACCACGGCGCCATCCGGAGCCTCGGCCACGTTGGCACGCAGCCGCGCGGTGCGTGGGATAACGCTGTAGACCGCGCCCGCCAAGGCGGAAGATGGCCCAGCCATCAGCTGCTCGATGGCCCGCGACGGCAGCGTGCGCGCCGGGTTCGCTGGAAGATAGCGCAGGTCGGCGACCGGAGCCTGCCGAGCCGGGTCCACGAAGTAGGTCTTGACCGAGCGGTAGTTGGCCCGGAAATCGGACAACCGCACCCTGACCCCGCTGGGCAGGGTATCGATCCGCCAATTGCCGTTCCGCCGAGTCAGGGTAAAGTCAAATTCGAGGGGCGCCTCGTCCAGCTCGAACGCTCCGGACGGCGTCAACCGGCCGAGGCTGGTCCCTCGGACCCGCACGACGGTTCGGTCGGCGTCGAGCGCTGGTGGCTTGCGAGGGTAGACAGTGTCGAACTGTTCAGCAATTACCGTGAGGGTTGCGTCGTCGTCCCAGTTCGCGGCGGTCAGGGTCAGGAAACGGCGAGCGGCGGCATGCCGGTCCTGGCTGCTGCCCGAAGCGTTGACGAAACCCCGCACGATGTCCAGCGGGCCGCTGTCCTCGCTGGGTCCCGGCGGCACCGCCCGGTCATCGCCTTCGGTCACCTTGCGCAGCACTTGAACCGGAGACGAGTCGGGCACCGACGCGCAACCGGCCGCGACCACGGAACTCGCCGCCAACAGCGCGCCGACGGCGACCAGATGCCCGGCCCGAGATAAGCCCCGAGGTAAGCGGCGACTCACCGTTGCTCGCCGCTTCCGGTGACCTCCAGCGCGTCGTCGACGGGCACCAGCGGCAACGGACTGCCGTCCAGCTCGCCGCCGACCTCGCGTGGCAGGGTCAACCGGAATGCCGCACCGCGACCGGGCTCGCCCCAGGCCTGCAGCCAACCGCCGTGCAGCCGGGCATCCTCCAGGCTGATCGACAGGCCGAGACCAGTACCGCCGCTGCGCCGGGCCCGTGATGAGTCGGCTCGCCAAAACCGGTTGAACACCAAGCTGGCCTCACCGGGCCGCAACCCGAGCCCGTGGTCACGGACCAGCACGGCCACGCTCCGCGCGTCACTGCCCAGGGTGATCCGCACCGGCCGGCCCTCGCCATGATCGATCGCGTTGGCCACCAGATTGCGCACGATCCGCTCGACCCGGCGGCTGTCGACCTCGGCGTAAACGCCGGTTGGTACGTCCAGCTCCAGCTCGGTACCGCTCTCTTCGGCCAGGCCGCGCACCGCATCCACCGCGTGTATCACCACGCCGTGCAGATCGAGCCGCTCGGCGCCCAGTTCGGCCATCCCGGCGTCCAGCCGGCTGATCTCCAACAGGTCGGCGAGCAGCGCTTCGAATCGGTCCAGCTCATTAACCAGTAGCTCCGAGGAACGGCGCAGCGCTGGAGGCAGCTCATCGCGGGAGGCGAACAGCACGTCAGCGGCCATCCGCACCGTGGTCAGCGGGGTACGCAGCTCGTGGCTCACATCGGAGGTGAACCGCCGCTGCAAGGCGCCGAACTCCTCTAGCTGGCGAATCTGACTCTGGATGCTGCCGGCCATCTCGTTGTACGACTCGGCCAGCCGAGCCACCTCGTCGTCGCCCTTGACCGGCATCCGTTCGTCGAGGTGCCCGTCGGCGAAGCGCTCGGCTATCTCGGCGGCCTGCTGCACCGGACGCACAACCTGCCGGGTAACCAAGCTGGTCACGGCGGCCAGCAGCAAGATCAGCAGCAGGCCTCCGACGATCAGCGTGCTCTGCACCAGCCGCAGCGTGCGCTGCTCGGCCGACAGTGGGAACAGCAGATAGAACTGCAGGTCGCGCCCGGCGGTACGGATCGGCTGGCCGTAGATGACCATCGGCACGCCGTCGACGACCCGGTAGTCGCGCGCGAGAACTCCCCCGCTGACCGCCTGACGCAGGTCGAGCGGCACGTCGGACAGCTTCCCGGCGGAGGTCTCCGGCCGGCCCACCGTATGCCCCGTGGTCAACACGGCTCGGTACTCGCCAGCGTTCTGCATACCCGGCTGCTCAACCAGCGTGACATTGACCAGGCGGTCCAGTGCCTTGTTGAGTTTGCCCTGGGCATCCTCACCGTCCGGGTTGACCCCGGACAGGTCCCGCTCCAGCACGCCGGCCGCCGACTCCATCTGCAACCTGGCCGCCGCGACCTTGCCAGCTACCAGCCGGTCGGCGATCTGGGTCTGCAACACCAGCCCGAGCACGAGCACAACCCCGGAGGACAGCGCCAGCGTGCTGACCACCACACGCAGCTGCATCGAGCGCCGCCACGCGATCCCAAACATGGCACTGATCTCGGCCACCAACGCCCGGGGCCCGCGAAAGACGCTGGGAAAGCCTCTGGCACGAAACAGCCACCGCGTGAGGCCGCCCATAGCGCTGGCCGCGGATCGAACGGCCATCAGGACCCGATCACGGCGGACCCGCCTTGTACCCCACACCGCGCACCGTGAGTACGACCTCCGGACGTTCCGGGTCGCGTTCGACCTTGGAACGCAGCCGCTGGACGTGCACGTTGACCAGCCGAGTGTCCGCCGCATGCCGGTAGCCCCACACCTGCTCGAGCAGTACCTCACGAGTGAACACCTGGCGGGGCTTACGGGCCAGTGCCACCAGCAAATCGAACTCAAGCGGAGTCAACGGGATCGGCGCCCCGGCACGGGTGACCTGGTGCGCCGGCACGTCAATAGCCACTTCTCCGATCGCCAGCAGCTCAGCCGGCTCGGCGTCGGTACGGCGCAGCCTGGCCCGAATCCGGGCCACCAGCTCCTTCGGTTTGAATGGTTTGATCACGTAGTCGTCCGCGCCGGACTCCAGCCCGAGCACCACGTCGACAGTGTCGCTCTTAGCAGTCAGCATCACGATCGGCACACCGGACTCCGCGCGGATAGCCCGACAGACGTCGATCCCGTTCATCCCAGGCAGCATGAGGTCCAGCAGTACGACATCTGGCCGCAGGTCGCGCAGCGCGGGCAGCGCACGGGGGCCCTCGGACACCACGGCGGTGTCGAAGCCTTCGCCGCGCAGCACGATCGTGAGCATCTCGGACAACGCCGAATCGTCGTCAACCACCAATATCCGCGACTTCATGAATCTATGGTGTCATCCCGTTCCGACTCGGTCCGCGGGGCGCTGTGCCCAAGATGTGACCAAGGTATCGTCACCCAATGGGTATTCAAAAGCTTAATCACGCCGCAACGGAACACCACTAGCCGGCGAGATCCTCGGCCAACGCCTCGACCGATATGTCACCCAGGCCGCCGTCCAACACTCGCCATGGGCTCACCCAACGGCGCGTGGCCAGTTCGTCGTACACCTGAGCGCAGCGCCGTTGCAAGCCTTCATCGGACTCGAACACATCTCTCGCGCGCGCGACGTCGGCCCGTTCCCGGTCCGCCGTCCTCGCCGCGGCCACGGCGCACGGCACCCGCAACAGCAGTTGCACATCCGGCGCCGGGATGCCGAACCGGTCCAGCTCCAGCTCACGTAGCCAGCCGACGAACTCGCCGTCGGCGTGCTGGCGCAGCCGAGCCGCGCCATAGGCGGCGTTGGAGGCCAGGTACCGGTCCACCAGCACGACATCCGAGGCCGCTAGCTCGCGGCGCAGCTGGTCAGCGGCGGCGCGGCGGTCCAGCGCGAACAACACGGCCATCCCGTACACCGAATCGGCAAGATCGCCGAGCCGACCGTGCAGTGCGTCGGCGATCAGCGCGGCATGCACGTCCTCGGCGTAACGGGGGAACGCCAGCCGCGCGACCCGCGCCCCACGCGCGGCCAGCGCCTCACACAGCGCGTCGACCACCGTCCGCTTGCCGGCGCCGTCCAGACCTTCAACCGCCACCAATAGCACGCTCAGTAACGGTAGTGGTCGGGTTTGAACGGGCCCTCGACATCCACGCCGATGTACTCGGCTTGCTCCTTGGTGAGCTTGGTCAGCTCACCGCCGAGTGCCCGCACATGTATCCGCGCGACTTTTTCGTCAAGCGCCTTGGGCAGCTGGTAGACGTCGACGTTGTACTCCTCGCGCTTGGTGAACAGCTCGATCTGCGCGATCACCTGATTGGAGAAGCTGGTGGACATTACGAACGAAGGGTGACCGGTCGCGTTGCCCAGGTTCAGCAGTCGACCCTCGGAGAGCACGATGATCGAGTGGCCGTCCGGGAAAATCCACTCGTCGACCTGGGGCTTAATCGTGATCCGACGAATGCCCGGGTACCGGGCCAGCCCGGCTATGTCGATCTCGTTGTCGAAGTGCCCCACGTTGCCGATAATGGCCTGGTGCTGGGTGCGGGCCATCAGCTCAACGGTCACGATGTTCTTGTTCCCGGTGGCAGTGATCACGAAATGGGCTTCGTCGATCACGTCTTCCAGCCGGGCGACCTGGTAGCCCTGCAGCAGCGCCTGCAGCGCGCAGATCGGGTCCACCTCGGTGACGATCACCCGAGCGCCCTGCCCGGCCAGCGCCTCGGCGGAACCCTTGCCGACATCGCCGTACCCGCAGACCACCACGACCTTGCCGCCGATGAGGACATCGGTGGCCCGGTTGATGCCGTCCACCAAGGAATGCCGGATGCCGTACTTGTTGTCGAACTTGGACTTGGTGACCGAGTCGTTAACGTTGACCGCCGGGAACAGCAGCTCACCCCGCTCGGCGAGCTGGTAGAGCCGGTTTACCCCGGTTGTGGTCTCCTCGGTCACGCCCCGGATGTCGGCGGCGACTTTCGTCCAGCGCCCCGCGTCGCGGGCGAGCGAGGCACGCAGTACGTCCAGGATCACCCGGTACTCGTGTGAGTCGTTCTCATCAGCGCTCGGCACCACGCCGGCCACCTCGAACTCGACCCCTTTGTGCACCAGCAAGGTGGCGTCACCGCCGTCGTCGAGGATCATGTTTGGACCCGACGACGAACCGTCCGGGCCGGGCCAGGTGAGCATCCGCTCGGTGCACCACCAGTACTCCTCCAGCGTTTCGCCTTTCCAGGCGAAACAGGGCACGCCTCTGGGTTCCTCGGCGGTGCCGTGCGGGCCGACGACCACCGCGGCGGCGGCGTGATCCTGGGTGGAGAAAATGTTGCAGGACGCCCAGCGAACCTCAGCGCCCAAACTGACCAGCGTCTCGATCAGCACGGCCGTCTGCACGGTCATGTGCAGCGAGCCGGAGATCCGGGCGCCGTGCAGCGGGCGGGCCTCGGCGTACTCCCGCCGCAGCGCCATCAGTCCGGGCATCTCGTGTTCGGCGAGCCGGATCTCCCGGCGGCCGAAGTCGGCGAGGCCGAGATCGGCGACAGCGAAGTCGATTCCGTTGCGGGTCTGCAGCCGATCGGTGCCGATCGGGTTGTCGGTGACGGTCATGAGCGGGTGATACCTCCTCAAGCGGTTTCGGGCACACGGGAACGGGGGCGTTCGGGAAACGTTGATCAGTTGATCAGCGGAAACAGGATCTCCCGACGTGTGCTCGTCAGGCGCCCTTCATCAGCAAACCCGGTAATCGAGCGTGGCGGACCTCGTCCGTCGCAGCGCCTCTCGATCCCAGTCGCCAAGTGAGCATACCCCTCGAGAGGGTCATCTCACGCGGGGTAAATGTAAACTCAGCCGTCGTCTGGGGCGATCGCGGTGTCCAACACGGTCAACGCGGCGGCGCGCCGACCGGCGGCCGCCAACAGCCCGGCCGGTGCCAGGGCGAACCCATCGTCCACCGCTACCGGGCACCCGGACAGCAGCTCGCGGAGCAACTCGTCGGCCCGCAGCGTATCGCGGATCGTGGCTAGTCCTGTCGAGTCCGGCTGGCGGAACACTCCGCCGGTGAGCAGCACCAAGCCCAGACCGACCGCGCGCAGCGGCGGTCCAGCGATCCGCAGGTGCCGGCGCGCGGCTAGCACCGAAGCCAGCGCGGCCAGCCTGCGGTCCTCAGCTCGTCCACCGACGTCGTGGGGCAGGAAGTCGGGCTCATCGGCCAGCCGCTGCGCGGTCGGGGTGAGCAGATCGGCTTCGAACGGGTCGATCACGGTCCGCACCTGTCCCTCGGTCAAAATCCCGGGAGCGCTCCATCGCAGCCCGAGGTCGGCCTCCACGGTGGACCACTGAGCCGCCGGCGGCGCGCCGCTGTCGGTGGGCGGCAGTGCCGAGTACACGTCCGTGGTCGAGCAGCCCACGTCGATCACCAGCACGGCCCCGCCATCGACGCCTCGAACCCGGACCAGCTCAGCCAGCCCCGCGCGCACAGCGGCCGGGGTGGATCGGGGTGCCAGCTGACGAAACCGCTCGGTGCCAGCCGACCCCACCCGCCCGACGACCAGATGGGTGTCCAGCAGCTCGCGCACCGCCGCCCTGGCCGGTTCAGGAACTATCTGGCCCGATCGGGACAGCACCGGATCAGTGGGCAGCACGGTGCGCGCGGACGAGCGCAGCACAGCCGCCGCCTCGGCCCGCGCCGACCCAGCGGCGGCGAGCACGATCGGGGCTCTGACCCGGGCCTTGGCCAGCTGGGCGGCGTTGGCGAGCAGCACCCGTTCCGCATCGCCGCCCTCACCCGAGCCGCCGAGCAACAGCACCACATCCGGCCGGCTGGCCCGCAGCGCCCGTATCCCTTCCGGCTCCAGCGGGCCGGCGTGCACGTATACCACCCGGGCCCCGGCCGAACAGGCCACCTGATGGCCGGCCTCGGTAGAGGCCAAGTGTCCCTGACCGATCACCGCCAACCGCAACCCGCCGCCGACCGAGGAGCAGGCCAACAGTTCAATGTCGCTCGCGGCCGCGCGGCCGCCAGGGACAGCCTCGTCCGCTCCCGCCGCCGACGCGGCCGCGTGCACACATTCCAGCAGGGAGCCCGGAGTGGTCACGTGCTGCGCGCACCCCAGCGGCTCGCCCTCGGCGTCAACACCGAGCGCCTTGACCCAACCCGACCCCACGTCGAGACAGACACATGACCGGGTCATCGCCGTCCGGGCACGACCCGGTAATTATCCAGGGTATCGCCTACAGCCACGGTACCGTCCCCCAACACGGCTGAGATGCCGATGCCGAGTACGCGCCGACACCGGCGCCGGAGGAGAGCTTACGATGCTTGGACTCATGCAGGACCGTCCTCTTGCCCTGCCGCACATATTTCATCGGGCCGAGCAGTATTTCGGACACAAGCAGATCGTGACCGCCACGGCGACCGGACAGACCCGCACCTCGATCAGCGAGTGGGCACAGCGGGTGCGCCGGGTGGCCACCGCTCTCGACACCCTGGGCATCAGCGCGGATGGGCGAGTCGCCACGTTCTGCTGGAACACCACCGCGCACCTTGAGCTCTACCTGGCCGCGCCCTGCACCGGGCGGGTGCTGCACACCCTCAACATCCGGTTGTTTCCCGATCAGCTGACCTACATCGTCAACCACGCCGAGGACGAGATCATTTTCGTGGATCGGTCGCTGTCGAGGCTGCTCTGGCCACTGACCGACAAGATGCCGGGCGTCCGGCACTACGTGGTCATCGACGATTACGGAGACTGCCCAATCCCGGACGACCCGAGGATGTTGGATTACGAGCGGCTGCTGGCCGCGGCCGAGCCATTCGCGGGCGAGTTCGTCATCGAGGACGAGAACACCGCCGCCGCCATGTGCTACACCTCCGGCACCACCGGCAACCCCAAGGGCGTCGTCTACTCCCACCGCTCGACGGTTCTGCACTCGATGATTTCGCTGATCGCCGACGGCGCGGCGCTGTCCGAGCGCGATGTGGTGATGCCGATCGTGCCGATGTTCCATGCCAACGCCTGGGGTTTGCCGTACGGCAGCCTGCTGGCCGGCTCGGACATCGTGTTCCCCGGCCCGAACATGACCCCACACGCGTGTCTGGCGCTGCTGGCCGAACATAAGGTCACCGTGACCGGC
Organism: Pseudonocardia sp.; assembly: GCA_019244295.1. Classification (GTDB taxonomy): domain Bacteria; phylum Actinomycetota; class Actinomycetes; order Mycobacteriales; family Pseudonocardiaceae; genus Pseudonocardia. The sequence continues at coordinate 39,285 of JAFASX010000093.1, forward strand.
GGGGTACCGACGATCTGGATGGGCGCGCTGCCGCTGCTCGGTGACTACGACCTTTCCTCGCTGCGCACGATCGTGTGCGGCGGGTCGGCGGTGCCGAAGTCGCTGTCGGAGGCCTACCGGCAGGCCATCGGCATCCCGATATTGCACGCCTGGGGCATGACCGAGACCAGCCCCATCGCTACCCTGTGCACACCACGCAGCCAGCACGACTCGATGACCGAAGACCAGCGGGCCAACATACGTGCCCGACAGGGCCAGGCGGTGCCTCTGGTGGAGCTGCGGTTAGTCGACCCGGCCAGCGGCGAGGAGGTGCCCTGGGACGACACGACCAGCGGGGAGATCCAGGCCGCCGGACCGTGGATCGCGCGCGAGTACCACAAAGGCGAAGGCGGTGGCGTCCAATTCACCGAAGACGGCTGGTTGCGCACCGGGGACGTGGCCGCGATGGACAAGTACGGCTTCGTCCGGATAGTGGACCGCACCAAGGACCTGGTTAAATCAGGCGGCGAGTGGATCAGCTCGGTGGAGCTGGAGAACGAGATCATGGCCCACCCGAAGATCGCCGAGGCGGCCGTGATCGCCATCCCGCACGAGCGCTGGATGGAGCGCCCATTGGCCTGTGTGGTGGTCAAGCCCGGCGAGACGCTGACCGCTGAGGAGGTCATCGAGCACCTCAAGCTCCGGGTGGCCAAGTGGTGGCTGCCCGATGCGGTTGAGTTCATCGACGAGGTGCCCAAGACGTCGGTGGGCAAGTTCTCCAAGAAGACGCTCCGGGAGAAGTTCGCCGGCTACACCCTGCCCAGCGCGGAAGCCTGAAACTTCTGTCCTTGCCTCGGTCCGGTCCCGGTGCTCTTTCGTGAACGTCTGGGACCGGTCGGCACCTTTTTCCGTTGTCCGCGTAGCACTTCGCATACCCGCCGGCTCTTCGCATACCTCTGGTCGCATACCTCTGGCGGTATGCCAAGTATGGAGCAGTCACGGGAACAAGCGAGTACTGCCACCGAGTGCCCGGCGCGGTCCGCGACCTCGGTCGCCGGGACCCCGGCGTTCAGCCACGTCGGCACCGCCGTGTGCCGGAGGTCGTACGGACGGCGAGCCAGCGGCGAGGCGACCTGTCCCGGCGACAGTGCGCTCCGCTGACCGCACAATCCAGCGGCATCCTCGCCGAGCTGCAATCTCGACTCTAGGATGGCGAACAGCCCACGACCATGTTGTCCGGGGCTGTTCGTCGGTCATCGCTACCGTTGGGTGTCGGACGCGCACGCTCGGTGTGGCGGTGCCAACGCGCGTGCCGGTCAGCCCGGTCAGCTGGCACCAACGCCGAACAGTCTCGGCAGGAGGTGACTTCCAGCCGATCGGGTGGGGTGTCCGGAGTGTCCCATGCCGCCCAGACGAAGATCGGGATTCCTTCGCCGGTCGAGCGACTCACCGCTGGGTTTCCTCGGTCTTCAGAGGCGATGTCGACCATCGCGATATCAGCACAGCTCGGAGCAGGGAATCGTGCTGCGTAGGCTTACTCACGGGTCAGGACCTCGTTTCCTGATCAAGGTCCCGGCCGGCGGTGCAGTCGCCGCGCCGGGACCGCCTTGTTTCTAACACAGTCACATTAATACGAACGATGCGACCGATGCGAACAAGGCGCCCGAACGGACGATTAAACGGCATACCGTCGCTGGAGTGGCGAACGACGAGCCCCTGATGACTTCGGGTGAAGTCGCGCGCCGCCTCGGCGTGACCACGCGCGCGGTCGGCCGTTGGGTAGCGCGCGGCCAGTTGCGACCAGCCGTCACTACACCGGGTGGCCGCTACCGCTTCCGATGGTCCGAGGTCGAGCAGCAACTACGGGACCAACTCGAAGACGAGCTACGAGAGCCACCCGGGTGACCGCGAGTGAGGTGTGTCCGTCAGCCGTCCGGTGGTCCTTGGTGGGTTCGCCGCGTAGCCCGCCGCCGACACCACCCATCTACCGGAAGCCGCCTAAAAGATCTTCATCCTAAAAAATCTTCATCCGCAGGTATTGACAATAACTCGCTCCCCGGCGACATCCGCATTGTCAGAGAGCACACGGAGGTTTTCATTCCGATCACCTCGATGCTCCTTATCTCTGTCGTCATTAGCCTGATCCTTTGGCTGATCGGCCGTTAATGGCTCCATATGCGATGTGAACGAGAACTGGCCTGACCAATGGTTCGGCTGTCGACGAAACGGCGCCAACATCCTGATCCTCCGCAACCGTTGCCGACCATCTGTCCGACAGCCTTCATGCGCTCCTCGACCGGGCATGTCCCTGACACGACGTGGAGCAGCAGGCTATGTCGCTAGACCACTCGGTGGTTAACAGACTCCTCCAAATAACCGTTCAATCTGGTTTTTGACGTTCCTCTTAGGGCCACTCGGCCCGGCACTCGCTCCCCAAGCGACCTGTTCAGACTACTGTCACATACCCACTTGCGACGGGCGGGAGGCCAACCCCCACAGAATGGCTCACACAATGAAGCCACAAAAACCACCACCCTCCCGGCGCATCTTCGGCGCTGTGCTCACTTCGCTGCTTATCCTGAGTGCCGGGGTAGCGATCTTCTCTTCCGCCGGGGCCACTTAAAACACCATACAGCCAAATCTGGTCTTGGTCGGCTTCAGCGGTTCCAGCGAAGGCACCCTGCGAGGAGGCGACACATTACGTTAACTCCAGAGGCAACTGCGTCCACCGGCCGCCCCCTACGTGGCCAGGGTGAGCAGCACCTCCTCGACCTGGCTCAGGACGTGCCAGAGCGCGTCGTCCAGGCGGGGATCAGCCGGGTCGCGGTGGTGACGCCAGCTCCCGGGGCTTCGTGAGTCATGCCGGTGAGGACTCGGCGCTGGCTGCGGAGATGCATGGGTGGCTGGCCGTATCTGAGTTCGAGTGCGCCGGAGTCGCTCTTCCGCGCGTGGGGAAGTCGTGTAGCCGGTGCTCTGATGAGGCTCGCTGAACCCGGTGTGAGACACCCGCTGTTGACCTCAGTGCAGCACGTCAATTTGACCGCGGACGAGGGGGTGGCCCGGGGCGGGCTGGGGATCTGCTGGTACCACACCGGGGTTTCAACTACCTCGGAGATGATGGCCGCCTTTCGCGAACTCCGGTGATAGCTCACCGGAGTTGATGCCCAGGCAGGTCACGCCGCCGCTTCGTAATGTCGATCATCGCTCGCCGCGCGGACGGTCCGAGCACCTCCTCAATGCTTACGCACGCCTAGCTCGGTAACTCGTACAGCAGCTCCCAGCCAGGGCTGGGGTTAGTGGTCGTAGGTTGCTGGTGTGGCGTCAGGTGGTGCGCCTATCCCGGGGGGTAGGTGGGGGCAGGTGCGCTGGTATGGCAGGTCTGGGGCTATCTGGTTCCAGTCGGCCATGGAGAGGTTGTGATTGACGAGGCCGCATCCAGTCTCCACCCACGAGGCGAATGATGGGTTCCACAGTCGCACCGTGTTGTCGTCGCTGGTGGAGGCCAGCAGACGCCCGTCCGGGCTGAAGACCACCGCGTTCACGGCGCTTGTATGGCCGGTGAGGGGCGGGCCGTGGGGTTGACCGGTGGCGGTGTCCCACAACCGCACCGTCTGATCTTCGCTGGTGGAGGCCAGCAGGTGCCCGTCCGGGCTGAACGCCACGCCGTTCACGGCGTTGGTGTGGCCGGTGAGGGGTGGGCCGTGGGGGTGGCCGGTGGCGGTGTCCCACAACCGCACCGTGTTATCGAAGCTGGCGGAGGCCAACAGACGCCCGTCCGGGCTGAACGCCACCCCGTACACGATGTTGGTGTGGCCGGTCAGGGGCAGGCCGTGAGGTTGACCGGTGGCGGTGTCCCACAACCGCACCGTGGAGTCGGCGCTGGCGGAGGCCAGCAGACGCCCGTCCGGGCTGAACGCCACCCCGTACACGATGTTGGTGTGGCCGGTCAGGGGTGGGCCGTGGGGTTGACCGGTGGCGGTGTCCCACAACCGCACCGTGTTGTCGTAGCTGGCGGAGGCCAACAGACGCCCATCGGGGCTGAACGCCACCCCGTACACGATGTCGGTGTGGCCGGTGAGGGGTGGGCCGTGGGGTTGACCGGTGGCGGTGTCCCACAACCGCACCGTGGAGTCGGCGCTGGCGGAGGCCAACAGACGCCCGTCCGGGCTGAACGCCACACCGGCCACGCTGTTGGTGTGGCCGGTCAGGGATCGGCTAATCGAAGAGGCCTCACGTGTTTCCCATAGTCGCACCGTCTGGTCGGCGCTAGTGGAGGCCAGCCAACGACTGTCTGGGCTGAACGCCACGCGGTACACGACGTTGGTGTGGCCGGTGAGGGGTGGGCCGTGGGGGTGGCCGGTGGCGGTGTCCCACAGTCGCACCGTGTGGTCGGCGCTGGCGGAGGCCAGCAGACGCCCATCGGGGCTGAACGCCACGCCGGTCACGATGTCGGTGTGGCCGGTGAGGGGCGGGCCGTGGGGTTGACCGGTGGCGGTGTCCCACAGTCGCACCGTCTGATCGCCGCTGGCGGAGGCCACCAGACGCCCGTCCGGGCTGAACACCACGCCGTCCACGGCATCGGTGTGGCCGGTCAGGGGCGGGCCGTGGGGTTGACCAGTGGCGGTGTCCCACAACCGCACCGTCTGATCGGCGCTGGCGGAGGCCACCAGACGCCCATCGGGGCTGAACGCCACATCATACACGCTGCTGGTGTGGCCGGTCAGGGGCGGGCCGTGAGGTTGGCCGGTGGCGGTGTCCCACAACCGCACCGTCTGATCGGCGCTGGCGGAGGCCAGCAGACGCCCATCCGGACTGAAGGCCACGCCGTATTGGGCGGCCTGGGCCGATAATTCATGTGAGGCATGCGTGAGGCGAGCCAGACCGCTAACTAGCGCGGCTGAGGGTGTCGGATTCTGACCAGCGGACAAACTCAAGCTCTGCAAGCCGGCGAGAATCGCGATGTCCGGGCGAGCGGCCAGCAACCGGTCCGCTTGCACGGCGAACTGCCCAGACCACGCCAACCGTGCCTGCGCTTGCGCCTGTCGACTCTGACTATAAGCCACGCCACCGGCTACAGCCGACACCACCAAGAAAACCGCCAGCCCAGCCACAAGCACGCGCAGCCGCCGATTAGCCCGCCGCGTCGTTTCCAATTCCCGTGTCGCCACCACTCGGCTGGCTGCCAAAAACTCCCGCTCCACAGGGGCGAGTCGAGCGTCAGTGATCTCCCACCGATCAAAAACACTTAACCGCCCACCACGCAGCAAATAAGACTCATCACGCTTACCCGCCTGCCAATCCGCGGCCAACCGTTCCAACTCCGAGCGTGACCGCAACACCGCGCGATCAGCCTCGATCGCCTCACGCAGTGGCCGCCATTGCCGCAGCAGCGCTTCATGCGCCACCGCCACAACCACCTCCCCGCCCGCGCTCGCCGGATCACGATCGCTGACCAGCAACGACGCGTCCACAAACGCATCCACAATCACCTGTTCCTCGGCGTTCAACGTCTCGCGGCGCACCCGTCGACCAGTGGGCTCCTCGTCGCCATGTACCACAGCAAGCTGGGTCAACGTGGACATCACACACCGGCCATTACCACGCCGACCCAGCTCCTCGACCACCCGATCAGCCCGACCCCGCAACGCCCCAATGACCCCACCCAAGCCCTCATAACTCTCACGCGAGATACGACCATCGGGACCCACCCGCTGCCCCAACTCACGCAAGGTGTACGCCAGCAGCGGCAGGGCATCACCCCCGGCGGTGTCCTCCACCATCCGCTCCACTAACCCTGGGTCGAACTGCCACCCCGCTCGCTGGGCCGGCCGAGAAATCACCTCACCCAAACGAGCGCGGCTGAGCGGTTCGATGACCAGCGTGTCATTGATCGCCTCAGCTAGGCCGGCTCGCTCTGGAGCGGTGCTGAGATACTCTGAGCGCAGCGTGGCGAGCGCCCAGATCGGGCTGTCCTCTCCCATCGCGCCGCGCAGTGTCCGAAGAAACGCGTGTTGTTCGGCGGGGCCACTGCGTACCACCAGCTCTTCAGCCTGATCAATAATCACCAAGACGTTCGGGCGGCGATCACCCTGTCGGCCGAGTTCGGCGAGTTCCTCGCCTAGCTGCACGAGCCCTGCGGAGCCGTCAGCGAGACGTCCGGCGAGTTCCTCGGTCCCGCGAGCACACCCACACTTGGCGAAGGCATCAGCGAAACAGTGAGCCAGGTTCCGGGTCGGTTGCGAGCCCGGCAGCAACGGCGGCAATATCACCCAACGACCCGGTACACGTGCCAGACGCGGCACTACCCCAGCCCGCAACAGCGACGATTTACCACTCCCGGACGGTCCGACAATCCCCACAAACCGACCAGATCCGCGTTGCAACGTCGGCTGCAACAAGGCCGCCACCTGATCTATCTCCTGCTCGCGGCCGAAAAAGACCGCCGCGTCCTCCGCCGCAAACGGCATCAACCCAGGATACGGCGACCGGCTCGAATCCCAGGCGAAAGAGTCAGAAGGATCCAAACCAGCCGCCCGCAGCCCTGCCTGAAGACCCGCAAACCCAGACTCGACATCAGGAAAATCAACCCATTGCACATCACCCAGCAGCGGCAACCACGCATCCCGCTGCACGCGCAACGGAAACACCGGCCGACCCAGCGAACGAGCCAAACTCACCTCAACCATACACCATCGAGAACCGACCGACGCCTCACTCGCCACAAAGATCAAACCGTCGCTTTTGCGCAGCTGGGTGTACAACTCACGTTCCCACGCACGACCAGCAGGGATCCCCACATCAGGATCAAAATCAACAAACAACGCCTCA
>JAFASX010000150.1 GCA_019244295.1 Pseudonocardia sp.
TACTGTGGGCGATCTCCGACAACGGCCCCCAGATGCGCAGCCACACCACCCGGGAGTTCTTGGCCGGGGTGGCGATCGCCCAGCAGTTCGGTCGGCCCCATACCCCGGAGGATCAGGCCTGGATCGAGACCCTGTTCGGGCATGTCACGGGCGAGTGGCCGCATCTGGAGAAGATCCGTGTGAGGTGTGTCCGAACGCCCGTAGGCGTGGGCGACCCGCTCCGGCGACTCAAGGTCACCGCTGCCCTTTAACTCCCCACACATGGAGTTCGACGGTCGGGTCGAGGGCGCAGCTGGTAGCACGCACCGGAGATGTCCGCCGCACTCGTCTTGCGCCGGGTAGTCGCGCTGGTCCCCGTGTTCAAACAGCCGCCTCGTTGCCGTGCGGAGCGCCCCAGGCAGGTCATGAGGCGACAGCGGAATATCGCGTCGTTAGGCTGGCGGTTGTGACGGCCGGACTTCAGTGGCCTTATGCGCCTCCGGATGGGTGGACTGCGGCTGACTTGGACAGGCTCAGCCTGGACGGCCCCTACGGAGAGCTTGACGCGCTTAAGCGCATCGAGTTGATCGACGGAGACCTCATCGTCATGAGCCTGCGGACCGAGGTTTCACCGGCGAGTGGTCGAGCGGCTACGCGGTAAACTGGCCCGCCAAGCCCCCGAGGGACTGACGGCGACCCGGGAGATGGACATCGTCCTGAGCCCCAGGCAACGGCCCTGCCCGGACGTCTCCGTGGTCTCGTCCGCGGCAGCGGCCGATCTGGACCGCACCTACCACTCACCGGCCGATGTGGTGCTCGTCGTGGAAGTGGTGTCTAGGTCCTCGGGGATTCGGGACCGTGACACCAAACCCCGCCGCTACGCCGAGGCGTCCATCCGGCACTTCTGGCGTATTGAGAACGACGGCGGCCGTCCCGTCGCCTACGTTTACGAACTCGACCCGGCCAACCGCACCTACACGCTGACCGGCGTATTCCACGACCAGCTGATACTGAGTGTCCCGTTCCCACTGGAGATCGCGCTGAACGCACTGTCACGGTAAGCGCGGACCACCTCCGGGCCGGGCCCCCGGTTGCTCAGCCCAAAAGGGGCACTCGCCGGACCGCTCCGGTGGCGGCGGCGGTCGCGAGGGCCGCGTAGGCGCGCAGCGACTTCGACACTGGTCGCTGGCGGTCGGCTGGCTGCCACGGACGCTCGGACGCCTCCATCTTGGCCCGCCGTTCGGCCAGCACGTCGTCGTCGACCAACAACCGCAGCGATCGGGCCCGCACGTCCAACGCGATCCGGTCGCCGTCCTCGACGAGCCCGATGGTGCCGCCGGATGCCGCCTCCGGGGATATGTGCCCGACCGCGATGCCGGACGTGCCGCCGGAGAACCGCCCGTCGGTGATCAGCGCACATGCCCGACCCAGCCCGGCGCCTTTGAGGAACGCGGTCGGGTGCAGCATTTCCTGCATGCCAGGACCCCCAGCCGGCCCCTCGTAGCGGACCACCAGCACGTCGCCGGGCTGGATCTCCTTGTTCAGGATCACCGACACCGCCTGCTCCTGGCTCTCCACCACTCGGGCCGGGCCTTCGAAGCGCCAGATGTCCTCCGGGATGCCGGCGGTCTTGATCACCGCGCCGTCCTCGGCGAGGTTGCCGTGAAGCACCGCCAGTCCGCCGTCGGGGGTGTAGGCGTGCCCCAGGTCTCGAATGCAGCCACCCGCCGCGTCGGTATCCAGCGACGACCAGCGGTTGGTTGTGGAAAACGCCTCGGTGGTGCGCACCCCGCCCGGCGCGGCGTGAAACAGCTCAATCGCACGCGGGGAGGCCTTACCGGACCGGATGTCCCACTCGTCCAGCCACGCCGACAGCGATGGGGTGTGCACGGTGTGGACGTCGGTGTGCAGCAGGCCGGCCCGGCGCAGCTCGCCGAGGATGGCCGGGATGCCGCCGGCCCGGTGCACGTCCTCCATGTGGTAGTCGGAGTTGGGCGATACCTTCGCCAGGCAGGGCACCCGCCGGGACACCGCGTCAATCGCTGGCAGGTCGAAATCGATCTCGCCCTCCTGGGCGGCGGCCAGGATGTGCAGCACGGTGTTGGTCGAGCCGCCCATCGCCACATCCAGCGCCATCGCGTTCTCGAACGCGTGGCGCGAGGCGATGGACCGGGGCAGCGCGGTCTCGTCGTCGTGGTCATACCACCGCCGTGCCAGCTCCATCACGGTCCGTCCGGCCTGTTCGAACAGTGCCCGGCGGGCGGCGTGGGTGGCCAGCGTCGAGCCATTGCCGGGCAGGGCCAGCCCGAGCGCTTCGGTTAGGCAGTTCATCGAGTTCGCGGTGAACATCCCGGAGCAGGAGCCGCAGGTCGGGCAGGCGGAGCGTTCCACGATCGAGAGCCCGTCGTCGTCCACGCTCGGCGAGGCCGAGGCGGAGATCGCGGTGATCAGGTCGGTCGGGGCTTGCGCGACGCCGTCGACCACCACGGCTTTCCCAGCTTCCATCGGTCCGCCGGAGACGAACACCGTGGGGATGTTGAGCCGCATCGTGGCATTGAGCATCCCGGGAGTGATCTTGTCGCAGTTTGAGATGCAGACCAGCGCATCGGCGGCGTGTCCGTTGACCATGTACTCCACCGCGTCGGCGATCACCTCGCGCGATGGCAGCGAGTAGAGCATGCCGCCGTGGCCCATGGCGATGCCGTCGTCAACGGCGATGGTGTGGAACTCCCTGGCCACCCCGCCGGCCTCCCGCACCGCTTCGGCGACGATCTCGCCGAGGTCCTTTAGATGCACGTGGCCAGGAACGAACTGGGTGTACGAGTTGGCGATCGCCACGATCGGCTTGCCGAAATCCGACTCGCCCATGCCGGTGGCGCGCCACAGGGCGCGGGCCCCGGCCGCGTTGCGGCCATGGGTGGTAATGCGGGAACGCAGTGCGGGCATCGGACTACTCCTTGGTCTCCTGTGCCGCGGCCGGCGGTGTGGCGGCTTCGGCCGGCTTCATGGCGGGCGGGGCGCTTGGGTCGGGCAGTCGGCCACCGCTAGCTGCTGCGAGCATCGGCAGGTCGCGTACGTGCACGGCCGGTAACGGTAGCTCCGAGCCGTCGCTAAGCATGGCGCTGATCCGGGGTCGCATCCGGGAAGAGCGTAGCCGCAGGGCTGAGATGTCCGACCACGATACGCGCCGGGTGCGCAGGATGTCACGGGCCACGACAGTCTGGTCATCGGCCGTGGTGCGCACTCGCAGCACCCAGACCGCCAGCCCAATTGGTAGCAGGTACACCAGCTGCAGCCCCCGAGCACCCCACGCCACCGGGGTGGCACATATCGTCAAAGCGAACACTGCGAGCAGGGCCAGCGGGGAGGTCCGGAACACGACGGCAGCTGGGGTGGCCACGCTAGCGATCCTGCCACCCTGGGTAGCCTGCCGCGAAGCAGGTCACTCCCAGCGCAACCCGTCAAGTGGGAACGGGCGGCGACGTTATTGGCCAGCCGTAGCCGTCGCTGCGCTGGCCGAGCCTGTCGATGCGGCCAGCGGCGGTCGTGTGGCGCTACCGAGGGTCCCACAATCCGGGAACACATTCCCGCAAAGTTGACCGCCGGGGATATGGCCGGTTAACGTCCCAGCTGTGCTGATTCAGCTCGTGAGCGTAGTACTTCTCAGGCGCGTCGACCCCTGAGAAGTTCGCTCGTCGACGCGCCAACCCTCGCTCCACCGTCGCCCGGTGGCGGGGGTTTTTTCGTGTCTGAGCACATCGAGCCGATCCGAGTATCCCCCACCGACCAGACGACAATCAAACAGAACCGCGAGCAGACAACGAGGCGTGAACTGACGATGACCACCGCTAAGCCCCGGCCAGCGCCACTTGCCGGCTCGCCGAAGCCCTTTCCGCCCCCTAACCGGCCGCTGCGGGTGGGCACCGAACCGATCTTGGTAAACGGTGCGCAGTCCCTCGTGCGCTCACTCGAAGCGGTCGGGTGCGAGGCGGTGTTCGGAATCCCGGGCGGTGCCATCCTGCCGGCTTACGACCCGCTGCTTGACTCCACCTCAGTGCGTCACGTGCTGGTGCGGCACGAACAGGGTGCCGGCCACGCCGCCGCCGGGTACGCCCAGGCCACCGGCAAGGTGGGCGTGTGCATGGCCACCTCAGGGCCGGGCGCGACGAACCTGGTTACCCCTTTGGCGGACGCCCACCTCGACTCCGTCCCAGTGGTCGCCATCACCGGGCAGGTGCCCAGGGCGCTGATCGGCAGCGACGGCTTCCAGGAGGCCGACATCTGCGGCATCACCATGCCGATCACCAAGCACAACATGCTGGTCACCGACCCGGCGGACATCCCGCGCGCGATCGCCGAGGCGTTCTATCTGGCTTCTTCCGGTCGCCCGGGACCGGTGCTGGTCGACCTCCCCAAGGACATCCTGCAGGCCAAGACCACGTTCTCCTGGCCGCCGGAGATGAAGCTGCCCGGCTACCGGCCGACCACCCGCCCGCACGGCAAGCAGATTCGGGAGGCCGCTAAGTTAATCTTTGCCGCGCGCCGCCCGGTGCTATACGTGGGCGGTGGGGTGATCAAGGCCGGGGCGCACCAGGAGCTGCGCGAGCTCGCCGAGCTGACTGGCGCCCCGGTGGTGACCACTCTGATGGCCAGGGGCGCGTTCCCGGACAGCCACCCGCAGCACGTGGGCATGCCCGGCATGCACGGCACTGTCTCGGCCGTCGCCGCGATGCAACGCTCCGACCTGCTCGTAGCCCTCGGCGCGAGGTTTGACGACCGGGTCACCGGGCAGCTGTCCACGTTCGCCCCGGGTGCCGCCGTGGTGCATGCTGATATCGACCCCGCCGAGATCTCCAAGAACCGGCATGCTGACGTACCGATCGTGGGTGACTGCAAGGAAGTCATCGCCGAGCTGATCGACGCGGTGCGGGCCGAACAAGCCGGGGCGGGCGGACTCGCCGACCTGTCCGCCTGGTGGCGTCAGCTCGGCGACTGGCGCGAGAGGTTCCCACTGGGCTACGACTGGCCGGCTGACGGCTCGCTCTCGCCGGAGTACGTGATCGAGCGGATCGGCCAGATCGCTGGGCCGGACGCGCTGTACGTGGCTGGGGTTGGCCAGCACCAGATGTGGGCCGCCCAGTTCATCCGCTACGAGCGGCCCCGCTCCTGGCTGAACTCCGGAGGGCTTGGCACCATGGGCTTCGCGGTGCCCGCCGCGATGGGCGCCAAGCTGGGCCTACCAGACAAGACAGTGTGGTGCATCGACGGCGACGGTTGCTTCCAGATGACCAACCAGGAGTTGGCCACCTGCGCCATCGAAAACATCCCGATCAAGGTAGCCGTGATTAACAACGGCAACCTCGGCATGGTCCGGCAGTGGCAGAACCTGTTCTATGACGGGCGCTACTCTCACACCGACCTGGGCACCCACAAGCACCGCATCCCCGATTTCAAGCTGCTCGCCGAGGCGATGGGCTGCGTCGGGCTGCGCGGTGAGAGCCGAGAGCAGGTAGACGGCGTGATCAACCAGGCGATGGCCATCAACGATCGCCCGGTCGTGATCGACTTCGTGGTGGGCGCGGATGCCCAGGTATGGCCCATGGTGGCCGCCGGCACCAGCAACGACGAGGTGATGGCCGCCCGAGGGATCCGGCCGCTGTTCGACGACGATGACGCGGGAGGTGCTAGCTGATGAACCGCCATACGCTCTCGGTGCTGGTAGAGGACAAGCCGGGTGTGCTGGCTCGGGTCGCCGGGCTGTTCAGCCGGCGCGGGTTCAATATCGAGTCGCTTGCGGTCGGTCCGACCGAGGTCGCCGATGTATCCCGGATGACCATCGTGGTCGCGGTGGATGAGCTACCCCTGGAGCAGGTCACCAAGCAGCTGAACAAGCTGGTGAACGTGCTCAAGATCGTTGAGCTGGAGCCGACGGTGTCGGTGCAGCGTGAACTGCTGCTGGTGAAGGTCCGGACCGATGCGACGGTGCGTAGCCAGGTCTTGGAAACCGTGCAGCTGTTCCGGGCCAAGGTCGTCGACGTGGCGCCGGAGGCGCTGACCGTGGAGGCCACCGGCACCAGTGACAAGCTGGCCGCGCTGCTGCGCATGCTGGAGCCTTACGGCATCCGCGAGATGGTCAAGTCCGGCATGGTGGCGGTCGGCCGGGGACCCCGGTCGATCACCGCCGCCGCCGTGCGGTGAGCTGACTTGGCCAATCGGCTAGTCAACCCGCCTTTTCACGACACGAACGACAAGCAGTCTCAGAAGGGAATTCGAGCGGCAATGCCTGCGAATATCTATTACGACGCCGACGCCGATCTTTCGATCGTTCAGGGCCGCGCTGTGGCCGTGATCGGCTACGGCAGCCAGGGCCACGCGCACGCGTTGAGCTTGCGTGATTCGGGCGTCGACGTCCGGGTTGGGTTGCCCGAGAGTTCGGAGTCGCGTCAGAAGGCGGCCGATGAGGGCTTGCGTGTGCTCACCTCGGCCGAGGCGGCCGCCGAAGCCGACCTGATCATGATCCTGGCGCCCGACACCAAGCAGCGGCACATTTACGCCCAGGACATCGCGCCGAACCTGAGATCCGGGGACGCGATCTTCTTCGGGCATGGGTTCAACATCCGTTATGGCCTGATCTCCCCGCCGTCCGACGTCGATGTCGCGATGGTGGCACCCAAGGGTCCTGGGCATCTGGTGCGCCGGCAGTTTGTCGACGGCAAGGGCGTGCCGTGCCTGATCGCGGTGGAGCAGGACGCCAGCGGTAGCGCTAAAGCGCTGGCTCTCTCGTACGCGAAAGCCATCGGCGGGACCCGTGCGGGAGTGATCGAGACTACCTTCAAAGAAGAGACTGAGACAGATCTGTTCGGTGAGCAGAGCGTCCTGTGCGGTGGAGCGGCCGCGCTGGTGCAGACTGGTTTCGAGGTGCTCACCGAAGCCGGTTACGCTCCAGAAATCGCTTATTTCGAGTGTCTGCACGAGCTCAAGCTGATCGTTGATCTGATGTATGAGGGCGGTATCTCCGGCGAGCGCTACTCGATCTCGGACACCGCGGAGTACGGCGACCTGACCCGGGGACCACGGATCATCACCCCGGCGGTCAAAGAGGAGATGCGCCGGATCCTGGCCGAAATCCAGGACGGCAGATTCGCCAAGGAGTGGGTGGCCGAGGACGACGCCGGCCGGCCGAACTTCACCCGGCTGCGGAAAGAGGGCGCCGAGCACCCGATCGAGCAGATCGGGGCCAAGCTGCGTTCGCTGATGTCCTGGGTGGGTCCGCCAGCCTGACGCTAGCCCTCGTCCGGGCGCCCTGACCCGTTTGGACCTTGTTTCCCCGGTCCTAACCCCGCGAATACTGAACCGCTTCGTGCTGGCGTACGTGTAGTTCGGTGGGTGGGGGAGACATTGGTCGTTGACGATCGGCTGATCCGTGCGCTCTACACCGAACATGGCCCGGCGTTGGAGTCGTGCGCGTTGTCAATGACAAGCGGCGATCTCGGCCGAGCCCAAGACGCCGTGCAGGAGGTACTAGTGCGGGCCTGGCGACATCCTGAAGCGTTGGACGAGAGCCGGGGCAGTACGCGGGGTTGGCTGCTTCGTACGCTCCGTAACGTACTGATCGATGAGTGGCGGGCCCGCTCGGTACGTCCGGAGACGATCACCGATCAGCCGCCGGAAACCGGGGTCGCCGACGGTGTGGACGACGTGCTGCAGTCCTGGCTGGTGGCCGAGGCGGTCGGCCGGCTGGGTCAGGCGCATCGAGACGTCATCCAGGAGTGCTATTTCCAAGGTCGTTCGGTGGCCGAGGCAGCCAAACGGCTCGGGATCCCGCCAGGCACGGTGAAGTCCCGGACCCATTACGCCTTACGCGCCTTGCGCGGCACCCTGCTGGAGATGGGCGTGACCCCGTGAGCTCGGAGGTAACCTGGGGCTGCGGGCGACAGTCTGAGGCCGGCGCTTACCTGCTCGGCGCGCTCAACCCAGCCGAGCGGAGCGACTACGCCCAGCACCTCACGCGATGCTTGCCCTGTCTGCGGGAGATCGGCCAGCTTGCCGGGTTGCCCGGGCTGCTTGCGCGTCGAACGCCCCAGGTCATGTCGTCGACCGAGCCAGCGTGGCATGCGACTGGCAATGGTGCGGTGGCCGCCGCGCTGACGCAGATTCGGCGGGAACGGGCACGTCGCCGTGTGCTGGTGGTGGGTGCCTTGGTACTGGTTGCGTTCGTCGGCGCGGGTGGAGCGCTGGCCTGGGACACCACGATGGCGCGCACCACAACCGGGGTCGTCGCCGCCGCCGACCTGCCGGTGGCCATGCAGCCGGTCGGTGCCGTGCCGGTGAGCGCGGCCGTCCAGCTCACCCCGCGTCCGTGGGGGACAGAGGTGGTGATGCGCTGTCGGTACGACAGCGCCACTGGGCGGCGGACGCCGGTATACACCCTGGTGGCGATCGCCACCGACAACTCGGCTCACGAGCTGGCCCGCTGGTCAGCGGTAGTGGGCCAGGACGTGGTGTTAGCTACCTCGACCGAGCTGGCGATGCCCCAGCTGGCTGGCTTGGAGGTCCGCAACGGGCTCGGCGCCGTGGTGCTGCGCACAGATCACGTGTAGCTGCCACTCCGCGGCCGGGTTGTCGGCCGGCGAGGTTACGATCGGAGGGTATCGCGCATGTCGACATTGGGAGCACCGTGAGCATCGCCGCCGCACATCGTCCGGTCGTCCTGTTGGCCGAGAAGCTGTCCTCATCTGTCGTCGAGATGCTCAGTGGTAGCTGTGAGCTGCGACGTGTGGACGGTACCGACCGCTCGGCGTTACTGGTCGCGGTGGCCGATGCCGATGCGCTGTTGGTGCGGTCGGCAACCAAGGTTGACGCTGAGGTGTTGACGGCCGCGCCAAAGCTGAAGGTGGTGGCGCGGGCCGGCGTGGGGCTGGACAACGTCGACGTACCGCTGGCCACCGCTCGGGGTGTGATGGTGGTCAACGCGCCCACCTCGAACATCGTCTCGGCCGCCGAGCACGCGGTGGCGCTGCTGCTCGCCGCCGCTCGTCACGTGCCGGCCGCCGATGCTAGCCTGCGCGCGGGCGAGTGGAAGCGCAGTGCCTACTCTGGGGTGGAGATCGACGGTAAGACTGTCGGTGTCGTTGGGCTGGGCAAGATCGGTCAGTTGGTGGCGCGGCGGCTGGTGGCCTTCGGCACCAAGATCATCGCATTCGACCCGTACGTGTCGCTGGCCAGGGCCGCCGCGCTCGGGATCGAGCTGGTTTCGCTGGACGAACTGCTCGAGCGGGCCGACGTGATCTCGATCCATTTGCCGAAGACGCCGGAGACCCTCGGCATGATCGGCAAGGACCAGCTTGCCAAGACCAAGCCCGGGGTCATCATCGTCAATGCCGCCCGAGGCGGTCTGGTAGACGAGGACGCGCTAGCTGAGTCGATCCGGTCTGGGCATGTTGGCGGCGCTGGCATCGACGTGTTCGCGACCGAGCCGACCACCGCGAGCCCGCTCTTCGAGCTGCCGAGCGTGGTGGTCACCCCGCACCTGGGTGCGTCAACCAAGGAGGCGCAGGACCGAGCGGGTACCGACGTGGCGCGCTCAGTACTGCTGGCGCTGGCCGGTGAGTTCGTGCCGGACGCGGTCAACGTGCAGGTTTCCGGGGTGGTCGGTGAGGAGGTACGTCCGTACCTGCCGCTTACCCAGAAGCTGGGGACGCTGCTTTATGCTCTGATCAACGGAGTGCCGGCGTCGGTGACCGTGCGGGTGCGCGGTGAGCTTGCCGCCGAGGATGTCTCGGTGCTGCCGCTGGCCGCGCTGCGTGGTCTCTTCGGTGATGTGGTTGAAGACCAGGTTACGTTTGTCAATGCGCCCACGCTCGCCGAGGAGCGCGGGGTTAAGGTCGACGTCGAGACGACCCCGGAGAGCGAGAATTACCGTAGCGTGGTGCAGCTGCGCGCGGCCATGCCCGGCGGCAAGCAGGTCACTGTGGCGGGCACGCTGACCGGCCGCACGGCGGTGGAGAAGCTGGTCGAGGTCAACGGCCGACACTTCGACCTGCGTGCCGAGGGTGCGGTGCTCCTCTTCGAATACAGCGATCGCCCAGGTGTGATGGGGCAGGTCGGGACTTTGCTCGGCGAAGCCGGGGTGAACATCGAGGCCGCCCAGATCAACCAGAGCTCCGATCGCGCGGACGCGATCATGTTGTTGCGGGTGGACCGGCCAGTGAACGCAACCGTGCTGGGCCTGGTCGGCGCGGCGATCGACGCGCGCACGGTCAGCCAGGTCAACTTCGACGTTTGACCCCGCGCCGTCCTCCCGAGAGAACCTCCTTCCGGAGCGAACGGCACATTCGCACGCGCTGTGTGTCTAAATGTGCCGTTCGCTCCGCGCGTGATCTTTTCCGTCGTTGAGCTGGTGGTTTGGCGGATTTGAAGATCAGGGGGCTGTCACTGCTGCTTGAGCTGGGCAGGACAGCAGTAACGGCCCCCCTGATCATGGTCGTGTCGGCCGGGTGGATGTTAAGGCTGTGTGCTACGGGCCCAAATCCGGTTCGATCTTGGATGGAGAACCCTCTAAGCGCAGCTCGCAGAAATTAGTAATCGTCTGGTCTCACCCAGACGCCGAGCTGAATTGTCAGGCAGCCACGCTCATCGCGGAGTACCGTTAAGGGCGGGCCGAACAGACTAGCACTCCATACCCTGATTGTCACAATGTGGTTACGAATGAACAATCTCACCTGATTAGCGGTATGCCGCTCGTCCGTCCGCGAGAGTAACCGCCAGAGCGTCAGATGAGGAGGCGCCATGCGAGCGCGTACGCTTCTGGCCGGCACCGTGCTGGCACTCTTGACCGCGCTGGGGAGCGCGCATTCCGCTCTGGCCGCTGACAACGGCACCGATGACGCCGGTCAGCAGCAACAACAGCAACAGCAACAACAGCAGCAACAACAACAACAGCAGCAATTGGAACAGCAGCGGCAACTGCAGGAGCTGGAGCAGCAGCGGCAGCAACAGCAGCAATTGGAGCAACAGCGCCAGCAACAGGAGTTGGAACAGCAGCGCCAGCAGCAACAAGAGTTGGAGCGGCAGCGGGAGCTTGAGCAGCAACAGCAACAGCAGCAGCAAGAGCAGCAGCAAGAGCAGCAGCGTCAGCAGCAGGAGCTAGAGCAGAAGAAACAACAAGAGCAACAGCAGCAGCAAGAGCAGCAACGTCAGCAGCAGGAGCTAGAGCAGAAGAAACAACAACAAGAGCAACAGCAAGAGCAGCAGCAGCGGCAGCAACAACAGGAATTGGAGCAGCAGCAGCGGCAGCAGGAGCTGGAGCGGCAGAAGCAACAGCAGCAGACGGTCCCTCCGCCGACGGCTCAGCTCACGTTATCGAAGAGTGATGTAGAACCGGGCGGCACCTTTGGCGTAAGCGCCAATTGCGTCGGCGGCGCCGGGTCAGTGTCGGCCAGCCGGGACGTAACGTTCGCCGGTTCGACCGGCAGGGTTAGCGATTACGCGGGCGTTGGCTCAATCATAGTGATTTTGACCTGTTACAACAGCGGAGGAAGCAGCCAGGCCACCAGCAATATCATGGTATTGCCGAAGGTCCAGAATGAGTCGAGCCTGTTACCGGACTTCGTGTCTCGGCAGGATCATGAGGCCCACCTGTCGATCTTGCCGAATGAGGCTTACCCGGGTGACCGGATTTGGGCCGACGCACGGTGCCCATCGGGTTATGGCACCCTCAGCGCGCCAGAGGTGCGGTTCAATGACCATACCGGCAGGGTTGACGACGACGCCCGCGAGGGCCGGATCGTCGTGACGCTAAGTTGCTCAAACGGCGACAGTGCCACCGACTTTTTCCGCGTCGCACGGAAGTACGACGGACACGCTTTCCTGAACCTGAGTTCGCACGCGGGATTCCGCCGGGAAGAGGTGCAGGTGGTGGCCAACTGCGCGACTGGAGACTCAGCGCGGTTTGAGTCCAACGTCCTGGATGACGTCACCTTGTACCGCGACGGTGATCGGCTGCGGGGTATCACCCATGTCGGGCGGAACGCCGATTTCGGTCGGGGCGGCGCGGTGTTGCGCTGTGAGAATGGCGACCGGCCTGCGGATGGGTTTTACGTCCTGGACCAGGATCATCAGCGGTTCCTTGACCTGCGCCCCGGATTCGGGCACCGAGGTGACCAGGTGGATGTGCATGTCGGCTGTGATCGCCCCGCCGGCCGGCTCGATTCCGATGCGCTCGACAGCATTGACCTCGACCGCAGCGGTGACCGGGACTGGCGCTACGACGGGACGACCCATGTCCGCGCCGACGCCGAGCCGGGCGAACACACCGTCCGGGTTCACTGCGGCGACAACACCCTGGAACAGTCCTTCTTCGTCCAAGGTGGGGACGGCGGCTCGCCAGGCGGTGGCGATCAGACTTCGGTCTATCCGAGGGGCGGTGTGGAGACCGGGGGTGGTCCGGTTGCCAGCGACCCGATCGTCACCGCGGCTCAGGGTCCCACTGCTCTGAGTGTCACCGTATTGAGTACTGCCGCTGCCATGGTCGGTGCTAGCTTTGTCGCGGCCGGAGCTGTTGCTCAGCGGCGAGGAGGCGGCGATGAGCTGGCGACGAAGCGTGACCCTCGTAGTGCCGTCGGCGTTGGTGGTAGCTCTTCTGGGGGCGGGGTGCAGTACGGAGCCGCCCTCTCCAGGACCGAATGACGGCCCGACGCTGTCATCCCCATCAGTTGTCGGGAAGCCGGTAACACCAACCGCGCCGTTGCTGGCCTCGAACCCGGTGGAACTGAAGATCGACGCGATCAATGTTTCGTCCACCTTGATTCCGCTCGGATTGAATCCAGATCAGACGATCGCGGTTCCCCCGCTGGATAAGCCGTCGCAGGCTGGCTGGTATCGGCTGGGTCCCACGCCCGGGGCAGTCGGACCAGCGGTGATTTTGGGTCACATCAATGGCAATGGTCAGAACGGCATTTTTGCTCGGCTAAATGAGCTCAAGCCGGGTGATGTGGTCAAGGTATCCAGGTCGGATGGGAAGACCGCCGTGTTTACCGTGACGAAGCTGGAGCAGGTTCCGAAGAGCGCTTTCCCTACTCAAGCGGTCTACGGGGACACCCAGGCGGCCGAGCTGAGATTGATTACCTGCGGTGGCAGCTTCGACAAGAACAAACGCAGCTACAACGACAACATCATTGCCTTCGCTACGCTCACCAGCGTGACCTGAAGACCGACTCGCGGAAAACGCCCGGACTGGCTGGCTCCCGTTGGACCGGGTGGTGTGTGGCGGGAGTGGCTACGTAAGGTAGCTGAGTCTCGATCTCGATCGGCACATGGCGCCGGTCTCTTTGCTCTTTCCGAGTGAAACTCGATTGTCCCCTTCAGCTTGGCAAACGGGTGAATGCCGGTTGCTTCTGAAACGTTCCGATGCTCCTGGACGGTGTCCCTGCCAAGACGCCTCCGCCTGGCGCTGCAAGCCAAGAGTGTCTTGAAAAGGAGCGACGATGAGACTGCGGACTGCGCTGGTCGGTATCGTGTTGGCGGTACTGACGGCCCTATTGGGTGCCCCCATGGCGCTCGCCAAGGGCAACGATCCGAATCCGCCTGGTGGTGGCAATAACAACGGTGGTCATCAGCGTCAGCAGAGCGGCTCCTACCAGAAGAACATGAGTCACCAGCCGGACTACAGCCGTCAGCTGGGCATCGGCCGCCAGCAGGGCGGTATTGAGCCGCCGAGTACAGGTTCACACTCGACCGGTTCCATACCGCCGGACAAAGACAAGCGGACGGACGTCGATAAGGACAAACAGACCGACGCGGATAAGGATAAAGACGATAAAGACAAGGACAAGAAGGCCGAGGCCGACCGTGACCGCGATCGCGACAAAGCCGACCGAGACCGGTTCGACTGCGAGCAGGGGCATCACGGGCGCTGCGACTGGGTGCGCCCGGGTTGTGACTGGGATCATCACGAGCGTTGTGACTGGGGGCGTTGGTACTGCGACTGGGACCACCACGGGCAAGACCGGGACCGTTGGTGCGATAGCCACGTGCACTGTTGGTGCCCTGACGATAGCGACTGGAATTACTATGCCCACGACGCCGACCACCCGGTGGCAATCGTCGGCGACAGCGGGCCGGCCACCGGTGGCACCCAGACCTCGATAGTCCCTAAGGGCGCACCGGAGACCGGCGGCGGTCCGGTGGACAACGACCCGGCGCCTGCCGGGTCTGCCTAGCGGGTATGCTCGGGCGGTGGCTGCGGACCCCACGGTTGACTTCCGACGCCGGTTCACCGTCGAGGAGTACGACCTCATGGGCGCGACCGGCATTCTCGACCCCGCCGATCGGGTGGAGCTGCTCGACGGAGAGATCGTCTACATGTCACCGATTGGGGCACGACATGCCAGCGTGGTCAACCGGATCGCCACGCATCTGATTCAACGCGTCGCCGACCGGTTCACTGTGATCGTGCAGAACCCGGTTCGGTTGATGCCGAATTCAGAACCGCAGCCAGACGTGGTGGTGGCCCGCTATCGGCATGACTTCTACGAGAGCGCGCACCCCGCCGCCGAAGATGTGGCGCTGCTCATCGAAGTGTCCGATGCCTCGCTGCGTACCGACAGGGCGATCAAGTTGCCGATCTATGGCCGCCAGGAGATCGTCGAGGTGTGGATCGTCGATCTCCTGGACCGGGTGGTGCACGTACACACCGACCCGATCCGTGGCTACTACCGCAACGTTCGTACTTTCCGTGACGGCGACTTGCTCAAACCGACCGTGATCAACGGTCTGGAGATCGGTCTCGACGACATTTTCGGTCGGAACCACGCCTGAGCCCGGGGCCGACGCCGGGTCCGTTCGGAACCGCTGTACGGTCTTCACCAGTTTGTGTGTTACCGGATGGGTGATGAATGGCTGGTTACGCCAAGCGCAACCGGTAACGTTCCGGAGCCGGCTTCGAGCCCAACCGGGCTCCCGGCGGCGTGTTGGATATCGTGGTTACGAGGAGGCGGCAGGTCATGCAATTGGCGGTGATTCCCGGCGACGGGATCGGACCGGAAGTCATCGCCGAGGCGCTGAAAGTGCTCGGGGAAGTGGCGCCCGGTGTCCAGACCACGATGTACGACCTGGGCGCGGCCCGTTGGCACGCCACGGGCGAGTTGCTGCCCGAGTCAGTGCTGACTGAGCTGCGCGAGCACGACGCGATCCTGCTCGGCGCGGTCGGTGACCCTTCGGTGCCCAGCGGCATCCTGGAGCGAGGGTTGCTGCTGCGGTTGCGCTTCGAGCTGGATCATCACGTGAACCTCCGGCCGGCTCGGCTGTACCCGGGGGTGCGGTGCCCGCTGGCGAACCCGCCGGATATCGATCTGGTCGTAGTGCGGGAGGGCACCGAGGGCCCGTACGCCGGCGCCGGTGGCAACTTGCGTAAGGACACCGAACACGAGATCGCCACCGAGGTCAGCGTGAACACCGCGTTCGGGGTCGAGCGGGTGGTCAGGGACGCGTTCACCAGGGCTAGCGCTCGGCCACGCAAACACCTCACCCTGGTGCACAAGACAAACGTGATGACCTACGCCGGCGGCCTGTGGTCGAGAATCATGGAGGAGGTTTCGCTCGAGCACCCGGACGTCGGGGTGTCCTACCAACATGTGGACGCGACGACTATCCATATGGTCACCGACCCTGGTCGGTTCGACGTCATCGTCACCGATAACTTGTTCGGCGACATCCTGACTGACCTCGCCGCCGCGGTGACCGGGGGCATCGGGCTGGCCGCCAGCGGCAATCTCGACGTCAGCGGCCGCAACCCGAGCATGTTCGAACCGGTACACGGCAGCGCCCCGGACATCGCTGGCCAAGGCATCGCCGATCCGACGGCCGCGGTGCTGTCGGTGGCGCTGCTGCTCGACCACCTCGGGCACACCGAAGCGGCCCGCAAGGTGGAGGCGTCGGTTGCCTTCGACCTGGCCACTCGGGACCACGGCGCGGCCGGGCACACTCAGTCGATCGGTGATCGGCTTGCCGCGCTCGTGGGCAAGCCGGCCACCTTCGACATTTGAGGTGGCTTGCGCCGACGCGACCAGACCGAAGACCGTCCGCGCTTGACCAGCGGAATGTGCGCCTCGGGAGTGACTGACCCGCTTGACGGGGTGACGACAGCCACGGCTGAGGCGGTGCTAGGCTGCCGCTGTGGCACAACACACCGTGATCATTATTCCGGAGCGCGTCGGGTAGCAGGCTTCATCGCCCGACGCGCAGGCCTCTCGCATGTTCGCGGGGGGTCTTTTTGTTTGCCCCACTCGCCTAGAAGAATCCAGGAGTACCCCGTCCGATGTCCCGACAGAACCCAAGCCCCCTGACCCGCACGACACCCGCTGGTACACCGCTGGCCGACAGCTTCCACGTCTACGACACGACCCTGCGCGACGGCGCGCAGCGTGAGGGCATCAGTTACTCGGTGGCCGACAAGCTCGCGGTGGCTCACAAGCTAGACGCGCTCGGGGTTGGGTTCATCGAGGGCGGTTGGCCCGGCGCGTTGCCCAAGGACACTGAGTTCTTCGCGCGAGCGGCGGCCGGTGAGCTGCCGCTGCGGCATGCCGCGCTGGTCGCGTTCGGCTCCACTCGGCGAGCGGGGCTGCGTGTCGAAGCCGATCCGCAGGTTCGGGCGCTCCTGGACTCTCAGGCGCCGGTGGTGACTCTGGTGGCCAAGTCCGACCGCCGGCACATCGAGCGGGCGTTGCGCACCGACGTCGGCGAAAACTACGCGATGGTGGCCGACACGGTGGCTTTCCTCCGGGAGCATGGTCGGCGGGTGTTCCTGGACGCCGAGCATTTCTTCGACGGATACCGCGTTGATCCGGATACGGCGTTGCGCGTGCTGGACGCGGCTGTGAGCGCCGGCGCGGACGTCGCGGTGCTGTGCGACACCAACGGCGGGATGCTGCCGTTGCGGGTGGCCGAGGTAGTGGCAGAGGTGGCCGAGCGCACTGGCTTTCGGCTCGGTATCCACTGCCAGGACGATACCGCCTGCGCGGTGGCGAACAGCATCGCCGCCGTGCAGGCCGGCGCCACCCACGTGCAGTGCACCGCGAATGGCTACGGGGAACGAGCCGGCAACGCCGATCTGTTCGCCGTGGTCGGGAACCTGGTGGCCAAGCTCGAGATGCCGGTTCTACCGGAGGGGGCATTCATGGAGCTCACCCGGACCTCGCACGCGTTGGCGGAGATCGCCAACATCGCACCCGACACCCACCAGGCATACGTCGGGTCCTCAGCGTTCGCTCACAAGGCGGGCCTGCACGCGAGTGCGATCAAGGTTGATCCAGAGCTGTACAACCATATGAACCCCGAGGTTGTCGGCAACGGGCAGCGGGTGTTGGTCACCGAGATGGCCGGCCGGGCCAGTGTCGAGCTCAAAGCAGTTGAGCTTGGCGTTGACCTGGCCGGCCGCCCCGACGCGGTCAACTCGGTGGTGAGGACGGTTAAGGAGCGCGAGGCGCGCGGTTGGTCGTTTGAAGCGGCCGATGCGTCGCTCGAGCTGTTGATGCGCTTGGCCCTGGCCGACGGCAAGCAGTCTCCGACTCCGTTCACTCTGGAGTCCTACCGGGTGATCACCGAGCACCGGGCCGACGGTGAGGTGGTAGCGGAGGCGACCGTTAAGATCCGCGTGGGCGGCCAGCGGGTGATCGCCACCGAGGAAGGAAACGGCCCGGTGAACGCGTTGGACGCCGCGTTGCGCTCGGCGTTGAGCCCGCACTGCCCGTGGCTGGACAACATCGAGCTTGCCGACTACAAGGTCCGTATCCTCAACTCCGAGCACGGCTCGGGCGACGGTAGAGGCCACGGTACCGATGCGGTGACTAGGGTGTTGTTGCGTTCACATGACACGGCTGACGCTCACTCGTGGACGACCGTCGGGGTGCACGGCAACGTGGTTGAGGCCTCCTGGTTGGCCTTGGTGGACGCGCTCACTTTCGCCGACGCGAGGCAGGCACAGCCGTCCGATCCGGAGGTGCCGGTCGCCGAGCCTATGTCAGCTTCATCGGCGACCCGGTAGATGCTGTTCGACGGGCCCACTGTGGGGCATGCTCGGGCAGCGGGCTGAGCGCGATCAACCGCGCGACCAACCGCGCGAGCAACCGGGTGGGCAGTGCCCGTAGGAGCAGGAAGCGCCCGAGCAGCTGCATCGGCAGCGGTAGCCGACTGGGTTGCATCCGCCGTCTGGGCTGCGCCCGTCCGTCGGAATTCACCCGGGGAGCGAGCACGAATCGGTGTACCAGGCGCTGCCCACCCTGGATGACGACGGTAGGCCACCACCGCCTGCGCTGCACCTTGGTGAGCTGGGCGGGGCCTGCCCCGCCGGTGCGCAGCGGACCGGCGAGCAGCCGCGCGGTTGCCACCGCGTCGGCGACAGCCAGATTGATCCCCACTCCGCCGACCGGTGACATCGCGTGCGCCGCGTCGCCGATCACCAGCACGCCATCGGCCGACCATCGCTTCACACGGTCCAGCTTCACATCGAGCAGCTTGACGTCGTCCCAACTACGGAGGGCGTCCAGCCGATCGCGGGTCCACGGCACCAAGCCGCCGAACTCGGCGCGTAACGCCTCCACACCAGCGGCGCGCAGTTGGACGTCGGAGCCCTTGTGGATCACATAGGCACACTGCCAATAGTCACCTCGGTCGAACATGGCCGCCATATGACCGGTTGATATCCGACCGATCACCCCGGTCTGATCGCTGTCGTGGCGAGGTAGCCGGAACCACCATACGTCTATCGGTACACCGAACGACCGGGTATGCATACCGGCCGCGGCGCGTACCACCGAATGACGCCCGTCACAGCCCACCGTGAGGTCGGCGCGTAGTTCGTGTTCGCCTGCGGCGGGCCCTTGCGTTCGGTCGCGGTAGCGCACGCCGACAACTCGGTCACCCTCAGTCAGTAGGCTGGTGACCTCGGCATTGCGAATCAGGGTGAAACGCGGCTCACGCTCGGCTGCGGTGGCCAGCAGCTCGAGGAGGTCCCACTGCGGAACCATCGCGATGTGCTGATGATTTCCAGGTAGCCGGTCCAAACTGATGGTGATCGACCCGACATCGGGCTCGAATGTGAGTTGCTCGAGCAGCCGATGTGGCAGCCGAGCGAACTCGGCGCTCAAGCCGAGCTCGTCGAGCAGGGTCAGAGTTGAGGCGTGCACGGTGTCACCCCGGAAGTCGCGCAAGAAGTCGGCGTGCTTTTCCAACACGGTGACGGGCACTCCGCCACGGGCCAGCAGCAGCCCCAGGATCATGCCAGCCGGGCCCCCGCCGACGACCGCGCATGTCGTCTTGGCCACTCTGATCACCTCAATTCATCTACTGTTGAATATGCCAAAATTATGGTCTCTTGAGGACGACACGTCAAGCCTGCCGTGGAGTGACAGCCATCACGGGTCGGTGTTCGCTGGGTTCCGTGGGAATTCTCGCCTCAGTTTTCTTCACTCTTAATTTGATTGTTTTGCGGTTACCTCGTTCCGTCTGAATCTGAGCGGTCGTGTCGGCAAACAGCCAGGGTGCTGTCGCGAACCCCCAGCTGGTTTCGGCTCGCAGGGGGTTGGTCCCGATCCTGGTGCGCGCGAGCCGATGAACGGCCGCTGCCGTGCTCGCCCAACATCGGGGCATCGGGGCCGGCCTGGATGCTGTTGACCAGCGCGGATGGGTTCGTCCTGGGGGCTAGCGGCCGGTGATTAGTTGGGCGATGGCCGCAGCTGATCGCAACTGATCGCAACTGGTCGCGGCGGCCGAGGTGACCGATTTGAAAGGCTAGGTGGGCGTCGGCTAGTATCGGCAGCGGCGCGGATCGCTCGGGAGGGCGGTTCAAGCATTGGGGTATGGTGTAATTGGCAGCACGACTGATTCTGGTTCAGTTAGTCTAGGTTCGAGTCCTGGTACCCCAGCGGATGCGGTATTTTCCGTTTCCCATGTGGCCCCGTCGTCTAGCGGCCTAGGACGCCGCCCTCTCAAGGCGGTAGCGCGGGTTCAAATCCCGTCGGGGCTACACCCCTGATATCCACAAGATCGGCCCCTGGCCTGAGAATTCCAGCCAGGGGCCGATCTTGTGTCGTCCGGGCGTGTCCGGTGCTATCCGGCCGTCGCCGGGTGTTTGCGCCGAATACGTGCCCTAAGCACCCTGCGGCCGGTGCTGGCGGGGATTGTACTCGATAGGCGCCAGTTTGGCCGAATACACCTTTAACAAAGGTTCTTTGAAATAAAGGCTCTCGAGTGCCGCATGCGGCGGCGTGCCGTGCCTAGGCTGGTGGCCCGTTGGCCGAACTGGTGTACCGGGGGAGTACACCGGCCGTGGATGTGGTGCTTGGTTCTGTGAAGTACCTGAAGTGGTGTTCAGGTGTAGGTGAGATCGAGGACACTGACACCACGCAGTCCACCGATTGCGATTCCGGTATCGGTCCAGTGCAGGCAGGTAAGTTGTTCGACCTGCAGGTATGCGGGGTGAGAACGGTCAAAATCGAAGACCCAGATTCTGCCTCTGCGAGTAATGGCGGCTAGCTGGGTGCCGTCTGGTGACCATGCCACTGCCCGCACTTCGTGGGTGTGGCCGGTGAGGGTGGTCAGCTGTGTGCCGGTGGCCGGGTCCCACACCCGCGTCGTGCCGTCGGTGCTGGCGCTGGCTAGCCGGGTGCCGTCTGGCGACCATGCCACCGCCTCCACCCAGTAGGTGTGGCCGGCCAGGGTGGTCAGCTGTGTGCCGGTGGCCGGGTTCCATACCCGCACTGTGTCGTCGTAGCTGGCGCTGGCTAGCCGGGTGCCGTCTGGCGACCATGCCACCGCGCGCACTTCGTGGGTGTGGCCGGTGAGGGTGGCCAGCTGTGTGCCGGTGGCCGGGTCCCACACCTGCACTGTGTCCCAGCTGGCGCTGGCTAGCCGGGTGCCATCCGGTGACCACGCTACCGCTCGCACCGCCTCCACGTAGCTGGTGTGGTCGGCCAGGGTGGTCAGCTGTGTGCCGGTGACTGGGTCCCACACCCGCGTCGTGCCGTCCCAGCTGGCGCTGGCTAACCGGGTGCCATGCCACCGCCCGCACCCCGTGGGTGTGGCCGGTGAGGGTGGCCAGCTGGGTGCCGCGGACCGGGTCCCACACCCGCGCCGTGTCATCTTCGCTGGCGCTGGCTAGCCGGGTGCCATCCGGTGACCATGCCACCGCCCGCACCCCGTGGGTGTGGCCGGTGAGGGTGGCCAGTTGCGTGCCGGTGACCGGGTCCCAGACCCGCACCGTGAGGTCCTCGCTGGCGCTGGCTAGCCGAGTGCCATCCGGTGACCACACCACCGCGTGTACGTCGTCGGTGTGGCCGGTGAGGGTCCGGACCAGGGCTGTGGCCTGCGGTGTGAGGCCCCACCGGACTTTCAGATGGGGGGTGGGGAGCAGGGGGGTCAGCCGATCGAGATCGATGCCCTGGGGAAGCGACTTGTTCGTGGTAAGCCAGGCAAGCATAGTGGGCGCGATCGCGGACCCGTTGCTCGTGTTGACGTTGGTAACGGGGTCGCTGGGGGTCACTAGTAGGTGGGCATGGCGGGCGATCCAGCCTTGCCACCACCTAATGAGCCTAATGAGGTTGTTGGTGGGCAGCACGGTGGCGGCGTGGTTGAGGTCGGTCTCGGCGGCGTTCGGGCCGCCTGTGGCGATGCGTTGGGTGAGGTAGGCGGGGTCGGTGACGGTGTTGGCCAGTATCCGGCGTTCTCCGGCGGCTGCTAGGTGTGCGATTAGGTGGTCCCAGATGTAGGGCTCCCGCGGGGGTAGGCGCCACCACTGGTCACGGTCACCCGGGAGTACCGCGCGGTAGGCGTCGAGCAGTTCGGCGTGGAGCAATGCCAGTGTGGGGGCGTGCAGCAGCAGGTACTCGTGCTGCAAATCGTGGAAACTCACACGATCGGCCTTGAGGTCTAGGCGGAGCACGTTTGCCTTGGCCAGGGCCGTGAGGTCGCGCCGGGTCTTGTGGGTGTTTTGGCTGCGGGTGTGTGCCCAGTAGCGGGTGATCGCGGCTAGGGGGATCTGGATGTCCGGGGGAAATATCGCCAGGCTGAGCAATGCCTCGACCAGCTCGGTGGGCAGCGCCGCGAGGGATAGTTGCATCGCCTTGAAGGTGTTGGCATAGGGGTGATCCCCGAAGACCTCGGCGTCACGCCGAAGATCGGCGTTGATCACCTCCCACGATTGGCCTCTGCGGACTGCGGCGGCGAGCAAGGCTACCGCTAGCGCCACGTGGCCCACTTCGCTGAAAGCTCGATCCGCCGCGGTGGGTAGTGCGTTGGGTGGGATATCGATAATGGCGGCGGCAAGCTCCCGTGCCGCCTGCGCGGATAAGACATCCACCAGGTAGAGGCGGGCCCCGGCCGTGGTGAGTGCGTGCGGGTCGCGGGAGGTGTACAGCAGCCGGCCGTGCGGCCCGGTGACCTGAAAGGCCAGCGCTGCGGCGTCGGACCAGACGTCATCGATCACCACCAGCACCCGCTGCGGCGCCAACACCTCACGCAGTGCATTACGCGCTTCAACGACCGTGCGCGGCACCCGATCCCGTGCCCCCACACGGGCTAGCAACTCCAGCTGAATACCCAGGATGTCGGGTTTTTCCCCGAGGCTGACCCAGTACACCCCGTCGGGGAACCGGCGACGGATGCCCTCATCACGGGCCACCGCCGCGGCCAGCACGGTCTTGCCGATCCCGCCTTGGCCGTGCAACCCGATGGCCGAGACCTGCCCGGTCAGCCCCACCGCGCCGCCCTCGACCGCGATCACCGCGTCAATCACTCCGGCGAGTTCCTCGCGCACCAGATAACCCGGCGGCAAAGCGGGCACCCCCGACAACCGCCCACCCACACAGCCCGCCGGTACCGCGGCCACCGGCATGGAGTCCACCGCCGCGGGCGGCATCTGTGCCTTCGTCCACCGTTTGTCAGGTCCTTCCGGGGCCACCGCAATGAGCCGTTCGCAGATCACCCGAAGTTGCCGATCTCGTAAGCCGGGCTGGTCGGTGAGAAAATTTAAGGCGGTATCGCGACTCGGGTCGTGTAACCACTGCACGCGTTCCAGCTCGGGAACGTGCCGCCACAAGCACTCACCCACCAACACCGGCGCTAGCCGGACACCCTGTTTGATCAACTCCGGCAGTTCCTGGTCCATGATGAAATCCGAACCCAGGAAATCAGCGCTGACCAACAACAGCGCCACACCGCTTCGCTCGATCGTCTCCATGATGCCGGGATGCCACTCATCCCCCACACGAAGCTCGGTGTCCATCCATAACCGCAGCCGCTTGCGGCGCACCAACGGCTTCAGCAACACCCCGAAACGCTGCGCCCACTGCGCGTCACAGTGGCTATAACTAACAAACACCACATCCCGACCACCATCAACAACCCGCGGTCCAGGATCCACACACCAATCATCGCAGCCCAACAGCAACCATGACAGAGACTTATTCAGCGATCTTGTCATGATCATCGCAGGCAGGGCAGATCCCACAAGATCGTGCGCCACGAGCGCGAGAAGGAGGTCCGATTAGTTAGGTCGGGCTTTCCTTGCTGAGTGTAACTGCGCTTGAGATGGAGGTAGGTCCTCTGGAGCCGTTTTGCGGGGATGGCTTCACACCGCCGCATGCTGTGTCGGTTAAATGTCGTTCGTGGTGAGCGATGCGGAAGAGGCATGGCTGGGCTGTGTCAGGTGTGGGTCAGGAAGTGAGCGTGGTCGCTCCAACCAGCGGACATTATGACGATCATGCTGTTCTTCGTGTCAAAGATGCCCTCGTGATACAGGGTCGGTCTGATACCGACCTGACGAGGAAAATCGTTTCCGGTGTCGGGGAGAAGGTAGTTAAAGTGCTACTTTCTTGTTTGGTAGGAGTAGCCGTGCGGTTGGGATTGATCCCATGACGGCGCTTGCCGAGCTATTCGAGGGCTTTCGCCGCTCCGCGTGACGATTGGAAGCCCGGGATCACTACGACATCGCTGACGAGCGAGATCAGTTCGAGGAGTTTGTAGCGACCGGGCGCGCGACTCCATCTGAGGAGGATCTCGCGTATCAGGCGTGGGTGCGATCGTTGCGGCCGAAGCGCGGTATCGTCCGTGTGCGGTTGGTAAGTCAACCGCCGACCCCTTATACGCTGTTTGAGTTCGCCTATTTCCCGGATCTGGTCGCCGCCGGTGAACAGGTCCGGATCCTCGACAGATCCGGAGTCTCTGGTTTGGCCGGTCCTTGGGACCAGGATTTTTGGGTTTTCGACGTCGATACCCTGACGTGCGTGGTGGCCGTCATGGACTACACCGCCGGTAGCGCTTTCCATGGGGTGCGTGTCCTCGAGAACGCCGAGATCGCTCCCTACCTGGACGTACGCGAGGCGGCGTTGCGGCTGTCGGCGGATCTCAACGACTACCACTGGCCCGAGGGGTACGTGCGGGTTGCCTAATCCCAGAGCTTCCGCGAGTAGCAATCGCCGACGGGTTCTAGGTAAGCGGCTCGAAGAGCTACGCGAGCAAGCCGGCCTCAGCGGGCGTGCCCTGGCGCGGGAAATGGGCTGGTCGCAATCCAAGGTTTCCAGGGGCGAGCGCGGCGAGACCATGCTCCCGGTCGCCGACATCGCTCGCTGACGAGCAGGAGATGCGGCGGCTGCTTGGGATCGCCGAAGATGCCGCCGTCGAAGCCACCGCGATTCGCCGGCTCAACCGCTGGGGGCATGCCCAGCACCAACGCAACCGCATCTCACGTGAGCGCACCGCGCAATCCATAGCGGTGTATCAATGCGAGGTCATCCCGGGCCTGCTCCAGACCGATGACTACTGCCGCGAACTGCTTCTCAGCATCGGCGCCGTCACCCCCGACGATTTCGCCGAGTCGGTGCGCGCGCGGCACGAGCGCCAAGAAGCCATCCGCGCCGCCGGTGTCCAGTTCGAAGCCGTGATCACCGAGACGGCCTTAGCGTGGCAGCCAGCAGCCGCAAGCGTGTCAGACGCCCAGCTCAAGCGGCTGCTCAAGCTCCTCGATTCCCCCACACATCAGATCGGGATTGTCACCCTTGACGCGATGCGGCACGCTAAGACCTGCAACGCCTTCCAACTCTTGCGCTGGCCAGACGGCACCCGCGAAGTCGACACCGAAGCCCTGACAACGGAATCCACCCTCACCGAACCAGTCGACGTCGACGCTTACGAAGCCATGTTCGCCCACCAACGCGAACAAGCCGTCTACGGAGCCGACGCCGCGGCGGTCATCGAGCGGGTCCGCGACCGCCTCGACTGACATCGCTCACGACAACCCGCCGCAGCACAACTTGATTCGATGCATGCATCAAAGCGACGGCGCATGCATCGTGATACGGTTCGTGTCACATGCGCTGGGCGTCGCTACGGCGCTCGATGTTGGTTGTCAAGCCCGCTGACGAGCATGGGCGGGCCGATCAGCTTCGCGACGGGACTGTCGAAGGAGCGGGCGCTTGCTCGTGGCAGCCGTGTCGGCGCGGCGGGCGGATCGCCAACCACAGCCAAGATTTCTCGGTGCCAACGGGCTGGTGTGGCTGGGAATTTCGCGGCTGCCAGGCGTGCCCTGTGTCCGAGGAACGCCCACCGCCGCCGAAACGACCTTCCTGCGACGGCCCTACCCCCTCGGCACGGTCGGCAGTACGGGACAACTCGGGCGCGTGATCGGCACATCTACGAGCTATACGCCCGCCGTCACGGGCAGGTGCATCCGAGCGAGGTGCCACTGGTCGTAAGCCGGCCGCGTGCTGTCCTCCGTTTCTCATTCGCTGTTTTCCGCCTTGTGCGGTTCGTCACCAAAATTCGCCGAATTCCCACTGCGGAATGTTTCAGAAAGCTACGCACGCTAACGACAAACGTGCTTTCTAAAACCCACCTATGCATTAGATAACGATCTTTGTATGGTCGTTTTTGTATTGCGGATCACGGCGGTGTCGGCCGGGGCGGTGGGTTGATGGCCTTCCCACCAGCCTACGCGACACGATGCGGCGGCTGCGAGCCACCTCGTCGCGGGCGATCTAGCCACGCAAAGCATTCTGACCTAGAATCTGGTGCACGACGGCGAGTATTAGCTAGTGGACACCGAATTTGTAAACGAATAAGTTGCGGTCCCCGGGGGCCACGGTTACCGTGACTCGCAGTGGCTTGTTGTCTTTCCCGTATCCGGTGCGAGTAATCCCAGCGACCGGTGTGCCAGGGGCCAGTTTGAGTCGCTTATTTTCGGTCAAGGTCGGCATACGTACCTCTATTTCATCTACGGACCGCGATTGGGTGCATCCGATAGCGGCTAGACCGTCAGGTGTAGATAGCGATCGGGGCTCAATGAGGAGAGTGCCCCGCACAAGTTCCTCTGGGAAGTAGCTGTCAGCGAGCTGGTAAGGCTTATCGTCCACATAGCGGACCCGTTTACGCACCACGACCAATATCCGGTTGGGATCGAGTTCCAACCGATCAGCCACTCGTTCTGGGGGCACCACAATGCCGACTTCAATCGTCTCAGCTGGCTGTCGTCCCTGTCTGACGACTTCGGTGCTCCAAGTGTCAGAGTTGCCCTGGCTCTCGGAATTAAACAATGTCCAGCGCAATGGTGCGTAGATGCGCACGAAACGCGTTCTTCCCTGGCCACCGATTATCAGCCCTTCCTGCGTAAGGAGCCCGAGCGCCTTTCTCACTGTGTCCCGGCTGACACCGTGTTGCACCCCCAACTTGGCCTCGGAGGGAATCGCTTCCCCGGGTTCTAGCTCGCCTCGCGTGATCGCCCCGCGGAGTGACATCGCGACCTGCTCGTACAGGTGATCTGCATCGGCGGCGTTGCTGGCCAATGAGCCTCCTTGTGCTACATGATTCTGTCGCCTTTATTCAGCATTATTCTCGGTGAGTTGTTTGATTATCGGCTGAGGGTCTCCTCAGTGAACGTCGGATGCTTGCTTAGGGGAACGTACCCACCCACCGCGCTCAGGGGGGCGTACCCACCCACCGCGGCTTTAAACCAGTTTCAGGCCATAGCTCCGCTATATAGTGATGCAATACGTGCACATCCTCGGTTCGCTTTGACGAAGACCCCCGTCTTCCAACTCGACCGGTACGACAACCCAATCTCCGCCCGGCGGGTGCATACGAGTCGCCGCCCCAAACACAAGACGGTACCAGTCTAACGCTACAGCCAAATCAAAACGATGTTAAAACCAACTGATCACGCTTCGCTGGCGAAAGACGACGCCCTAATTAACAGATCTAGACGAAGAGCGCCAACGCCGCCGCTAACGCGGGCGGGCACGATATGCGCCAGCTTGCATCTTTTGCGCGTGAGGATGACCTTGGAAACTTGTACGGACAAGCCGTCCATCAGCTTTGGTGGCTACAAACTTCTCGTGGGCGCCATGAACGTGCCTGAAACCTCGCCGAAATAAACTGGCGTGGGGGTTGACCCCTTGTACCGGTTACGTTAAGG
The DNA here is from genome assembly GCA_019244295.1 of Pseudonocardia sp. Classification (GTDB taxonomy): domain Bacteria; phylum Actinomycetota; class Actinomycetes; order Mycobacteriales; family Pseudonocardiaceae; genus Pseudonocardia. The sequence goes on from JAFASX010000150.1 coordinate 27,437, forward strand.
ATTGTAGCGGACGTGCCGGCGGGAATGATCTAACGCCTTGGCCAGAACCGTGTGTCGGTTATGAATGCCATGTTGTTCATGAATGCCGCAGCGCGTCTGTTCAATGTCAGTTCAACTCAATGTCAGTTCAACGAATCGATGCATCAAGGAGTCAGCGTGACATCATCGTCGACCTCACGGCAGGCCAGCACCGACCGGGACGAGGAAAGCCAGAGTCAGCGCTACCGGGACGAGCGCGCCTTCGTTGACATGACGGTCAACGAGCTGCAACGGGACCTGCAACGAGTGGAAGACCAGGCCCGGACGGCACAGCATGATGCCCACAACGCACGGCAGTGGGCGCAGCAGTCCAGGAACGCCGCGCAGCAGGCGCAGAATCAGGCGCGGCAGGCGCAGAACCAGGCTCAGCAGGCGCAAAGCCAGGCTCAGCAGGCGCAGAACCAGTTGCAGCAGGCGCAGAACCAGGCTCAGCAGGCGCAGAACGAGGCGCAGCAGGCCAACCAGCGTGCTCAGCAGGCGCAGGGCCAGGTGCAGCAGGCGCAGAGCCTGGTGCAGCAGGCGCAGAACGAGGCGCAGCAGGCTAACCAGCGTGCGCAAAGTGCCCAGGAGCGGGCTGACCAGGCCAACGAGCAGGCCCAGCAGGCCGAGGACCAGGCCCAGCAAGCCCACAACTATGCCCAGCAAGCTCAGACCGACGCTGGACAGATCCGCACTAACGCCCGACAGCTCCAGCGGGCGTGACGCTCACCGGCCAGGCTGGTGCATCGACGAAGCTCACCGGCCAGGCTGGTGCATCGACGAAATAGCAATAGCCCGAGGGGCCACCCATGCGGGTGGCCCCTCGGTGCTGTTCAGACGGGCCGCCACTACATACCGGACCGACTCGCAAGACGACTTGCAAACTTGACTTGCGTTACGAAAAGCTCAAAATCCCCGGCGCGGCGTTCGGCAGATCGATCGCGGCCAAGCGAGTAATATCACGATGGGCGGGGGATTGTCCGGTTGTCCATCAAGAGTTTGCATACGACGCTTAACCAAACAGCTGACGATCGCAGAGGGCTGTCGCCGACCTGCGGCCAAGTCATTGGTTCGGGTATGCTGGCCCAGGATCTCCGCGCGTTTAGGACATCCCTGTTGGTCGTGCCGCGAGCCGCCGCCCAAGATCCTCGACTAGGGTAAGCCGGCTACGCGGCGCCTGTCCGTCCTGTGGCGACACTTTGGCGAACGGTTGATGGTTGGCCGGTTATTCTTGCTAGTCCTGCGCGGAAAAGGTGTCCACCATAGTCTGCGAGAGGGGCGAGTGTTTACTGGCCGATCGACGAGGAGGAGCCGGGTGGTGGACCGCTGGAGCGCTGGTGTCATTCCTTACGCGGAAATGGGTTACTGGCAACCGGATTACCAACCTAAGGATACCGATATCTTGGCGGCGTTCCGGGTCACGCCGCAGCCGGGAGTGCCGCCGGAGGAAGCTGGGGCGGCGGTCGCTGGCGAGTCGTCCACCGCGACGTGGACGGTGGTCTGGACCGACCGATTGACAGCTTACGATCGTTACCAAGGAAAATGTTATCGGGTGGACGCGGTGCCTGGCGCGGAAGGCCAGTTCATCGCTTATATCGCCTATGACATGGATCTTTTCGAGGAAGGGTCGATCGCCAACCTCACTTCCTCGATCATCGGCAACGTGTTCGGTTTCAAGGCGTTGAAGGCGTTGCGGTTGGAGGACATGCGGATTTCGCCGCATTACGTCAAGACGTTCCAGGGTCCACCACATGGCGTGGTCATGGAACGTGAATATCTCAACAAGTTCGGCCGCCCCCTGCTTGGTGCGACCACGAAACCGAAACTCGGTCTGTCCGCCCGCAACTACGGCCGCGTGGTGTACGAGGCGCTGCGGGGGGGACTGGACTTCACCAAGGACGACGAGAACATCAACTCCCAGCCGTTCATGCGCTGGCG